>MWDG01000027.1 GCA_002070455.1 Deltaproteobacteria bacterium ADurb.Bin151
GTAACGCAGCGCCTGTCGTGAAATGTATGAATAATTTTTCCCTTCGCTTGCCAGCTTTTTAAGCGACAGGATATTACCGATGCTTTCGCCATAGTTCAGATTTGATGCTTTGAAAATGATTGCAAGGTGCAGATGTTTTGCCATTTTTCAGTTCCTCCTCGAATATTTTAATAGTTATGTTTATTCACTTTGTTTCGGTTGACTCATGATGCCGTTAATAAAGCTGTAGCCAAACTGGAGAAAAGCGTCCTTATCCAGCATCTCAGCCTCGCCGAACATCGACGGCAGGCCGTGACTCATGACAAGCCTCATGTACTTATCAATAAACTTCTCGCGGTCGGCTATTTTGAGGTCATTGAGAAGCTGATAGATGATTCCGTCGATTTGGTTTTCTTTGTTTTTGGCCAGTAATTTCTGCTTGAGTTCGATTCCATTTCGAAACGCTTTTTTTACGATTCCTTTATTGATATCCATCGTGTCCCTCCTCACGCATTTATTGATATAATCCAGAACATATTCAATGATGTAAGACGGCTGGTATGCAGCCACAATGTTCGCTTTCTTCTGTTCGTTATTTTGGTTCTTTCGACCTTGGAGCCATAACGACAGGAATGTGTGCAATAAGCCATAATCAACCTGACGGGTGACTGTGCTTTTAAGTAATTGCTCGTCTAAATTAAAATACGCATCTTTGATTTTATAGAAACCTTTTGGCATTGTGTTGCCCTTGAAATATGGATGCAGAAACTCTGCAATGTCATTATCAACATTATATGAATAAACATTGTATCCTTTCGTGCCCTGTCCTGCGAGAATAGGATTATCTATGATTTCTACAAAACTTATATTCTCTCTTATATTTTTGATTTTAGTTTGATTGATGTGATGAACCGTCTCTTTGATCATGACAAAAAATGGCGACTGGTCATTTAGATTGGATATCTCAAGATCGAATCGTTTCGCGGAATCAAATGACCCTTTGACATTATTATTTTGATTTAAAAAATAGAAACAATTCAAATATGCGCCTTTCTTTTGTCCCTGCTTTAGAACAAAGGCAAAGGAAAGGAATGCGCATGTATAAATCAGAGCGCATACGGGACATATTTTTGAATTGGAATCTTTGAAAGCCCATATCCAGTTAGAATTATCAGTATTAAACCCAAGAATGTTTGTTATTGCATTGCTGAAATCAAAGCTTTTTTTGTTAGTTTGGCAAGACGGACAAATATCGTTTTTCTTAATTTTTGACTTAAGTTCTATATTCTGTATGGCATCAACATATTTTGGAATATTATCATAAGCGCACACGCCCTTTAATCGTGATTTAAGGAAAGCAGCAATCGATTTATTTTCAGTATCCTGCTGTCTTAAATCATTATAAATGGCAGCTCCCGTCTTTCCCTTTATAGATTCAATCGCCTCTTGAATGCTGATACTAAGGGCTTCCACATTCTGACAGGATAATAAATCACGGCCGAGTAACTTTTGAAAATTTAGATAGGGTGATTTTTCAATATCGGTGATTTTTTTTGCAATATCGATTTTCTTTTTTTCGCTTAACTCTTTTAGGGCTTTATTTAGGCGGCCTGCTATATATGCTTCTTTCTTAAACATTTTAAGAAAAGATAGTTTTATGAATGTTTCGTAAAAGCTATTGAGAATATCTTTTTCAAACTCAATATAGTTTTCGCCAATATTGAGGCCAGAAATATCTTCGATATGCTTCCCGTCGCTGACAACCCGCAAAAAACCGATAATTCCGGCATTGAAAAACCAATCCCGCATGTAAACCCGATGTTTCATCCCACAACCTCCCAGCGGCCGCCTTTGGCCGGGCCGATACGCTTTAATAATTTCTGTCTCTTCAATTTTGCCAACTGCTTTTCAACAGCGGTAGTGCTGATTTCAAGACGACTTGCTATGCTTGTTATAGTTGCATGACTGTCCGTCGAAAGAATCGTCAAAATTCTTCTCTCCGTTTCACCCAACTTTTCACCCAACTTTTCACCCAACTTTTTCACCGGTTCCATTTGACCGCCTGCTGCCGGTTCCCTCATGATCAGGACAAAACCGTATCCCAGTGTTTCGATGGTTTGCGGCGGCTGGCCTTGCGCAGCAAGGGCGCTGCGGATGCGGTCCATGCCGGAGCCGTACTGCTCGATGCGGCCGGCAAGATAGAAAATGTGCGCCAGAAGCGGATTGCGGGTGATCGACACATGCGGTCCCTGCAGCTTTTCTATGGTTAAATCGTCCATTAAATTTCCGGGATTGAAAGCCCGGATGTGATCGTCGAATATTTTGATCTGCGTTTGCGTGCCGTGGCTGAAATAGTCGCGGTGCACGACGGCATTGTTGAGCATTTCGCGGACGGCTTCCAGCGGATAGTCCCAGACGTTTTTGCGGATCATGCTTTCGCCGGTAATATCGTAGCGCACGTTGATGAAATTCTTGATGGCTTCTTCGGCCGCATCGACCTGCTGGAAAAGGTTTCCTTCTATCCGGCGGTCGCCGATGATCAGGTCTTCGCGCTTGAAGCGGCCCACACGCAAAACGGCATTGAAAAAGTATTTCTGCGGGTCTTTGCCGAAAAGCATGATTGCGGCATTGGTCACTTTTTCGCCGTCGATGAGCTTCAGGCGGGACAAAACGGTTTTGGCGGATTCTTTGGCGGCAATATTCAAAAGGCGGCCGCTGGCGATGCCCATGCGCACAAATTGTCGCACGGTGGACGCGTTGATGTCTTTGATGGTGGCCTTTTCACAAATCTGGCTGTCCCAGTATAATCTGCGGCGGAAAAAACGGCCCAGTTCATCGCTTGTCATTTCGCGCGTTGTCGCGCCGACACGCTTGTAATAGCGGCCCTCGAAGGTGACGGGGGCGTTGCCCGGCTCCACCGAGATGTGAACTAAATCTTTACCTTTGTACTTTACTGCTTCGATGCGCGGATGAATGCCCAGTTTGTCGATCATCCGGCTGGTCAGTTGATCCAGTCCCTGCGTTGTAAGGCCAACGCCTGCCAGCTGCCCTGTATCGGTCACACCAATAAGAACCGAACCTCCGTCCGTATTGGCAAAGGCGGCAACAGTTTTATAAGCGCCGTCGTTGATCTTTTGCTTGAATTCCAGATGCAAACCTTCGGGTTCACCAAGCAGTTTCTTAATCGTCTTCATTAAAGAATCTCCAGCATGCCGAACCCCTGGCTTCGCTTTGCGCCGAGGCCTGCATCATAGATCAGTTGTAAAACATTGGCCGGGGCTTTTATTTTGATGGTTCCGGATGTTGCCTCAATCATTTCCTTCTTACTGTCCGGTGCAGCGTCTTTATTTTGATAGTGATTGATACGCACGGTTTGCGAACGTATCCATTCGGCGGCAAAGTCATTATTCTTCAGTTCGGATGCGTCATCCAGCAGCGCTTTACACATGGATTTGACAGAATGGTAAAGCCTGTCTCCAAATTCCGGCCTATCTGCCGTGATATAGCCGCGCGATTTGCCTGATGCGTCGGTATCCCGCACAAGAACAGGCGAGCAGGTTTTGAAGACGGACTCGCTTAATTGAAAGTTTTTTTGCTGTTCAAGATTGAATCGCCCCATTTTCGCTTTAAGTCCGGGGAAAAGCGGATAATCTTTCTTCAATTGAACCAGGCCGTTGTAAACGTAAATCAGAAAGACAGGATCGCTTGCCGAAAAAAACAGGTTGAGCTTTGGTTCGGAAAGGTGCAGACGGCCTTTTTCGCTGTTAGTATCGTCGGTTTTGAAATTAACCGAAAATGTAAAAGGCTTTATCTTTCTTGCCTCTTTGACGTAATACTTCTCGTAGATCTCGGTTCCGCTTTGACCGGGATTAATAGCCTCTTTGATGAGGGAAAGAATATTTCGGCGATAATCGGATGGAATTACCATTTTGCCGCCATCCAGCAGTATTGAAGCGGAAAATCTCATTGGATTAGCTCCTATAAAATATTTCATTAAACTTTAAATAAATTTATTTTGAATGACTGCTAATACAAAAACATTATATACAGGATGAACAATTAATCAATTTTTTAATTCGGGAATGGCAAAAGCGGCAAGGTGTCAAAAAGGACGGTGTTTTGTGGTCTGCAGGGCATATGGATGGCTCTTGCCCTGCGGCATGATTCTTTTATACTCATGGAAAATTCAGAAAAGTTCTGTTAAGAATAGTAACAATGTTTTCAATCATCTGAAAGTGGGGAAAAGATGCCGCAGGAAGATTTGAGCAAACTTAAGATTGATAAATCCGATAAAAAACACGTCCTGGCCGGCCGCAAGAAGAAACCCTTTGTTATCGCTACGATGCTTGTCCTGCTGATTGCCGGTTTCCTTCTTTATCATGCGGGCATTATCGCGCCGACTACAACGGTGGATGTAACAACGGTTTCCATGGTCTATCCATCGCAGTCAGTGTCCGTATTGAATGCCAGCGGTTACATTGTCGCCCAGCGTAAAGCGGCGGTGGCTTCCAAAATGACCGGCCGGCTTACGGCGCTGCTGGTTGAAGAAGGAAGCATTGTGAAAAAGGGGCAAATCCTGGCCCGGATGGAAAGCTCCGATGTGGCTGCCGCAAAAGACCAGGTTGCGGCTAATCTCGCCAATGCCAGAGCCCTGCTCAAACAGGCCAGGGTGGAAAGGGACAACCTGCAAAAGGATCACAGCCGCTATCAGAAGCTGATCAAGGATGGATATATCTCTCAATCGGAATACGATACGGTCAGTACCCGTTATCTGCGTTCCCAGGAGGCAGTGAAAGCAGCCTCGGCGGCTGCGGAATCGGCGGCTGCCGCCCTCGCGGGAGCCGAGGCAAATCTCGATTACACACTGATCCGGGCCCCGTTTGACGGTGTGGTGTTGACCAAGAATGCCGATGTGGGAGACATTGTCACGCCGCTGGGTGCATCAAGCACATCCAAGGCCGCCGTGGTTACGCTGGCCGATATGGGATCTCTGCAGGTTGAGGCCGATGTTTCAGAAACCAGTATCACACGGATTCGCGTCGGTCAGCCCTGTGATATTCAACTCGATGCCCTGCCCGACAAGCGTTTCCGCGGACAGGTGCACGCCATTGTGCCGACCGTCGACCGTGCCAAGGCCACGGTACTGGTTAAAGTGCGGTTTTTGGGCCTTGATGCCCGGATGCTGCCGGATATGAGCGCCAAGGTGTCCTTTCTTTCCCGCGAACTAACCTCCGGTGAGTTGCTGCCCAGGCTGGCCGTGAATAAGGACGCGCTGGTCAGCCGTGATGGGAAGAATATTGCTTATCTGGTCCAGGATAATAAAGTGCGGGAGACGGCCATATCCGTCGGGGACAGGCTGGGAGACTTGCAGGAAGTGGAAACAGGCTTGAAGTCGGGCGACCGTGTGGTGCTCAAGCCGAAAGGATTGAGGGACGGAGCAAAAATCAGGGTGGCGGAAAGATAAAATTCCGGCGGGTCGTGTTTCAGGCATGAACGGGCAAAAACTTGAAAAGGATCGATCTGCCGGACTTACACATCCGGCAATGGCGATGAGCAGGTTGTAATGGAAGGCAAAAACCCCATTGTTGAAATAAAGCACCTCTTCAAATGTTATCATCGGGAGAGCCTGGTCGTACCGGTGCTGCATGACATTACTTTCGATATTGCCGATGGGGAATTTCTGGCGCTGATGGGGCCTTCCGGTTCAGGCAAGACGACGCTTCTGAACCTGATCGCTGGTATTGACAAGGCGGATGAGGGGACCATCCATGTTGGTGACATTGATATCACCACACTTTCGGAGACCGAACTGGCCGCCTGGCGAGCTAATTCCGTCGGGTTCATCTTCCAGTTTTACAATCTGATTCCCGTTCTCAAAGCCGTGGAAAATGTTGAACTGCCGTTGCATTTGACCACCCTGTCCAAAAACCAGCGCCGTGAACACGCTGAAATGGCCCTTTCGATGGTGGGCCTGGGACATCGGATGGACCATTACCCCGGTGAGATGTCCGGCGGGGAGCAGCAGCGCGTGGCGATTGCCCGGGCCATCGTTACCGATCCGACCATTCTGGTTGCCGACGAGCCAACCGGTGACTTGGACCGCGTCTCCGCAGAAGAAATCCTTTCCATGATGGAACGGCTCAACCATGACATGGGCAAAACGATCATCATGGTCACACATGATCCCCGGGCGGCAGCCCGCGCCCACACACTGCGCCATCTGGACAAGGGGTATCTCAATCATGATGCTGTTCAAAATCCTCTTTAGAAACGCATTTCACAACAAACTGCGCAGTTCTCTGACCATTCTGGGCATTGCCGTGGCTATCCTTGCCTTCGGTCTGTTGAGGACGGTAGTGAGTTCCTTTTACGCCGGCGTTGAAGCGGCATCCACATCGCGCCTGGTTACGCGCAACGCGATTTCCATTATCTTTTCGCTGCCCATTTCCTACACGGAAAAAATCCGGCAGGTCGAGGGCGTCAAAACGGTGTCCTACGGGAACTGGTTCGGAGGTGTTTACATCAACGAGAAAAATTTCTTCCCGAATTTCTGCGTGGAACCCCGGACATACTTCGAGCTGTATCCAGAATTTGTGGTTGAGGAAAATCAGAAAAAATCTTTCCTGGCCGACCGCAAGGGCGCGGTGGCGGGGAAAAAACTTGCTGATAAATACGGCTGGAAGGTCGGTGACAGTATTACACTCAAAGGGATGATTTATCCGGGAAACTGGGATTTTGTCCTGAGGGGCATTTATAAAGGTCGTGACAGGACGGTTGACGAAACGCAGTTTTTTTTCCACTGGGCGTACCTGAACGAGGCGATTAAAAAAGCGATGCCGTCCATGGCGGATCAGGTTGGTTTCTATATGATCGGTGTGAATCGTCCGGATGCGGCCGCGGAAACAGCCGTCAAGATCGACGGGATGTTCAGGAATTCGCTGGCCGAAACCCTTACGGAAACGGAAAAGGCTTTCAACCTTGGATTTATCGCCATGGCCGAAGCGATTGTCACGGCAATTCAGATGGTTTCATTTGTCGTTATTTTCATCATCATGGCGGTTGTCGCCAACACAATGGCCATGACTACCCGTGAGCGTACCGGCGATTACGCGATTTTGAAAACACTCGGTTTCGGCGCCCGGGACATTACGATTCTGATCTTCGGAGAAGCACTGGTCATTACGGTTACGGGAAGCCTGATCGGTATTGCTCTGACGTTTCCCGCCGCCGCCGCTTTTGGCCAGAGGCTTTCAACGTATTTCCCGGTCTTTCTGGTTTCTGACCTGACGATTTACATGGATATCATCGCCGCCTTTCTCATTGCGTTTTTCGCGGCAATTATTCCGACGCACCATGCCATCCGCATCCGCATTGCCGATGGTTTACGGAGGATCGGTTGATGACCGTCCCTTTCTCCTATAGTTTTCGTAATCTGTGGAAACGCCGGTTGACGACTATCCTCACCGTGTCGGGCATGGCGCTGGTGGTCTTTGTTTTTGCCGCGGTGTTGATGATGGCCGCCGGATTGCAGAAAACACTGGTTGAAACCGGTTCGCCAGACAACGTGGTGGTTGTCCGCAAGGCGTCGTCGTCTGAAGTGATGAGCTCGATGGAACGAAAATCCGCTGCCATCGTAGAAATGCTGCCGCAGGTTGCCATGGGCCAGGACGGACAGCCCCTGATGGCCAAAGAGTGCGTTGTGCTGATTGCCCTGAGGAAAAAGGGGGAGGAACAGGCTTCCAGCCATTCCAATGTTGTCGTGCGGGGGATACAAACCCAGTCCCTGCCGCTTCGACCGCAGGTAAAACTGACAGCAGGCCGGATGCTACGGATGGGCTCATCGGAAGTTGTTGTCGGCAACAGCATTGCCAAAGGATTTCAGGGGGTGGGGCTGCAGCAGACGTTGACATGGGGCATGCGCACCTGGACGGTTGTCGGCATCTTCGACGCGGGCAATACGGGGTTTGCCTCGGAAATCTGGGGTGACGTCGATCAGGTGATGCAGGCGTTCCGACGGCCCGTTTATTCCTCGCTCATTTTCAAATTGAATCATCCGGACGCTTTTGAGGCGGCGAAGACGGCCATCGAAACGGATCCGCGGTTCACACTGGAGGCGAGACGCGAAACAAAGTATTATCGTGACCAATCGGAAATGATGGCCAAGTTTTTGCGGATCCTGGGTTTGTCCCTGACCATTATTTTTTCCATTGGAGCGATCATCGGCGCGATGATCACCATGTATTCCGCTGTTTCCAACCGCACGGCGGAAATCGGGACGCTGCGTGCCCTGGGGTTCCGCCGCCGCAATATCCTGCTGGCTTTCCTGACAGAATCGCTGCTGCTGGGCTTTATTGGTGGATTTCTGGGGTTGTTTTTTGCTTCGTTCATGCAGTTTATGACGATCTCCACGGTGAATTTTCAGACGTTTTCTGAATTGGCATTTAAATTTACACTGACGCCGGGAATTATTTTAGAGTCGATGTTTTTTGCACTGGCGATGGGATTGATCGGCGGCGTGCTTCCGGCTCTGCGCGCCTCGCGGATGAAAATTGTCGATGCTCTCCGGGCTTCCTGAAAACAGGAAAAGTTCATGATGCACCGTGGGGGAAAATCCTCAATGCCTTGATTGAGGTCATCTGAAATGATATGTCTTGGTCATGAAAAAAACCATCATACAGATTTACGAGGTTCAGAAACCAAAGGAAGCTCAAGCCCTGGTTGATTTGGGCGTGAATCACATTGGAAGCGTTTTGGTTGATCAGGCCGCATGGAAGAAGCCGGCTATCCGAAAAACGGTTCAGGTGATACAGCAGTCGGGTGCCAGAAGCGGACTGATTCCGCTGTTTCAGGATCCGTTTACTATTTTTCAGGCAGTCGATTATTATCAGCCGGATATTGTTCATTTTTGTGAAGTGCTTTCTCCTTTTGCGGGGGAGTATGCCACGATGGTCCGCGAATATGACTCGATGCTTTCGCTGCAACTGGATGTGAAAGACCGGTTTCCCGGGGTGGATATTATGCGTTCAATTTCTGTTCCCCGGCCCGGTTTGCCGCAGACTGACGAAATTCAGAAGAACATCCTCAGTTTTGCTGAACACTTCGCTCCGTTTTCGGATTATTTTCTCATTGATACCCTGATCTGGAATCCCGGAGCGGAATCCCGGCAGCCGGTTCCGGGTTATGTTGGAATCACGGGAGCCGTCTGCGACTGGAACATGGCCCGGGCGGTTATCGAAGCCAGCCCGATACCGGTGATCCTTGCCGGCGGTCTTTCGGGAGAAAATGTCTTTGAGGCGATCGTCCGTCTGAAACCGGCGGGTGTGGACAGCTGTACAAAGACCAATGCTCTGGATCGAAACGGCCGCCCTGTCCGTTTTAAAAAAGATATGAAAAAAGTCCGTCGGTTTGTGGAAGAGATCCACAGGGCCAACCGGTTTGTTCAAGGAGAAAGTTTTGCCGAAAAATTCGTCGATGCAAAGAGAATATGAAACCCTCAAGACGATGATCCATTTATACTGCCGTGAGGTTCATCAAAATAATGAATCCGGGTTGTGCTTGTCATGCAAGGAACTGCTGGCCTATGCAAATTCGCGATTGGAAAAATGCCCTTATTCAGAAGACAAGCCCACGTGTGATCAATGTCCTGTTCATTGCTATAAGCCCGCCCGGCGCAAGCAGATTCAGGAAGTGATGCGCTATGCCGGACCGCGAATGATCCGTTCCCATCCGGTGATGGCTGTCCGTCATCTGATGAAAAAATTGAAAAAGCCGAAGGTCTGAAAACATGAAAGCAGCCATTATCGGGACCGGGCCGGGTGGTCTTTACGCGGCGTTGGCGGCGTCAAAACACAACATTCAGATCGACCTTTTTGAAAAGAGAAGTGTCGGAGAGGGCATTGTCTGCGGCGAGTGCATTTTTGATTCTTTGAACATTATGAAGAAGCCGGGAAGGGGATTGATGCATCCCGTTGACGAAATTGTCCTTCAGGGTCGTGGCTGCTACACTTTTCCATTGGGCCGGCATCGAAAATTATGGATGCTGGACAGACGAACTTGGCAGCAGGATCTGGCCGCTTGTGCCGTTAACCGTGGCGTCAATCTCCATGAGCATACAAAGATAACCCCTGCACATTTACAGCAGATGACAAAAGAGTATGACTGGATTATTGATGCGAGCGGTGCTCCATCGATAACCTCACGTTTAAAAGGCTTTTCAAACGATTATTTTAAAAATTACCTTCTTGCGTACCAGGTGGTACTTGCCGGTGATTTCCGTGCAGTGTGGCCACACATCAAAATTATTTTCCTGCAGGATATTCCTGCTGATTGTCAGCCGGCCTACGCCTGGATTTTTCCCAAAGATGCAAATCTGGCCAATGTGGGTGTGGTCTGCTCGGTGCAGGGAACCATGAAGAAAGACAAACTGGACTTGAAAAAAGTGCTGGCCCGGATGATCCGTACAGAGGGTCTGAACCATGCACAGGAGCTGGAAAGGGGAAGCGGTATGGCTGTGGCGGGAATGCTGTCCCGGCTTGTTTATGGTAATATCCTTTTGGCAGGGGATGCCGCGGGCCTGACATCACCCTTGCACGGAGGTGGAATTGATATGGCCTGCTTAAGCGGAGTCCTGGCAGCCGACGCGGTTGTCAACGGTGTTAGCGGAGTGGCTGAATATCATGAAAAACTGAGACGCTACACGAAGGAAAAACTTGCACTGGAGAAGGTCACCGTCCAGAAAATGAAAACCCTGAACTTTGATGAGTTTGATAAGCTGCTGGGTGGGATAACCTCCAGGCGCTGGTATGTCCGCGGCAGAACCGCTCTTCAGCATCTGGATATGTTTTATACCACCCTGAAATGGTTTGGCACAAGGAAACACAGACCGGACTGGCCGGTTTGATATGGTTGGTATGGCAGACTGCCGATAAAATCCGGCAGTGATCCGAATTTTCCGGATGAGACACCGGTGAGCACTTGCCGATCGGATGCCTGATGTGCTATGAAACATGATGGCCGCTCAAAGGGATATCGTTTGGGCAACAGACCGATAAGAGAATCATCACTTGGGGAGGATACAAAATGATTACAGTCGTGGCGAAGATTCCGGTTAAAGAAGGAAAAATGGGGGAGGCCCTGGCGGCTTTCGGGGAATTAATGGACAAGGTGGCTTCAGAAGAGGGCACGGTGATGTATTCACTCAACAAAGACAACGCAAATCCCAATGTCCTGGTTGTTGTTGAACAATATAAAGACAAGGCCGCGCTGGATGCTCATTCCAGCTCTGTGCACTTCAAGACATTTTTTGCCGCTGCCGCCGCTTTTATTGGCGGAAAACCGGAAATGACGTTCATGGAGCAAATCAGGAGCATCTGATTCACAGCCGTCTTTTTTCAGCCGCAAGGGAAATCATTTTTCAGGTGATTTTGTCACCTATACGAACGGCGAGGAGCTTTTCCTGAAAAACTTTGACCTGTCTTGAGCCTTCTTCGGGTGACCAGGGCGCAAAAACAAGAGAGCTTGATGGGTCGTATGGTCCTTGCTTGACTTCGAAAAAAACGGAGGCTTCCGCCATCGGAAGCCAAGTATGGCATTGATCGGCCGGAATTTCCAGACCGACGATGCCGGTGTCCGGTCCAATGGAAACCCTTTCCGTTACCGTACCTTCGTCATCAAAAAGAATAACATCGAAAAGACCGCGGATTACGAGGGCAAATTCGCTTTTCCCAAGGTGCCGGTGCGGCCGAAAATAAGAAGAGAGGCCGGCCGCGATAAATAAACGCTGAACGGGATCAGATAAAGATTCATGAATATTATAATTAGTTCTGAACCGCGGTGATTCACCGGCTTTGACGATCATCTCATCTATCATTCGGGAAGTTACAAGTTTCATGATTTCCTGCTCCATACAATCTGACTGTAAATCAACATGATTGTTTTTCTATCAGAAAAAAAATCAATGTCAAAGGCCGTATTTTCCATAGGGCGAATTGATTGGGAAAGAACGATTTTGTGCTCATTGGATTATTTTGATTGCTTGCAAAAGGTCAAAAATTCTGTTAATTTAAAGGTATATTATGCAAACCAGATGAAAGCTAACCAGAATAAAGGGAGGGACTTATGAGAAAACGTAACAGTTTCATCTTTATTACAGCAATGATTTTAGCAATAACATGGACGACAATTGCCGGGGCGTCAGAAATTGTGATCGGATTTACCGGTCCATTGAGCGGTCCCGCCGCTGAATATGGCCAGGATTGCGTGACCGGCGTTGATCTGGCCATTCGGGATATCAATGGATCGGGTGGTATCACGGTAGGGGGCAAAAATTATACTTTCCGACTGGAAAAAATGGATGATCGTGTCGATCCAACGTTGGCAACCAACAATGCCCGCAAGCTGCGCAATGAACTGAAAGCGATAGCTATATTTAACCCAAATGCCCAAACCATGACGAAACTGATGGCTATCAACTGGGAAAAGGGGAATGAATATATTATCATGGGATTTACCAGCATTCCGCAGCTGGCCCAGTTGGGCAACAATTATCTGATCACCATGGCCGCTCCCTTTACCATGTATGCAAAAGTGTACGCTGATATCGCCTGGCAAAATCGCTGGAAAAAGGCGGCCATGCTCGTGACCGCTAACATCTACGGTGACACATGGCGCAAGTCTTTCGAAAATGAGTGGCTCAAAAAGGGCGGAGTTATTACCTATAGCGCAGGGACGGATTATTACAAAAGGACGGATTTTGCAGGTCCCCTGGCCAAGGCCCTGGCAACCAATCCCGATTGCATGCTGATCGGTGGTCCCACCGCCACCACGACGCTGATTATTGAGCAGGCGCGTGCTCAGGGTTACGAAGGCGGCTTCATCCTGATCGACCAGGCCAAACTCGATGCCATTCATCCGGCGATGCGTAAACCTCTTTTACTGGAAGGTTCAATCGGTCTGGCATTCATTAAGGATGTCAACTATCCCGCGAAATCGGCGTTTACCGAGAATTACAAGGCAACCTTTAAAAGGCCCGTTTCATGGGAGAGCATTGCTCATTACGCGAGCATGCATGCCCTGGCCAGGGCGATAGCTGCCTCCGGAACACCGGACAATGCCAAGGCGATTCGCGCCGCTTTCCCCGCCGCGTTTCCAATGCTGGGAGATAAATATCCCATGGAACTGTTCGGCATTCAGGCCAATGGCACATTGCTTTATCCTGTTCTTACCCAGAGCATGAAATACGGCAAAATTACGCCGCCAAAAGTGTATATCTGGTGGGCCAAGACGCAACAGGAGTACGATGCACTCATGAAAATCACAAAAGCCAGCTTCCCTCAGCTCTGGCTGCCGATGGGGAACTAAACAAAGTAGAGAGCTTATGAAAAACCCGCATGTCTTTGAATGACATGCGGGTTTTTTTGTCTTCTTAACATTGTCATGGATTGCCTATGGAAAGGATTGATTTGGAAAGGGGAATCAAGACGCATTGCATGCACGGGATCGTCGTGTAATTCCCGAATTTTGAAGCAGGTAAACGCACCTGGCGTATCTATAAATGGTTTGACATCCAGTGTCTCATCTTCTACACTTTTAAAATAAAATTAGAATTATGCCAAAAGAAACCACAAAGGCAATGAGGACAGCATTATGTTCAAGACAAGAATGACAAAAATGTTTGGCATTGAGCATCCCATCATGCTTGCGGGAATGAACTGGATTACGGAACCTGGGCTGGTTTCAGCCGTCTGCAATGCAGGAGGCCTCGGCATTCTTGCCATCGCGCGCTGTAATCCGCAAGAAACCCGTGAAAACATCCGGCAGATTCGTAAAATGACGGACAGGCCGTTTGGTGTCAATCAGATTCTTGTGGGACCGGGTGCCAGAGAAAATATCGCGGTTGCCATTGAAGAAAAAGTTCCCATCATCAATTATTCCCTGGGTAAACCCTGGTTTGTCGACGATGTTCATGCCTACGGTGGCAAGGTTGTGGGCACAATCGCGATTGCAAGGCACGCAGCTAAAGCGGTGCAGCTGGGCTGCGATGCACTGGTGATCACCGGGCATGAAGCGGCGGCTCACGGTGCGGCGGCGACATCCATGGTGCTGATTCCCATCGTCGCCTCGATGGTGGAAGTGCCTTTGATTGCCGCGGGCGGCTTTTACGATGGCCGGGGGCTTGCCGCAGCGCTTGCTCTGGGCGCGGACGGCATTTCCATGGGCAGCCGTTTCATGGTCGTGAAGGAAAGCATTGTACATGACAACTTTAAAAAATTATGCATGGAAGCGACGGAACAGGACACGCTTTACGACAATGTATTTGACGGTATGGACGGCCGCGTACTGAAAACGAAGGAAGCCGAAGCCATGATGAAAAGGGGCTTCCCGCTGGTGGAGTCCATAAAGGGCGCGCTTTTGGTCAAACGCCTGATGAATTTGTCCTTTGCCAGATTTTTGGGAGTCAGCCTGGAAATGCTCAGAGCCGAAGAAGGCCATCCTCTCATGGTGCTTGCCCGTCAGGCGGTGGGCAACATGAAACATCTCAAGGCACTCAACGAGGGTGACGTGGAAGGCGGCATTCTTTTTGCCGGCCAATGCTGTGGAGGCATACAGGACAACCCGACGACCAAAGAGCTGATCGATCGTGTTATTGGCGAAGCAGAAGCGGCTGTGGCGAGATTGGACAGTTACCGGGTATAAGCAAAGATCGACCGGACGTTAACGCTGGAGTAAAAGAAATGCAGTTAATTCTTGTTCGTCATGGTGAAACGCCCTGGAATAAGGAAGGACGAATTCAGGGAACCAGTGACATTGAGCTTTCAGATACGGGCATTGAGCAGGCCAGAAAACTGGCCTTGTCCCTGAAAGACTCAAAAATTGAAGCCATTCACGCCAGCCCCCTGAAACGGGCATACCGGACTGCAGAAATCATCAACAGTTTCCATGGCAGAAATATAGAAGTTCACCCTGAGTTAATGGAGATGGATCAGGGAGACTTTGAAGGGTTGTCCTTTCAGGAATTGTTGGCGTGCGAAAAAGAATTCATTCACCGGTGGATTGCCGATCCGGCCTCTGTAAAAATGCCGCGTGGGGAATCGCTTGCCGAATTGCAGGATCGCGTCTGGCCGACGGTGGAAAAAATCATCGCCGGGGAGCGTAATGCACTGGTCGTTGCGCATAATTTTATCATTGCCGCGATTCTGTGCCGGATCAGGGACATCAGCCTGTCTGAATTCCGTAGCACCTGTGTGGATACCGCGTCCAGAACAGTGATTCGGTTCCGGGACGGCCGGGCAAACATTGAAGTCATGAATGACCGCAGTCATTTGACCGTACCCGGTCTTTAAATCCATGAGAGATGCTTTATGAAAAAAACATCAACGATCATAAAGCCGGAAGATCTTGACCGTGTCAGGCTCAAAGCCATCCATAATGATCTTTTCCCCGTTTATGACGGGATTCTGCGGTCGCTGCATCAGCGGGTGCTGTCGGTTTTAAGAGCAAACGGCTGTTTCCCGACGGTCAAATACCGCATCAAGCATTTTGATGCCTATTTTGATAAACTGGTTAGAATATCCCGCCAGTACCGGGGAAGCAGTGCACCCGTGATCTCGGACATCCTGGGCTTAAGGATCATCTGTCCCTTCCTGGAAGATCTGGAAATGGTTGAAAGGCTGGTCAAGGATCACTTCCTTGTTGTTGAAATGGAACGTAAAGGATCCCGTCGTGCGCTGGGCGAATTTGGTTACGAATCCGTTCATTTTCTTATCAAAATCGATCCGGTTGCCCGGAAGAAGGAACTGCCTTTTACCGCGAATGTCTGTGAAGTGCAGCTACGGACAATTCTGCAGGATGCCTGGGCCGAGGTCGAGCATGAGCTCATTTACAAGTCGGATATCAGTCTGCCGAATGAGTCGATCAAACGCAAGCTGGCATCCCTCAACGCCACACTGACCCTGTCTGATTTGATCTTTCAGGAAATCCGCGATTATCAGAAGGAAATCCGTGAACGAAACCGTCAGCGCCGCCGGAGCCTGGAAACCAAACTGGCTGATGCGCCGGGTATTCAGGAGGATTTGAGCGTTTTACAGGAAAATGACAGGCAACCTGCTCCCAGCATTGACCTGGGTTCTGTCATGGGAGAAACAAATCTGGAGAAAGCCCTGCTGGCAGCGCTTACCGCACATAGCAGCGGCCATCTGGAAAATGCCGTTGATATTTATACGTCGATTCTTCGCCTGAAAATCAAGGATTCGGTCCGATCCCTTGTTTACAATCACCGGGGCATGGCCTATTTTGGACTGTCTGATTATCCCCAGGCGATTCGCGATTTTTCCAGATCCATCGCCTATAATCCTGAAAATGTCCGTTGTTACAATAACCGGGCGCTGACCTTCCGGGTCCTGAAGCGATATGACCGGTCCCTCGAAGACTACGACCGTTCGATCGCCCTCAATCCCTGTCTGTTAGATGGATTCTGGGGACGGGCCCAGACGCTTTATGAAATGAAGCTTTACACACAGGCATTGTCCGATTGCGAAAAGGCCCTAAGCATTCAAAATGACTTTGTCCCTGCCCAGTCCCTCGTCAAACGCCTCAACAAATTGATTTTCTGATGAGGGTCGCGCCGCCCGAATGGAAATCAAGCTTTTCTTTCTATGAAAACAATTTGCCGGGATTAAACAGGCAATCCGGATCCAGCAGGTCTTTTATCCGCTTCATCAGGATGAGGCTCTCGCCGTGTTCCTGATTCATAAACGGGATTTTACCAATGCCGATGCCGTGCTCGCCGGTGCAGGTGCCTTCAAATTCCAGTGCCTTTGCTACAATGTTGAGACTTGCTTCCTCCACTCGTTTCCATCGTTTCGGGTTCTGCGGATCGTCCATGACATGAACGTGAAGGTTGCCGTCGCCGGCATGACCGAAAAGATAAGCTTTTAAGTCACGAACCTCATTTTTGCTGTAGGCGACCATTTCAGAATAGCGGGACAGCGGTACGGCCACATCCATAATCAGGGGGGAAAGGCCGATGTGGCATCGTTTGATGGATTCGTAAGTCTGATGGCGGATTTCCCACAATCTTGCCCTTTCTTCGGACCCGATTCCCTTGTCGATGGTAAGGGAATGATTGCCATGGCAGATTTCTTCCACGAAAGTCATTTCTTCCCTGAGTCCCGGCTCGCTGAAACCGGAAAATTCCATCAGCAGCGTCGGATGTTCTTCCAGGGTCAATCCCCGGTCCTGATTGAGCGCGTGGACGACATTGGCATCCAGAAACTCCATCGCCGCGGGGGCGAGTCCTGAACGCATGATATGATAAACCGTTTTCGTCGCATCAAGGATGGTCGGAAAGGTTGCCCGCACGGCCATGAAGTTGGCCGGCAGCCCCGCCAGTTTGAGGGTTGCTTCTGTGACAATGCAAAGCGTGCCTTCCGATCCGGTAAAAAACGCCGGAAGATTGTATCCCGATGAAGATTTCCGCGCCCGGCTTCCGGTCCTGATCACGGTCCCTCCAGGCAGAACAGCTGTCAGCCGCATGACGTAGTCTTTTGTGGCGCCGTATCGGACAGACCGGATGCCGCTGGCATTGTTTCCGATCATACCGCCAATGGTCGCGGCGGCTCCCGGATCCGGTGGGAAAAAAAGACCTTCACAGGCAAGTGCCCTGTTGAGTTCCTTGTAAATGACTCCGGCCTGAACGTCTGCCTGGAAGTCTTCGGCGCGGATGGCGAGGATCTGATTCATTTCGCCAAAATCGATGACCATCCCGCCCCGCACCGGAATAGGATTGCCTTCCAGGCTGGTGCCCGCTCCCCACGCGGTAACAGGAATTTGGTTCCGGCAAGCCCATTGGACAAGGAGACTGACTTCTTCCGTAGTACGCGGCCACACGACAACATCCGGTAGAGATGCCGTGTGGAACGATTCATCATGGGAATGCAGGGCGAGAACAGACTCCCCTGCGGAAACCCTTCGGTCGTCAAGGATGCCTTTCAGTTCGCTTAAATCTATTCTTTTATTCATGGCGTGATATTCCGGACTGCTTTGCCTCGGTCTCCTGCTGTGCTTCGCGTTCAAAATCTCCGCCGTGGTTTTTACGGGCCAGATAGGTTTTTACCACATCGCTGTAGCGGGTCAGAAACGTGTTGATAATTGCATCGTAAGGCAGATCGGCAAAGGATCCGTGATCTTTAACGTATTCCATGTGGCGGCGTCCTTCCAGGTCATAGGAATGAAAAACTGCATCGTTAACCCCGTCGAATTCCAGCGGCTTTACCTTGAACTTTTTGCACAGAGACAGATTGAATGTCGGAGTGACCTTGATCCATCGGCCATCGAGCCAGACATCGTTGTAGCCATGATAATAAAAGGTATCCGTCCTCATCATTTTTCTGAGCCGCTCCGTTGTGAGGTGATTGCGGACATCGGCAAAATGGAGTTTACAGGGAATTTGCTCTGCGCGCATAACCGCGGCAAGAACAACCGCCTTGGCAACGCAGTAACCATAGCCCTGCCGCAGGATGGTGCTGGCCTTGAAAGCGTTTCTGGATGCTTCAATCCGGTATGGATCATAATAGATTTCATCCCGAACGGCATAGTAAAGCCGGATGGCTTTTTCCCGGGGGGCTGTCGCATTGTTAACGGCTTTTTGTGCAAAAGCTCGAACCACCGGCGTGTCAGTGTCGATAAATTCTGTTGGTTTTAAATATTCTTCGTGCATGGTTCCCTTTCAGGGTTTGATCATGACCTTGATCGCAGACGGATCTCCATCCTGGGTCCGAAAAGCTTCCGCCGCTTCGTCCAGTGAGAAGCGATGCGTGATCATATTTTGTGTTTTGACTTTACCCTCTTTGAGCAATTGAATGGCTGCCGGGAAATTGCCTCCCAGACAGCCGGTCAGAGTCAGGTTTTTGCTGATCACGGAAAGGGGCTGCCAGGTGAGCGGTTCTTCATAGATGCCTACCAGCATGATCTTTCCACCACCGCGCGCGATGACCACACTTTGGTCAAAAGTTTCCTGGGTACCAGCGCATTCAAAGACTGTGTTTGCGCCGAGGTTTCCCGATGCTTCCATGATGACCTTGACCGTATCTTCCAGGGCTGCATCAATCACAATGTCCGCGCCGCATTTTTCAGCCGCAGCCAGGCGCGACGATCTTCGTCCAGCTGCCAAAATTTGTTTTACGCCGGCCGCTTTGAGCACCTGGACAGCGTAAAGCCCGATGACCCCTAAACCGATAACGGCGACGATCTCATTTTCTTTGGGCTGGCTGCGGTTGACGGAAAAATAAGAAATCGACAAGGGCTCTACCGATGCCGCATCTTCGTACGTCAATTCTTGGGGGATCGGGAAAATGCTGCGACCCGGAGCGGCGAAAGGCACATGAACATACTCTGCCATTGCACCGGGAAAGTGATACCCGAGAAGGGCCATGTCTGAACATCGGTGCTTTTTGCCTTCATGGCACCAGTAACATTTTTCGCAGGGAGAAAAGCCGACGGCGGTGCAGCGTGTTCCTGTCGTAATATCTTTCACAGCTGCTCCAACTTCCACAATGTCGCCGCTGAATTCATGTCCGAAGATTGTTCCATCATGGCCGTCATGTCTGTAATAGTGCAGATCGGAGCCACACACTCCGCAGGAGTTGACTTTGATGATTACCCCATGCGGTGTGCAAACAGGATCGGGAACGGTTTCGGTTCGTATGTCTTTTGCCCCGTGCAAGACTGCAGCTTTCATGGTTTTCCTCCAGAGAGTTAGAATCGTTTTCTTTATTTCAAAGATTACAACCCCTGTCAATATCGTGATTCAACAAAACGAAAACAGTATCAGTCATGCTTATAAAATCCTGTTGCAAAGAACAATGGGGTAGGCTATGAAAAATGCATGCGCATTCCATGCCGGATCATATCCCTGTTGATGATTGTATTAATTGCGGCTTGCGGCCAGACACCGCAAACGGACAATTCAGTGAAATCTGCGGACAAGCCGCCTGCCTATGGCGACATTCTGGTTCGAGGTGATATCGGTGATGCCAGCAACCTGATTCCGATTCTTGCGTCCGATTCCCCGTCTCATTCCGTTGCATCCATGGTGTACAACGGTCTGGTCAAATACGACAAAGATATGAATATTGTGGGCGACCTTGCCGAATCCTGGGACATTTCTAAAAACGGCCTGGTAATTACCTTTAAACTGCGCAAAGGCGTGCGATGGCATGATGGAAAGCCGTTTACCGCCGCTGACGTTTTCTATACCTATCAGGTCATCACCGATCCCAAAACGCCGACCGCGTATGCCGGTGATTTTCTGAAAGTCAAGAAAGCGGAAGTCCTGGACGATTATACCTTTCGGGTGACTTATGACAAGCCCTTTGCGCCCGCCTTGATCAGCTGGTCTTCGGCAGTTCTGCCGCGTCATCTGCTCGAGGGCAAAGACATTACTAAAAATCCGCTTTCACGCCATCCCGTTGGTACGGGGCCTTATAAGTTTAAAGAATGGGTTGCCGGCCAGAAAATCGTTTTGTTGTCCAATGAGGATTATTTTGAAGAACGTCCCTACATTGATGGCCGGATCACGCGTATTATTCCCGATACCGCAACGATGTTTCTGGAACTGCGCGCCCGGAATATCGGCATGATGGGTCTTACTCCGCTTCAGTACACACGCCAGACCGATAACAATCTGTTCAAAGAGAACTTCAACAAATATCGTTATCTGGCCTTTGCTTATACATACCTAGGTTACAATCTGAAGAATCCCCTCTTTATGGATAAGCGGGTCAGGCAGGCTATTTCTCATGCGATTAACAAGGATGAAATCATCAGCGGAGTTTTGCTGGGATTGGGAAAGCCTGCTACGGGGCCTTATAAACACGGCACCTGGGCGTACAATGACAAAGTAAAGATCTACAATTATGATCCGGACAAAGCACGCGATCTGATGAAACAGGCTGGCTGGTCAGACGCAAATAAAGACGGCATCCTGGAAAAAGACGGCAGACCCTTTGAGTTTGAAATTTTGACCAACCAGGGCAATGAAACCAGGCAGAAATGCGCAGAGATCATTCAGCGCCAGCTCAGGGAAATCGGCATTACAGTGAAGATTCGCATTGTGGAATGGTCGGCGTTTGTGGCTGATTTTATCAACAAGCGACGATTTGACGCTGTAATTTTAGGCTGGACGATACCGCTTGATCCCGATGCCTATGATGTGTGGCATTCGAGTAAAACTGCTCCTGAAGAACTGAACTTTATTTCTTATAACAGTCCGGAAGCAGATGATATGCTGGATAAGGGACGCAGCACCTTCAATCAGGGTGAGCGCAAGAAGTATTACGACCGCTTCCAGGAAATCCTTGCAGAGGACCAGCCTTATACGTTTTTATATGTTCCCGATGAACTGATTATCATCTCGAAGCGTTTCCGTGGGGTGGAACCCGCCCCCATCGGTATTGGCCACAATATCATCAAGTGGTACGTCCCCAAAGATGAACAGAAATACACAATGACCCGATAAGGACCTCTATACCAAACACCTTTTCCGGGCTTTGCCTGCCTCAATTTAAGGGTATTGGGGTTATTATCCACCATTATACTTTTTTTGCATATCGGCATAATTTTCTTGATTTTTTTCGGGTGGCATGCCGCCCAGAACATTTCGAACTGGTATCAAAAAAACCGTAACAGTAATTTTTTTGAAAAAAAGCACTTGACATTAGAACGATCGTTCTATATAAATGAAGCCATGAAAAAAACAAGAGACATTAAATCTGTTGAGCAAAGTCTGGTTGCGTTTTATCGTGACTCAAAGCGGATGCCCACCTACGCCGAAATGATGGACCTGTTTGAGGTTCGGTCTAAAAGCGTCGTTTCCTACTGGATTGAAAAGCTCATAGAACAGGGTGTTTTGGAAAAAGATAGTCAGGGCCATCTCAAACTTTCCGGGATTTCTTTTGGTATTCCGCTGGTCGGCAATGTTGCTGCGGGGCTTCCCGTGTCTGCCGAAGAAAACATGCACGATGTCGTATCAATGGATGAATACCTGGTGAAAAAACCGGATTCTTCCTTTTTACTGCGTGTTACCGGTGATTCGATGATCGGTGCAGGCATCATGGAAGGCGACTTGGTGGTAGTTGAACAGGATCGTCAGCCAAAAAACGGAGACATTGTTCTGGCCGAGGTGGACGGACAATGGACGATGAAATACTTCCGCAAACAGGGCGGAGAAGTGATTCTGGAGGCCGCCAATCCAGCTTATCCCATAATCCATCCCCGGGAAGAACTTAAAATAGGTGGGGTGATCACCGCCTCCGTCAGAAAATACCTGATGTAACCTTAATCAATTACAGGGAGCAATCATTATGAATAGTTTAACTCATATAGCCACATTTGAGCTTGATGACAATAAAGTTAAATACACCTCATTTCATCGTGATTTTGTTTTTAAGATGAGACTAATTTCGAAAAATGCCGGGGATTCCGCAGTAACGAAGGCGGACAAGATCATTAATGTGGCGGGTGCAGTTGCAGTTCTTTTTGCCGGCTTGTATTTTGTTCCATTGTCGCTTTTCATTCTAATGGGATAGCAACTGGATATACAGAAACATCAGTGCCAGTAAGGATCTGTATACGGTCGTCTCTTTCAAATCCTAAAAATTGAATATTCAAATAGTTTTTTCAGGGCTGGACGTGGTCAGAGTTCTGGTTGAATGCATTGGTCATTCAATCCATCGGCAGGCGTCGAAGTGATTCAGGTAGCCCCTGTTGAAGGTGCATCAGGTTCAGATCGATATCCGGTCGAATGCGAACAGGTGAAAGAGTTGGAGTTGGAAGTTCAAAAGGGGTGAGCAGTCGTTTCAAGAATCGCTTCAGAAGAATCAGGTCATTTTCAAAGTCAGTGAACAACAGGGGGCTACCTCATATTTTTAAAAATAATGATCCTTTCGGATCATTTGTCATATATAAACAGCAATGAGCGTACCATAATGATAATATTCAGTAAAAATACACTAATAATATGTTAAATATTTGAATATATTATGTATTATTTATGATCACTCGTCAGGAGCTTGTTGGTTTCCTGTGATTATTACGCCGATTGTTGCTTTCCCTACAAAATATGTAGATTGGGTAATTAAAGAATGGAAATGTTTTATTGCGATGAGATAGAGACGTCCTGCTAGAGACATAATCAATAAATATAACTATTTGTTATATTATTAGCGTGGCGTTTAGGGCTGTTCTCCGATTTCCAGGATTTTATCAACATTGAAAATGCGTTTTTCCCCCCGGTTAAGACAAAAAGCCTCTAGTCCAGTGTAAGGATACCCTTTGTATTCCATTTCACCCATGAACAAAGGGCGCACGATCCGGCGCGATTTTTCATCCTGTCCTTTAAGGTAAAGGATTTCAATATTTTTCTTTTCACGGATAGCCGTTTCAATTATTTTTATTTTTTCTTCCCGGTTTAGTGATTTGGCCGCCTGGGTGTATTGAATACCTGTGAGAAATTTGACTACCTGCCAGTCCATCAAAATGTGATTTTTCTTAAGCGGCTGTTTGAGAATAATTCCATTGAGAGTTGTGCATCTGGACAGTGCCACGTACATTTGACCATGAGCAAAAGTTCCGCGTCCGATATCGATCACTACGTTTTCAAAGGTTTTTCCCTGGCTTTTATGAATCGTTACTGCAAAAGCCAGGCGAACCGGATACTGGGTGAATGATCCCACTTCTTCAGAGCGCAACTCCTCGTTTTTCAGAAAAAAACGATATATTTTCCATGTATACGGAGAAATACGAGCTGTGTCGCCATTGTCCAGATCGGCCACAATCACATCCTCGCCATCGTCATTTTGTTCAAATTTTCTGATTTTTCCGATGGTTCCGTTGATCCATTGTCCGAGTGAATCGTTATTGAGCAGCATGATTTGTGCACCTTTTTTCAGTTTTAGATCCACAGCGGTCGGCAGATATTCTTTGCCGAAATCTCCTTCAATTTGGCCTGAGGCCTTCCATGGTCTTCCCGGCAATTCAGTGAGCCGCTTTTCATTGATTGTGTCCGCCAGATTGTTGGTACTGGTGAGCGACAGATAGAATGAACCGGTGGGTGGTTCAAAATTCGGATCACAACGCTGATTGAATTTTTCCAGGTCCTTTTCCGTCACGGAGCGGTTACGGATGGCATTGAGAAGCTGGACAAATTCATCATCTTTCTGGCGATAGACTTTTTCGAGCTCGATATACTCAATATTCAACTGGTCAAAACACTTCGCGCTGAAAAAATAGGGCGTTGGGTAGTGACTTTTAAAAATATCACGCTCGGCAGATGTGACGACGGGGGGCAACTGATAAAGATCACCGATGAAAATCATTTGAACGCCGCCGAAAGGCTGTTTTTCTTCCGGGCCGTTGAGACGGAGAAATTTGTCGATGCAGTCAAGCAGGTCCGCACGCACCATCGATATTTCGTCAATCACAATGGTGGTCAGCTTCTTGTAAATGGTTGTCCTGTCTTTTTCCGGCTTCTTTTTTCTTTTGATCGAAGCTGGTGTTACATTCGGTTTGAAATGGAAAAAGGAATGGATCGTCTGCCCTTGGATATTGACAGCCGCTACACCGGTAGGCGCCAGAACAATCACTTTCTTTTTTGTGTGATCCCGGAAATATTCAAGGAGTGTCGATTTCCCGGTACCGGCCCTTCCGGTGAGCAGAATATTTTTTTGAGTATCTTCCATGAGGGCCATTGCCCGCTGGAATTCGGAATTGAAATCGATCTCGGATGGTTTTGATTTTTGAATCATCCTGTTATCCTGTAAGCTATGCTTACCCATAAACATAAATTCGCAACACGTTCAATCACGATTATTGATTCCCTGTGATTTGCAGGATAAAAAAAGCCCGGGCATCGGTTGCGACGGGATGCCCGGGTATTATCGGATATGGCAAGTCGATTTACATCGCCGTATATGGCCTGAAAAAAACGTCTGACTACCAGGCTTCAGGAAAGGCCATGTTCGTGTAGACATCTTCAAGCCTGCTTTTGTGACCGCGTTCCATGGAGGCAAGCTCAAGAAAAACTTTCTTCTGTTCATCGTCTGCACTTGCGTTGGCAAGCTGGGTATACATCTGCATGGCTTCGAGCTCCTTTTTAATGGCGATGACAAGACCGTCCACGGGCTTCAGATCAGGCGTCAACGGCGGAGTAGGAAGTGCGTCGACAACTTTATAATCGGCTGAAGAGGAAAAGTGTAACCTGTCGGCACTTCTGGTTAGATATCCTTCTAATGTCTTTTTGTGTTTTTCCTCATCATCGGCAAGGGATTTAAAAATTTCTTTAAGATTTTCATCTTTCGCCTTTTCAGATACGGAACTGTAAAATGTAAAGGCTTCGACTTCCTGTGTGATTGCGTTGGAAATGATTTTCTTGAATTCGTCCTGGTTCATGGTTTTGATCTCCTTGATGTATTGATAAATTCTTATCATGGCTGAATTTTTTTGTCAAATAACGAACAAAAACGAACAAAACGGGTTTTTTGCGGCTTGGTTTCAATATTCCACGTTAATTTAAAACTCAAAACGTGATATGAACACATTGAAAAAAGGAACAGCCCTGATCCCGGAGGGGGTGCAGATGTTCCTGACAGACGGAGAAAACGGTCCGACAGGGTATCTTTACAGAAACCTCAGGGACCTGAAAAATATTTTAAGGAGTAACTACAATGATATCCGAAAACCGCCCCGCCAGATTCAGCGGGGCATCGCGTTATGTTCTGGACGATGAACTTGCTAAAATCGTAAATATATCGATGGCTTTGGAAATGCCGCTTCTTCTGAAAGGCGAACCGGGCA
Source organism: Deltaproteobacteria bacterium ADurb.Bin151 (assembly GCA_002070455.1). Taxonomy (GTDB): domain Bacteria; phylum Desulfobacterota; class Syntrophia; order Syntrophales; family Smithellaceae; genus UBA8904. The sequence goes on from MWDG01000027.1 coordinate 25,828, forward strand.
CCGGTAAAACCATGCTTGCTCACGCCATTGCCGAGAGTCTGCGCATGCAGCTGATTATCCTGAATGTCAAATCCAGTATGAAGCTGATTGACGCTCTCTATCAGTACGATACGCTTACGCGGCTCAACGACAGCCGCTTTGCCGATTCAGGCCGCGATGTGAGCAATATTGAAGAGTACATCAAAATGGGTAAAATCGGTCAGGCGTTTGTCGCCGAGAAAAAAGTGGTTTTGCTCATAGACGAGATCGACAAAGCCGACACGGATTTTCAGGATGACATGCTCGACATTCTGGATCAGATGCAGTTCGATATCATGGAAATCGACCGGACTGTCAAGGCAAAGAACAGGCCGGTCATTATCATCACCTCCAACGCCAAAAAAGATTTGTCCGACCCGTTCCTGGGGAGATGTAATTTCCATCACATTGCCTTTCCCGACCGCGACATGATGCGCAAGATTATCCATGTGCATTTCCCGGATCTGAACAAGGATATGACCGCGGCCTGCATGGATGCATTCTATCGTCTGCGCGAGGTACGGGGGGTGGAAAAGAAACCGGCGACCCGTGAGCTGATCAACTGGATGCGCGCGCTCCAGTCGGATCCCGATTTTAACATCAAAAGTTTGAAGTCAAGCAATTTGCCTTTTCTGGGCGTTCTGTTTAAAAAGAGCACGGACCTTTACCTTGCCTTGCATCAGTGAAATGAAAAATGTTTGTAAATTTTTTCTATACTTTGCGCGATAAGGGAATTCCGGTGACGCCCACGTCTTTTCTGCGTCTGCAAAAAGCCCTGGGGATGGGGTTGATTTCCTCCCTGGACGATTTTTACAGTGTCACCCGCAGCCTGCTGATCAAGAGCGAGCGTTATTTTGATATTTACGATCAGGCGTTTGCGGTGGCATTTCGGGGAATGGCGGATGTGGAGCCGACGGACGCGGAGCTTTCAGAAATGGTGAAAGCGATGCTCTCTGAGTGGCTGAAAGATCCTGCCGGTATGGCTCAGGCGCTTGGTCTTTCCGAGAAGGAGATCAAGCAGATGACGCCCGATGAACTGGTGTCGCACTTTCTCAAAAGATTGAAAGAGCAGAAGGAGGCGCATCATGGAGGCAATTACTGGATCGGCACGCACGGGACATCCCCCACGGGTCATTCAGGTTATCATCCCGGTGGCATGCGCGTCGGGGGAGAGTCACGTAATAAATCCGCCATCAAAGTAGCCATGGAAAGGCGTTTCCGGGATTATTCGCAGTCCGGCCCCATCACCTCTTCCCAGATCGGGGAGGCGCTCAAAAGGCTAAAACATCTTAAGCCGGCGGGGCCCAAGGATATTGTGAATATCGATGAAACGATCCGTCAAACCATGCGCAATGCCGGGGAAATCGAAATTATTTTTGACCGACGCATGGCTGATCGTCTGAAAGTCAAGCTGCTCATTGATAACGGTGGCTGGTCCATGGAACCTTATGTGGATATTGTGCAGGTGCTCTTTCACTATGCGCAGTTTCAGTTTAAGGAGCTTGAAATTTATTTCTTCCACAACACCATTTATTCCAAGGTCTGGCAGGATGCCCAGCGTTACAAGAAGCCGGTTCGGGTGGATGAATTTGCCCGTTCAGATCCGGAAACACGATTGATCATCGTCGGGGATGCAGCCATGGCGCCTTACGAACTGGCTGATTCCAGAGGAGCAATTTATGTCGGCCAGAACGAATCAAGGCCGTCGGTGGACTATCTGGAATTTTTGTCAAAAACCTTCCGGCACTCTGTATGGCTCAATCCACAGCCGCAGGATCACTGGTATTACACGTGGACGGTTAAAAAGATTGCGGGCATTTTCCCGATGTTTGAACTGTCGCTGGACGGACTGGAAAAAGCGGTGCATCACTTGATTTCACGAAATTAACAGGAGGAGAAATAATGAAAAAAAATGCTGTAATGATGATTGTAATAATGATGTTTATATCGACAATGACGATGGCTGCATCCACGCAGCCGCCGCAAACAGGCAGTTCACTGCCCGAAATAAAAATGATCAAACCGGTTGAAGCGGGCGATCTCAAATACCTGGGAATATCCGGTTCAGGGACGTTTTTGGCCAATGAGGTAAAGGGGCAGGCATTGATTATTCAGATTTTCAGCTTGTACTGTCCCTACTGCCAGAAGGACGCGCCCAACGTCAACCGTTTCTTCGGGCTGATTGAGAATAATCCAAAACTGAAGGGTAAAATCAAAATTCTTGGTATCGGTGCCGGGAATTCCCAGTTTGAAGTGAATACGTTTAAAAAGAAATACAAGGTGGAGTTTCCCCTGATTCCTGACGCGGATTTTCAAGTTCATAAAATGATCGGAGAGGTCCGTACGCCATATTTCATTGTGGTCAAATTAAAAGGTCCTAAAAAACTGGAAGTGGTTTATTCCCGGCTTGGCGCCCATGAAAATGTGGAGGCATTTCTGGATGAAGTCATCAAACTGGCGAATGTTCAATAGGAGGCTTTATGAAAAAGCAAATTCTTCTAACGATGTTGATACTAGTGTTTTTTATGTCAAATGCATTTGCTCTGTCTGACGCTTACAAAGAAAATATTTACCAGACCGGTAAGCTAAAACCGGTTGACAGTGTTTTAAAAGTCAGGGTTGGTCAAAAGGCCCCGGCTTTTACGCTTAATGCAGTAGGCGGCAAAAAGGTATCGCTGAAAGATTATACCGGCAAAAAAAATGTTGTGCTGTCGTTTGTGCCCGCGGCCTGGACGCCGGTGTGTTCCGATCAATGGCCCGGCTACAATATTGTCCAGGAACTTTTTGCCGAGAACGACGCCATTCTGCTGGGGATATCCGTTGATAATGTTCCGACACTGTATTCCTGGACGAATCAGATGGGGAAATTATGGTTTGATGTCCTTTCAGATTTTTGGCCGCACGGCGCCGTTGCTTCCCGGTACGGGATTTTACGTTCTGACGGTACGGCGGAACGGGCGATCATTATCATCGATAAAAAAGGAATCATCCGATACATCGATGTTCATGATATTAATGAACGGCCAACTCTGGAAAGCATCATCCATCAACTTGAAAAGTTGCGTAATTGATCCGTTATTTTGATTTGATATCAATAATTTGGAATATTATCGGTGGAAGATATTCGCTCCGGTTGGGGCGAAATTTCCATTTCGCTTCAAAGCTAAATTCATAAAATCTGTAATTTCCCTTGACAGCAGTAATCATTTGGGGTACGCATTATGACCGTAAGTCATCGACCAAGTATTATCCATTATTTTACAATATTTACAATGGCTTACAGAATGGAATCTGAATGAGAGCGCGACGAGTGCATAGTGTGTGCACCGCAATCATGAAGATCATTAACGCTCTGTCAGACTCTCGAATATTATTATCATTCATTTATTTTATTAATGTGTCTTCTTGGTTGAGAGGAGAATGAATCTTGAGCTCAGAAGAAAGAAGAAAAAAGGAAAAAGAAAATCGTAAAAATTCAATTTTAAAAGCTGCCCGTAAATTATTTTTTGAGCGTGGTTTCAAATCCGTTACCGTTGACCTGATTGCCGCGAAAGCAGAAGTGAGCAAGGGGTCCATATATCTTTATTTTGACAGCAAAGAAGAAATCTACACGCAAATATTGATTTCAGCCAATATTGAACGGCATAAAGAAATCGAAAATTTTGCCAGGCAGGAAGGAACAGCTTCGGAATTACTGTTGAAATATGCCCGAGTCTATGTAGATTTCTTTCTGGAAAATAACGAATTGTTCCGGATTTTGATGACTTTCATGCTGCATGCCGAAAATATGAATTTGACGGAAGAACAGAATACGCAACTGATTCATACCACAAATGAAAACATCCGTACCGTATCTGAAATCCTGCAAAAAGGTGTGGATACAGGAGAATTTTCTAGTCAAATTGACATTCGTCAGGGTCAAAATGCCATATGGGGGTTACTGAACGGGATCATATCTCTTTATATTTATTCCGGAGCTCCAGAAAAACGATCCGAAAGAATTCATACAACAATCCAGGAAAGCTTAAAAATCTTTATCAAAGGAATAAAAAGTCAAAGCTAATCTGCATTCATTAAGAGATGGGTTTCGTAAACACCGGCCTTGCACTTTACACAGTGGTCCTACTGATGACCAAGCTGTTCATTCGCAATGGTAAAAAAGATTATTTCTCTGATGAACGGATTAATTTCTGGAAATCCTGATTAGCTGTATTCAGAAGCTTTTCCACATCTTTTTCAAGTTTTTCGAACCTTTCGATCAGTGCTCTTGCCTGCTGGGTGAGCTGCATGGATTTATCGTGTATGCCCACTTCCACCAGTTTGATTCCTATCCGTTCTTCCGAAGCTTTTAATCTGCCCCATGCCGCCCGGTAGGACATTTCCAGTCTTTTGGCCGCTGCATTTAGGCTGCGCTGTTCGTCGATCGCTTTCAGAATATCGTCTCTTCCTCTGCCGAAAAGGACCTTGCCATCTTTTTCAATCCAAACTTTAAACTTGATTTCCATGTGGAAAATCCCCTGAATCGTATCTTCCTTTTCTTATAGGTAAAGAATGACTAAAATGTCAATAAAATTCGTAAAAAAATTGTTTTTCGGGTAACCTATGTTTTTCGTTGGTCATGCCTTGATATAGTAAATTTGAATAAAAAATTTATGTCATCATTTACAGCCAGATACCTTGTAAAATAAAAATGCTAATATGTTTATAATAACATATTGACTTTTGCATGACTTTCGGTCAAGTTATGCCACGTTTGACATAGATCAAAATTGACACAGGTTTGGGAGGATTTTATGCAAATTACAAGAAGAGGTTTTTTAACCTTGACGGGTGCCATCGGAGGCGGGGTAGCCCTGTCCGGTTTTGGGCTCAACCTGAATGCAACCCGGGCATACGCCGACGAGCTTGGCAAGATGGATCGTATTAAAGTTGCCAAGCAGGTAACGACCATTTGTTGTTACTGCTCCGTTGGCTGCGGACTGGTCTGCAGTGTGGATAAGGCGACCGGGAAAATTTTCAATATTGAGGGCGATGCCGACCATCCCATCAACGAAGGGTCGCTCTGCGCCAAAGGCGCCGGATTCTTCGATCTGACCGAAGCCAACAAACACCGGCTGACGAAGGTTCTCTATCGCAAGCCTTACGGGACGGAGTGGGAAGAAAAGGACTGGGACTTTGCGCTTTCGCGGATTGCCCGTTTGGTCAAAGACACGCGCGACAAAAATTTTACCAAGACCAATGCCAAGGGTGAACTGGTCAACCGTTGCGAAGCAATCGGTCATTATGGCAGTTCCAATATTGATAATGAGGAATGCTGGCTTGTAAGCGTCAAGTCCAGAGCGCTGGGGCTGGTTTACATAGACCATCAGGCAAGGGTCTGACACAGTCCATCTGTAGCGGCTCTGGGAGAGTCGTTCGGACGCGGTTCCATGACGAACCACTACTGTGATTTAAAAAATGCTGATGTCATATTGATAATGGGCAGCAATGCTGCCGAGCATCATCCCATCGCCTTTAAGTGGATTTTAAGAGCCAAAGAAAAAGGCGCAACCATTATTCATGTTGATCCCCGTTATACCAGAACATCTGCCCGCTGTGATTTCCATGTCCCGCTTCGTTCCGGAACGGATATCGCTTTTCTGGGTGGCATGATTAATTACATTCTGGAAAATAATAAATACTTTAAAGATTATGTACTGAATTACACCAACGCTTCGTTTATCGTGGGCAGTGACTTTTCTTTTAACGATGGTCTTTTCTCCGGATACGACGCCAAGAAGAGGAAATACGACAAAGCAACCTGGGTGCTGGAAAAAGACGGCAGTGGTATCCCCAAGAGGGATATGACGCTGACCAATCCCCGCTCAGTTTTCCAGATGCTGAAAAAGCATTATTCACGTTACACACTGGATAAAGTCTCGAGCATTACCGGTGTGTCGAAAGAAAATCTCCTTAAAGTGTATGAAATCTACGCCGCAACCGGTGTTCCGGACAAGGCCGGAACGGAATGCTATGCTTTAGGCTGGACGCACCATACGACTGGAAGCCAGAACATCCGCACCATGTCGATCGTTCAGCTGCTGCTGGGCAATATGGGCATTGCGGGCGGCGGCATCAATGCACTGCGCGGTGAACCCAACGTGCAGGGCTCGACGGACCATTGCATTTTGTACGGCAACCTTCCCGGTTACCTGAAGATGCTTTCCGCATCGCTCGAATCTTTGGATCATTATCTTGAAAAGTACACGCCCGTGTCGAAAGATCCGCAGTCGGCCAACTATTACTCGAATTATCCGAAATTCTTTGTCAGTTTTCTGAAATCCCTCTGGGACGATAAATCTACCAAAGAAAATCAATTTGGTTATAACTGGCTACCTAAGATGGATGATGGAAAGCATTATTCCACGATGCACATGTTTGATGCGATGTACGAGGGCAAAGTGAAGGGATATTTCTGCATTGGTGCGGATACGGCCGTAAGCACTCCGAATTCCAACAAAGTTCGCAAGGCGATGGAAAATCTGGACTGGCTGGTCGGTGAAAATATTTTCAACAATGAGACCTATGAGTTCTGGAGAGGTCCAGGCGTCGATCCTGCAAAGATCAAAACGGAATGTTTTCTTCTTCCCGCTGCTGCAACCATGGAGAAAGAAGGTTCACAGAGCAATTCCGGCCGATGGGTGCAGTGGAAATACAAGGCCGCCGAGGCTCCCGGTGATGCTCTTCCCGTGGGCGAGATTGAAATCAAGATCATGGCGGAAATCAAGAAGCTGTATGAAAAGGAAGGCGGTCCCAATGCCGAAGCGATTGTCAATCTCAAGTGGGATTATTTAGACAGCAAGGGACACTTTGATGTGATGAAAGTGGCCAAACGGATCAACGGTGTTTTCCTGGAAGATACAGTCATTGAAGATAAGGCCAAGGGGACAAAGACAGAGTTCAAAAAAGGTCAACTGGTGCCTGGCTTTGGGAATCTGCAGTTAGACGGCAAGACAGCGTGCGGCAACTGGTGCATCTCCGGCAGCTACACGGCAGACGGCATTAACAAGATGGCGTCTCGGGGCAAGGAAGATCCGACAGGTCTCGGTCTGTTCCCCAACTGGGCATTTGCCTGGCCGGTCAATCGTCGAATCCTCTATAACCGTGCTTCCTGCGATATGAACGGCAAGCCCTACAATCCCAAACGTAAACTCCTGGAGTGGACAGGTGAGAAGTGGGTGGGAGATGTGCCGGACGGTCCCTGGCCACCACAGGCAGATAAAGAGAAGGGAAAATATCCTTTTATCATGCAAAAGGACGGTTTGGGTGCTTTGTTCGGACCCGGTATGGCCGAAGGTCCATTCCCCGAGCATTACGAACCGTTGGAAGGACCGCTTACCAAGAATCCTCTGTCTGGTCAGTTGATGAATCCGGCCGCTGAAATCTTCAAGAGTGATATGGATAAAGTCGCCAATGCCAGTGAGAAATTCCCGTATGTTTGCACAACCTATTCGTGTACGGAACATTGGTGTACCGGTGCCTTGACCCGTTGGCAGGCATGGTTACTGGAAATGCAGCCGGAGCTTTACGTGGAGATTGGTGATAAACTGGCCAAGGAAAAAGGCATTAAAAACGGCGAACGTATCAAGGTTTCATCGATACGTGGCGAGGCCCCCTGTATCGCTATGGTGACCAAGCGCTTCAAACCGTTTATGGTCGAAGGAAAAGAAGTTCATCAGGTCGGTATGCCCTTCAACTATGGCTGGCTCTTCCCCAAGGACAGCACCAGCGACAGCACGAATATTTTAACCCCAACCGTTGGCGACGCGAACACCTTCTGCCCCGAGTACAAGGCGTTCATGGTCAACGTGGAAAAGTTGTAGGAGGGAGGAGACCATGAAGAATCAACCTGAACTGGTAAAATTGATCGATACCACCCTGTGCACCGCATGCCGCGGCTGCCAGGTGGCCTGCAAGCAGTGGAATGAACTCCCCGGCCTGAAAACAAAACAGTTGGGCACGTATCAGAATCCGCCGGATCTGCAGTGGAATACCTGGACGCTTATCCGCTTTCAGGAATATGAAGATAAAGACGGAAACTTCCAGTGGATTTTCCGGAAAGACGGATGCATGCACTGCACGGACGCAGCCTGTGTGAAAGTCTGTCCCAGCGGGTCGCTGTATTATACCCCGATGAAAACCGTGGGTATCCATCACGACAAGTGCATCGGCTGCAAGGAATGCGTGGCGGCCTGTCCGTTCCATATTCCCAAGCACGATGCAAAGACGGACAAAGTTTATAAATGCGATTTGTGTTACAGCCGCATTAAAGAAAGCCATGTGCCGGCGTGCGTGAAGTCCTGCCCGACCGGTGCCCTGACCATCGGTGACAAAGACGCGATGATCAAAAAAGCCTATGCCCGGGTGAAAGAACTCGGCGGCGATGCAAATGTTTATGGCGATAAGTTTGTGAACGGGACGCATGTGATCTATGTCCTGCAGTTCAAGCCGGAAGTGTATGACGAACTGCCGGTAAATCCGACAGTGCCGGCATCTGTGACGCTCTGGAAAGACCTTCTGAAGCCCTTGAGTTTACTGGGAGCCGGAGGTGTTCTAGGCGGGGCGTTTTTCCATTACATGATCCATGGTCCGA
>MWDG01000028.1 GCA_002070455.1 Deltaproteobacteria bacterium ADurb.Bin151
GACTCGGGGCCGGGGCCTACATTAAAAAACCCTATGCGATGGAAACCATCGGCATGGCCATCCGCGATGAACTCAACCGCTAAAAAGAAGCCCTATCGTCACACCCATTCGAATCAACATGAAACATTTTGATTCAACTCGGTTTTTTCCAATCTTGCAATTTCAGCTCAACCTTGCTATTGAAACAGCGGCTGAAAGGTTGTTACAGCAAACATGAAGTTTTCCGTTTTGATTGAACGATATGACCTCGTCGGGACATCTCAGTCTGAAAACCTGAAGCACGGAGCCTGTAATGCAATTTGAGTTCCTTCTGTTTATAATTTTTCTGGCGTTGACCACCATCGTCAGTTTTATTTATGCAATATGGCGGGGACGAAATGATGAACAGATCCTGCGAAGCATTCTCCAGGGTTCTCCGATTCCAACTTTCGTCATCTCAACAGATCATACCATCCTTCACTGGAACAAAGCATTGGAAGGGCTCAACGGCATCAAGGCCAGTCAGGTCATCGGCACCAACCAGCAATGGCGGGCATTCTATTCGGCGCCCCGCTCCTGCATGGCTGATTTGATTTTGAGTGACAAAATCAGTCACTCCATGAGCCTTTACCAGGGAAAGGTTATAAAATCAAAACTGGTCAGAGACGCCTACGAAGTAACGGAATTTTTCCCCGAACTGGGCGAAAAAGGAAAATGGTTCCGTATAACCGCAGCAAAACTTCGCGATTCAAGCGGCCGCATATTCGGCGCCATGGAAACCCTGGAAGACATCACAGAACAGAAAAACGCCGAAGAAGAACTGCTCAAAAGGACAAAAAATGAATCGCTGGGAACATTTGCTGACGGTGTAGCCAAGGATTTTGACAGCCTGCTCACGGCCATTCTGCGCAACGTTTTTCTGGCCAAAATATCCGCAAGCGAAGAAGACAAGATTCTGGAAAACGGGCTTGCCATAGCCGAACGGGCAGGTCTTCAGGCCAAGGAACTTGCACACCGCCTGATTACATTTGCCCAGGGTGGATATCCGGTTAAAAAGAATGAAAGGCTGGATACGATCATCAAAGAGGCTGTCCAAAAAGTTCTTGAAGATTCCAACGTGACGTGCCAGCCGGTGATCGCGCCGGACCTCTGGCCGACAGAGATTGACGCGATGCAGATTAAACAGGTGATCGAAAACATGATTACCAATGCGAAAGAAGCCATGCCGGATGGCGGGGTGATCGATGTGATCGCGGAAAACACGACAACCGGAACGAACATCCGGACCATGGGCAAGGGCAATTACGTCCGGATCATCATCAAGGACCGCGGCATCGGTATTCCCCGTGAAAACCTCTCAAAAATATTTGATCCTTATTTCACGACCAAAGAGAATAAGGACCGGGGTGGCATCGGACTCGGGCTGGCCATCTGTGACTCCATCATTAAATACCATAACGGGCTGATCACGGTGGAATCACTTGTGGGTGTCGGCACAACTTTCATGGTTTACCTGTCTGCAACCCCGAACGACGCAAGAAATGGCAAGTCGTCATAAGGGAGGGAAGGAGTTGCGGTTTTTAACGCAATCCAGCAACCCCTCTATATTTCGCAGACGCTCCTGAAATGTAGCAATCCCGACGGCTGACTCCCTTGGATGCAGATTTTCAATCTCGGCCAACCGGGTACGCAGGTGCAGAATGACCTCTTCCGCCAGTCCCATCAGCAGAGCCCGTTCATATTGATTCATCGCGGATCACCCTCACCGGTTCATAAACAAAATCATCATTGATGAGTCTCAAACACCGCCTTCCAGGATAAAAACGCCTTCTTAACCGATTCAGCCGCGGTCTCAATATCCACATTCTGCGTGTTGACCATGATGTCGTAATGCTTGGGATCGTTGATATCCTCATTAAAATATTTTCTAATGAAGCCGATCTGATCAACATCGTACTTGTTGACATACTCATGCGCTTCCTCCTGAGACAGCTTCCGGTCGCGCATCACTTTTTCCACGCGAGTTTCCAGTGGCGCAACAATGCGCACTCGAAACGCTTTGTCTTTCAGGATGAAACTGCCTCCCCGTCCGATAATGATAACATTGCCGTGCTGTGCACTCGCGTGCATGACCAAGGACAAGTGGCGCAGGTATTCATTGGGCCAGATATGGCGTGCTTCAAAGAATGAACTGATCAGGCTGTCAAAAAACGATATGCTTTTCTCATCCAGAGATTTGATGACTTTTTCACTCATGTGTGCACTCTCGGCAACTTTGTGAATCAGTTCACTGCCGACGATATTCATCTGCAGTTCAGTGGCCAGAATCCGTGCTATCCAACCTCCGCCCGCTCCGGCTTCACTGGAAAGTGTGATAACATGACCGGGTTTTTCTTTTTTCTCTCTCTGCCAGCGGATAACCTGATCTTCGACCAGCTTATCGACATCTTTGTCTTTCAGTTTAATATCCCTTGTATAGTCGGGACAATTGACATCAAACAAGGCATTTGTCTTGACCCGATACCGTTTTGAGCAGTTCTCGCGCCATGCGCAGATAACACATATTCTCTTGTCCGAACCCGTTGACATAAGCCAGTCCTCCTTTCTGAATAATCCTTATGATGCCTCTTCCTGCATCGCCTCGAAACCGGCAACGATATCGAGAAGCTCTTCGGTAATCGTCATCTGACGCGTACGGTGAAACTGCACGTGCAGATCCTGCAGCTGCTCTTCAATGTTTTTCTCGGCGTTTTGCATGGAAGCCAGCCGGCTTGCATTTTCACTGGCCAGCGATTCGGCAAACGCCCGGTAAAGCGATACAAACAGGTACTCCCGAATCAAGGAAGAAAATATCCGGTCCCCATCCATCCGGAAAATGGGCAGGGACTTGGAATCCCATTTCTTCCTGGCTATTTCTTTCAGCCATTCACGGTTGACCGGCAGCAGCTGAACCATATGAGGATGATAAATCGCTCCGCTGACATATTTATTATAAAACAGGAAAAAATGATCGATGCTGTGGCGGAAATGCCATTCATCAATGATCATGATAATCTCCTGCACCAGAGGTGTTATGCCTGCCGTAGAACCGGGAGTGGGCAATAACTCGTCAACAGTCTGCCCGGCATCTTCCACATAGTCGGCCACGCGGGCACCGATCGCCAGTACTTTCCGGTTGTCCTTTTTCACACCGGCATTTTGAGCGTGATCCAGCGTGAAGACGGAAATCTGTTCATTGAGCTGTCCGCAAAGACCCTGATCGGAACCGAAAATGATCACTCCCATACGTTTTATCGTGGTTGTCTTTCTCTGAAGCATTGCCCCCATTCTTTCCTTGAGGACAATCTGCAGTCCCATCTCGACGGCGTGGTTATAATCCGTAAGGGATTCAACAGCCTTCTGGTATTGACGAATGCTGACCGCCGCCAGGGCTTTCATCGTTTTCACGACCGACAAAAGATCCCCCGCACTTTTCATTCTTCTTTTAAGAGACTCAGTTGTTTGCATTGACTTCCTCAACCTCTTCAAAAGGCGCAATAACGGGTTTGATTTTATTCATGACGCTGTCTCGGTCCGCCAGCTCCAGTTTTTTACCTTCCTCGATACGGCTGCACAATTCCGGCAATTGTTCATTGACAGCGGCAAGCAGATGCCCCTCCACCTCACGGACTTTTTCCGTAGGCACAAGATCCAGAGCGCCGCCGGTTACGGAAAGCAGGGAGGCAATCTGTTCGGAGGCTTTGAGCGGTTTGTACTGTCCCTGTTTCAGAATTTCACGAACGCGCCAGCCCCGCTCCAGTGTACGCCTGGTACTGTCATCCAGACGCGTGCCAAAACGGGAGAAGGACTCCAGTTCTTCAAACTGCGAGTAGGAGAGCCGGAGGTCACCCGCCACGGAACGATAAGCGGGAAGTTGCGTTTTACCTCCCACGCGGGATACGGATTTACCAACATCGACCGCCGGCAGAATACCCTTGCTGAATAGAACCGGCGAGAGATAAATCTGCCCATCCGTAATGGAAATCAGATTGGTCGGAATGTAAGATGACATATCTTGCGCTTCCGTTTCGGTAATTGGCAGAGACGTCAACGACCCGCCGCCCAGTTCCGGCTTCATATGCGTGGAACGCTCCAGCAGCCGGGAGTGAATGTAAAAGATGTCGCCGGGAAAAGCTTCTCGTCCGGGCGGCCGCCGCAAAAGCAGCGACACTTCCCGGTAGGCCCTTGCGTGTGATGTCAGATCGTCGTAAACAATCAAAACGTCCCTGCCCTGCTCTACAAAATATTCCCCCATGCTCGTAGCGGCGTAAGGCGCGATAAACTGCAGGCCCGGTGTGTCTTCGCCGGTGGCCACCACCACAATGCAGGAGCCCATCACGCCATGATCCCGTAAATCGGCAATCACCTTGGCCACATCAGCGCTTTTCTTGCCGGTGGCGCAATAAATAGAAATAATACCGGTTTCCTTCTGGTTGATAATCGTATCCACGGCAATGGCCGTTTTACCGGTCATTCTGTCGCCCAGGATTAATTCGCGCTGGCCGCGCCCAACGGGAATGAGCGCATCAATCACCTTGATGCCTGTCTGCAACGGCACAACAACCGGCGCGCGGTCCATAACCGCCGGCGCTGGTCTTTCCACCGGCAGACGCATGACCGTATTGACTTCTCCCAGACCGTCCAGCGGACGACCGAGAGGATCGACCACCCGTCCCAAAAGTCCGTCTCCAACCGGCACATCCAGGACGCGCTTGGTGCGCTGAACTTCCGATCCGACCTGCAGATTTTCACTGGGATCCAGAAGAACAACCCCGATCTCCTTGGGGTCAATATTGAATACCAGCCCCATATAATTTCCGGTAAACCGCACCAGTTCCTCTGCCCGGATGTGCGGCAGGCCGCTCACCCTGGCAATGTCCCGTCCGACAAATTCTACCTGGCCTACCTCATATTGCCTCAGTTCAGGATTCTGTTCGTCCAGAACCTTGTCCATGGTGTCAAATGTATCGTCCAGAAACGTCTTTAATTCCTGGCTTTCCAATTTACTAACCTCTGAATTCATTCCACGCCTCCTCTAATAGGCTGTAGACTGTTAGACTGTAGACTGTTAGGCTTTAAGCTCTTAACCTTTAGAATGTTTGGCTATTAGTCTACAGCCTAACAGCCTATTCTCATGCCGCATGCGCCTCTCTCTGAAGAGTTTCCGTCAGACTTTCCACAAGCGTCTCAAGATATTCATTCAAACTCCAGGCAATTTTGTTTCCGTTCACCCGCAGTTCAATGCCCGAAACAATATCCGGCTCACGCAGATAACGGATCGTAAAACCATTGGTGATCTGCTTTTTCAGCGCTTCTTCGATTTGTGCCTGTTTTGGTTCGGCAATACCGAAGGCGCTCTGGATGACGACCTTGTTGCCACCGCCGCTGATCGCCTTTCGAATCTGAACACTTTTTTCTTCATCAAGTTCTTTGACGCGACGGATAAATTCATCCACGATCCGATCTTCCAGTTCCACATCCGCCAGATCAGCCAGAGCCTTGCGCGCCGTGGCATATAGTTGCTTCGCGGCCCTCTGGCGCAAATCATAGAAAAAGGCGTCCTGTTCGCGAACCAGCATGTCCTGCCATCTTGCCTTTACGGCATCAACATCCCTGCGCACCTGATCCATCAGTTCCTTGCGTTTGGCATCGGCGGCCATGGTTGCTTCATTGAGCATGATTTCTTTTTTCTCATGAAGCATCCGGTTGCGCTTTTCGTAAAGCTCAGCTTCCTCGTTAGCCTTGACTTTCAGATCCTCGGCTTCAGCAAAACGCGCTGTGATTTTCGCTTCACGGTCATCCATGGCCTTGATGATACGCCCGTAAAGAAAGCGTTTCAGCAAGTACATGAGCAGGAGGAAATTAAAGATTTGCGCTAAGAAAACAAACCAGTCGATATGCATGGATCATCCCCCTCACTTTATAATGTGCCCCCAGAAAGGATTTGCGAAAATCAGAATCATGGAAATAACAAAACAATAGATGGCGATAGATTCAATCATGGCCAATCCGACAAAAAGCGTTCTGGTTAAAGAATTTCTCTCATCCGGCTGCTGTGCGATTGCGGCAAGCGCCTGAGAAATTGCCTGTCCCATCCCCAGACCGGGTCCGATTGAACCAATTGCCATTGCCAATCCCGCTCCGAATATCGAGGCCATTGCGACGAGACTTACACTATCCATAAAACTTCCTCCTTTAATAAAATGATTTAAGCGCTAACGCCTTCTTTATTTATATCAACATTATGATGAACTTCGTCTTCAGCGGACAGCGCTGAAGCGATATAAACCATGGAAAGGATCGCAAAAATGTATGCCTGGATCACCCCGATCAAAAGCCCCAGGATCTGCATGACGACCGGAAACAGAAAGGGAGTGACTGCCAGCAGAATGCCGATCACCTTTTCATGGCTCATAATGTTGCCGAAAAGACGAACAGTAAGGGCCAGTGTCCTGGATAATTCTCCCATGACATGGAACGGGAAAAAGATAAAATTGGGCTGAAAATATTCCTTTACATAATGAAACACTCCGTTTCGGGAAATGCCGTAATACGGAACAGCGATAAAAACGCAGGTGGCCAGCGCAGCCGTAGTCGTCATGGATGAAGTCGGTGCGACATATCCCGGCACGACCGCAAGCACATTGGACGTGCAGATGAACAGAAAGAGCGTGCCGATCAGCGGGATATAATGGTCTGCCCCTTTCCTGGTCATCTCGCCGATTTCGCCACGGACAACAGAAATAATCACTTCCAGAAAATGCTGCCAGCGTGAAGCATTTATCTCAGAAGAAAGATTGCGCGTGACCAGAATAGACCCGCCAACCAGAATGGCCATCACCAGCCATGTATAGAGGATGGTCGCGTTGATCGTAACAAAGCCCCAGCTCCAGAGGATCACTTGATCGGGACTGATCTGACCGAGAGGTACAATCTCCATATCGACTCCTTGGCCGGTCCGATGAGAGAACGACCGGTTATTTTTTAATGAGCCGCATGAGCCGCCTTTTGAGGGCCCAGACGATAAGTGAGTATTTTCCTCATCACAATAAAACCCAACAGGGCGGCGGCAAGCCGCTCCCAATGGGCACCCATGACAAAGTAAAATCCAGCCGCCAGCACAGCCATGCGCAGAACAAGACTGCCCAGCATCAGGCGCACGGGATTTTCCGCGGATGGAAGGCGCCGCACCGTCTGCCAGAGCGCGGTGAAGTAGAAAGCGCCAAGAACCATCCCCACGAAAAAACAACCTGCCCAAATCATCATCAGGGAAACACTCATGTTATTCTTCCTCGATAATTCTGCTGCGTACTTTTCTCACCCAGTATGCGGCATTGATGCATCCTACAATCACACCCGCAATCAGAAGCATCAGCGCCCAAGAATACTGGGTGGGCCAGGTGCGGTCAATCCAGAGGCCGAGGGCAACGCCGACCAGGGTGGGAATGGCAACCGCCCAGCCGACAATCCCGAACATCCCCAGTCCGAACCAGACGGTTTCATCCTTATGACGGAGTCCTTTCAACCGCAGTGCTTCTTTTTTGGCGACCTGCTCGGTGAAGTGATCAGCCATCTTCCGCCTTCTTCCATTGGATGTTCGTCGTATCTCAACCATGTTTAATCCTCATTATTACCGGTTTTATCGCCAGTTTGGCTATTGTCGAAAACACATCTTCATCATAATTAATGCGGCGTGATCAGGGATCACGCCCTACTTTAGTTCAACAAATCGGCGAATCAGCGATGCCTCCAATTTTGCCGCAGCGGAACGAACCATTTTTTCCCGCTCGTCCAGAACATCATATTGTTGAACAACTACCTGTTTGAGTTTTCCCAGATCCGGCGCCTTTACAGCATTACGCGTGGACACCAGCACTTCCGGTCCTTTTTTTACCAGTGTGCCAACATCCATGGCCAATAATTCCTGGCCCCCTTCAACCGGCTCATAAGTAAAAATTCCCGGAGCCAGTGTTGCAACAAAATCAATATGGTTCGGCATCAGGCAGAAGGAACCGTTTTCCGCTTCCGCGACGATTTTCTTGACTTCCTGCACCATCATGATTTCTGCCGGCAATAAAATTTTAAGCAACATTTTCGATCTTTGCCTCTTCAATAGGTCCAATCATATAAAGCGCCCGTTCCGGGACATCAGCAAACTCATCATTGAGTATTCTCTCACAGCCATTGAGCGTATCTTCACGGGAAACCATTTTCCCGGACGTACCGGTGAACTGTTCCGTCACGAAAAATGGCTGGGTAAAAAACCTCTCCAGGCGTCTTGCACGGAAAACAGTCCGCTGATCTTCGCGGGACAGTTCGGAAATACCGAGCATAGCGATGATGTCTTTTAAATCTTCATAGACAGCCAGCGTCTTGCGGATTTCCTGGGCAATTTTGTAATGCCGTTCACCGGCAATGTTCGGCATCAGCATCTTGGAGCCTGATTGCAGAAGATCAATGGCCGGATAAAGTCCTTCACTGGCCCTTTTGCGCGAAAGGGCAATGGTTGCGGATAGATGACCAAAGGTATGAACCGCCGAAGGGTCCGTAAAATCGTCCGCCGGCACATAGACTGCCTGAATAGACGTGATGGCTCCAGTTTTGGTATTACAAATCCGCTCTTCGAGTTCGGCCAGTTCTGTCGCCAGTGTGGGCTGATACCCCAGACGTGAAGGCAGCTGTCCGAGAAGACCGGATACTTCCATACCCGCCTGAATAAATCGGAATATATTATCAATCATCAGCAAAACATCCTGCTTGGCGTCGTCACGGAAATACTCCGCCATCGTCAAGGCTGAATGACCTACCCGAAACCGCGCGCCAGGCGGTTCATTCATCTGTCCGAACACCATGACGGTATTTCCCAGAACACCGCTCTCTTCCATTTCCCGATAGAGTTCCTCTCCTTCGCGGCATCGTTCACCAATTCCACAGAAGATACTCATCCCTTCATGGCCGCTTACGGTGTTGTGGATCATTTCTGTGATCAGAACCGTCTTGCCGACACCCGCACCTCCGAATAACCCGGCTTTACCGCCACGCTCCAGAGGGGCCAGGACATCTATGGCTTTGATACCGGTCTCAAAGATTTCCGAGACGGTGGATTGATCGCGAAGTGGAATCGGTTCGCGATGAATGGAACGTACTTCACACCCTTCCACATTGCCCTTCTTGTCAATGGTATTCCCGAAGACGTTAAACACTCTGCCCATCAGCGCGGGGCCGACCGGCACCTCGAAAGGCTTTCCGGTATCTGTAACCGTCGCGCCGCGGGTCAATCCCTGCGTTGGAGTCAGTGCAACACCCCGAATGGTATTGCTATCCAGTTGCGTAAAGACTTCGATAATGTATTCGCCCTTTTCGCCCGCTGTAAGCACATTGCGGATCTGGGGCGCCACGGAAAACTGGACATCAACAACACTGCTGCGAATGGATAAAATCTTTCCTTGATTCAATTGATCGGCCACGGTTCATTCACCTCATTTTATTTTTTCGGCGGAACATTCCCCCATTTATGAAAAATTTATTCCGTTGCTATCTCCATGAAACAATCAAAGATCCGTGTCATTCACCTCCGGCACTCCAGTGCCTGCTGTCCGGCAATCCTGCCGGAATTAACAGACATACTGATCAATCAATAAGAGCAACAGGTATGCCAGGAATCCTAAAAACACAATAAGACCTTGATTCCCTTGAAGAATAAAAAGATAAAGGGGGAAATTTTCAGGTTTCAGAAATGACCGGGATGTCGCGTGCAAAGACTGCACGGATTGGCTGTGACACTTCAGATGCAGGCTGCATAAGGCATGAAAGATGATGACGTTTATGTCATGGGGAGCGGCGGAAATGTCATCCATGAATCTGTGTCTGATGTTGTTTAAACTTACAGGTCAATGGCTGGCCGAATACCGGTACTTTCCATCACCTGGAAATTAGTAAGCTGCTCCTGAAGCAGTTCCGGAAACAGAACCGGATACAGCGGTTGCACCCGTTCCCGCAGCAACCCCCTGAAATTGAGTCGCACCGTTTAAGCCGGGAGAAATTGTTCCGCTGCCTATCGCCGCACCCCAACGTCCGGTCCCTGTATTCCAGTTCTGAATCGTAAAATTTGCCTGAAATAAATGACCTGCGGCAGATCCCGTAAGGACTGTGGGAGTGCCGACAGGGGGAGGTGAACTGTAATTTCCGTTTACGTTATTTGATGCCCAGATTTGCGGTTTGCCGCCACTGGTACTTGCATAGAACCCCGTGTTATTAACATTTAAGCTGGTCCAACCGTTACCGCTTCCGGATAAATTAACCAAACCGACAATCACAGAGGGGATATTTAAAGCGGCCAGTTTTGCTCTGCCTGTTTCTGTGGATGCCATTTCAACAAAAGATGATGTCTCTATTCTGGTTCCCAGACCAGTGGCTTGCCAGCTATTTACCGGATCAAAAATTCCCTTGATGGTTCCACCAATAACAGAGGTATTCGCCGACATCCAGTCAGCGGAAGCGGCGGCAATATTGCCCCGGAAATATCCGCCCTCAACGGAATTCCAGGCCGTTGCGTCCGGATGTTCCAGATGAGTGAATATTTCCGAACCTGAAGAACCGCCCAGCAAATAGCTGAATACCGCATTTCCTCTCGGATCGCCGCTGTATGTACCTGACATATCAATTTTCCCGATGCCCCATCTTTTACCGTTGATTTCAAGACCCTGTAATATTGATCCAGTCAACGTCATCGACGATCCACCAGCAAGCAAATTCGAAGAAGAACCTCCTGTATTCGTATGTAGCGTGGTTGCGGACGAAACAAAAGTTGCTGCTGATATGCCCGCACCTGTCTCCATTTCGATTCGATTCAAAACGCCTTCAGATTTGAAACCATTACTCATTGGAGAAACAACACCGGGAATATAGCCCCGTATAATGCCAATATTACCTGAGGAATCTGCATAAAGAGCCTGCGCATCCGTATTCAGGACATTGGCAGAAGACAGCAGAAGGTGCGAATTTAAGAATCCTTTGTAAGCGCCTCCTCCATCATTCGTTGTCGAACCTGAACTAGAGAGATAATTCACGCTCTGCCAGCCACCGGAGACAACATGATAATTGCCGGGCATGGAATATTTGCCAATCATTGATACCGTTGGAGAATAAGCGCTGGTCCAAAGGCTTTCTGTAGATCCCATTATGCCGGAAATGCCGGATAATGACAAAGACAATTCATTGGCAAAAGCCATGGGAACCATCTGGATCGTACCTGCGCTGACTGAAGAATAAATATTTGAGGAATCATAATACCCCAAATGCTTCATAAGCAACTTGGCTGTATACATGGGACTCATATACAGGAAATTGCCGCTCATGTTTACCTCGTGTGAGTCAGTATCTACCGCTCCTGACAGGTTATCGCTGTAGAGCGATGCTTTTTCGGTTGTATCATAATGGGCATACTGTCTGTCCGTAAAGCCTGTAAGTCCTCCGTGATTAAAATAAGTGCCGTTTTGACTATAAGCTCCCCAAACACCAATTTTGCCGCTTTTCGTTTGGCCGGTACTTGCGTCCTGAAAGGTTGCATCAATGACCCTGACCTCACTTTCACAGTTGTTGCTGCAATCGAGGGAAATATGATCAGCGTAAATAGAAAGATTGCCTGTTTTGGGCACTCCAATGCCTGCCAGAATGCCTGGAGCGAAAGTTGAAGGATTGTAGGATGATGAGGCAATCGGCGCATATTTCTCAGCTGTTCCTGTTCCGGAAAGTGTGGTGCCGGAAAATGAAATGTTCAGTAATCCCTTCAGAAACCCGACCTGTCCGTCATTATTAACGTAGATTGATGATATAAGCGCTTTTGCTCCACTGCCGGATAGAAACGGCAGCCCCATCATATAGCCGGACACACCGGAAGTTACAATTCCCCCCGTGCTCAGTAAGCCTTTAATCAAACCTCCGGCAGGGTCGTATGCTGAAGTAATCCCCGCTCCGGATGCAGTCAAAGCAAAAGTTGATCCATAATCCAGTGATGTTCCTTTTATGATTACATTGTCTATCGTCCGGGAAAAGGACACGTCGCCTGCAACCGCGCTTAATTCCAGATCCGAGGAAAGAGCAGTCTGAATCAGTGGCGGTATGACAATCGGGGGAGTATACGCAGGCACAAGGGGCGACGGAAGAGGCAGGGGTAAAATCGGAACCTCGTCCCCACTTGCCAGATCACCCAGGATACCCGAAGCATCCGCAGAATCATCTGATGATTCTAATACGTCCGTTGCTTTTTTCATTTCATCCAGTTGATGGTCAGGAACGATTCTCACTTTCGCACCTGATTTTGCATCAGGAACAAACATCCCCTGGCCGGAGTTTATTTTTTTAACATCGGCAGGATCTTTCTTACTGTAACCATAGCCGGAACCTTCCTCGAATATCGATCCGGACGCACCAGACAGAAAATAATTAAAAAAACGGGTACCCCTCACGCCACAGACAGAAACGGGCGTGTGCACTTCATATCGTCCATCGGCACCGACAGATTTAATAATATTATGAATTTTCCCGCGGAAAAGGTTTATGATGCTTGAGTTTTGTTTTTCACCGGACATGTACCGGGTAATCCCCACCCGGGAATTCTCCCCCAACCGCAGCACATTGCCTTCATTGAAAGTAATTTCCACTTTGGATTTACTCTTGGAGCGGATAAAATCACCGACATTCACGCCATCTCCCAATCTTGCAATTCTTGCCGTTTTCCCCGCGCTGGTAATATCCACATTGCCGTGCAGATTTGTAATCTTACCCACTGGCACAGCCAGAGCCATCCAAGGAAGCAACAGTAAAATCACGAATATGATTCCGACACAATCTTTTGCTTTCATTGGTGGCTGCCTCCCCGGTATTGTTCTCTCCATTAACGTTGAAGCTTTTCTACAATACTCTTCCCCTGGAATATCTAAAACTTAAACTCAAGACCCATTGTGTACAAATTACGTGTATATTCATAAACGGGAATATTGGAATCTGATTTTATGTGTGAATATTGCACAACACAGCTCCAGTTTTTCGTGATATCCCAGTTTAATCCGACGGAGCCGTTGTAGATTTCATCTTTTCTGCGGCCTGTTTTTGCATATCCGGCGGCATCAGAGTATGGCTGAGGATGTGAATAATCCTGAAAGGTGAAACCGCCTGCCATTTGTAAATACAGGGAACCTATTTTCCGGGTCAGATTTTCGGGCAAAATTGGCAAGACAAGACCTGCTGACAAACGGTTTGACAGATTATCCCAGTAAATTCCGTCTGCGGCCTCTTTGCATATCTCGTAGCGAAGGTTGACAAAACCATTGCGCCAGAAAAACCAGACCCAACTCAGATACCCTCTGAACCCTTCGGCATCGCGCCGGCTGCTGCCTGACGGGATGACCTGATTATAATAATTTTTTTTATCATAGCCGGTAAACAACTCGAGAATCTGATTTTCCGTTACCAATAATTTCAAAACCGACCCACCAGTAAAATAATCTTCATAATGCTTGTATCCGGCATTTCCATCAGGAACAATATCCGAATCCGTTCTAAGCAGGTAGTTCGTGTAACTGCCCAGTATGCTGATGGAAAAACGGCCGAAATTATAACCGGGCAAGAATGAAACCGTATTCGCTATTAAATCGCGGGAGTGAACAAAACGATCGTGGAGGTTTGCAGAAGAGGAATACATGGCATTGAAAAGCCAGGCACGATTCAGACGGGGCACATATTCAATTCTCACGGAAGGCGAAAGGACTCCACTGCCGGAGCTGCCAATTGAACCTGACAGGCTTTCCTGACGGGGACTGGAAACCACGTTGGAATCATATCCGCCATAAATTCCCATGGTGACACGGATCGGCCTGGTATAGAAAATACTTTTTTCAACCGCATCGAAATACTGACGGGCAGAAGCGGCAAGATCGGATTGAGGATCATAGGAAGCTGTCGCCTTAAAACGTTCCCCCGCATTTTTAAATTTCTGCTCCTTGAGGTAACACAAACCGATCTGGTAATCGGCCATCTGCACCAGATTCCTGTCCAGCGATTTTGCTTTTTCAAATGATTCAACAGCAGATCCATAATTCTTTTCCTGCGCCAGAATCATTCCCTCTAAAAAATAAATACTGGCAGGCTCCACATTCTGTTCCCGGGCAACGTTAATCCATTTTTTTGCTTCTTCTAATTTATTTAAATGAAAAAGAATGTTGATATAGTCCGCCAGAGCCTCTTTTACCGCCGGCTTCAGCTTTAAAGCATCTTCCAAATTGACGGCGGCTTTGTCATAATCAATAGTTTGCTTGTACGCCATCCCCAGAAAAAAGGCCGCCAGGGAAGACTCCGGTTCCCGGGATCTCACTTTCTCCAGTATTTCGATGGCTTCTTCATAATTTTCATTCTGATATTGTTTGATCCCTTCTTCCAGAAGGGCACTGCCGGTTTGACATAATGCCGGTGAGACCAGAATCATTACATACAGGAAAACCATGAGTGTTAAAATTTCTTTTCTCATCGCTGAAGGCACCGGAAATCATCAACAGTCAAAAAAGTCGTCTTTCCTCTTCGTAATGGTACGCAGTGCAGCTGGACAAAAAATCCCATTAACTTTTGTATTTATCACTCAAAATGACAATGGATGTCAATCTCAATATTTTTACAAGAAATACCACTTTTCACGGGCATCGGAATCGATTGGATTCATACAGATATCGAACGGCCGGAGAAATATCAAAAGCCAAGAAGAGTTTCTGCTTTTCAGGAATCACCTTTTGTGCCGGCCAGCTTTCGCTGCAGTTGCCTGAGCGTGATTCCCAGAATGCGGGCGGCTTCACGTCGGTTGCCGCCGGTGGAATGCAAAACATACATCACATGGGCTGCATCATTTTCCTTGAGTGTACAAAGGCTGCGACTTGACAGGGACGGTTGAAATTCCATCGCCGGACTGTCTCCCAGGTTCACGGGTAGGATGACCGGGCCTTCGGCAAGCAAAACGGCATTTTCCACGATCTGAGAAAGTTCACGGATATTCCCGGTGTAATCTCTACGGGCAAGCACTGTCATGGATTCGGGACTGAACCCGGAAATGTTTTTATTGTGGCGCGCACAGGCATTTTGTAAAAAATGTGCCGCAAGCAGAGGGATGTCATTTCTTCTTTCCCTAAGCGCCGGCAGGCAAATGGTTGCAGATTTCAAACGATACAGCAGATCGATTCGGAAATGGCCCTCCTGGCAGGCGCGGTCCAATTCTCTATTTGTTGCCGAAATCAACCGGACATCCACACGCACGGGATGACCGGCCCCCAGCGGCGTGAACGTTTTATCTTCCAATACACGCAGGAGTTTTGATTGAAGGCCGATCGGCAACTCGCCAATTTCATCGAGAAATAAAGTACCCCCGTCCGCCTGCTGAAAGAAACCCTGGTGAGAACCATCTGCACCGGTAAACGCGCCTTTGACGTGTCCGAAAAACTGGCTTTCAAACATGGTGGCCGGTATAGCCGAAACGTTCACCGCCACAAAAGGTCCGTCAGGAGCCGGACCGGCACGGTGAATGCCTCGCGCCATCAGTTCCTTGCCGGTACCCGACTCACCTGTAATCAAAACCGGATTGCCGCTGCGTGCCATGACCTGAGCATAGGAAATCAATGCTTTCATCTGGGTGTTTTGCGTAAGGGTATCGGAAAATGCCGGAGGTATTTCTGCCGCCTGGCAACTGGCAGTGACGGACAAACCTGCCAGCAGCCCTTTTCTTTCATAAGCCCTTTCAATGGATAAGATAAGCAGTTCATTATCCACCGGTTTGACCAGATAATCGTAAGCGCCCTGCCGCATCGCCTTTACAGTGGTTGAAATATCATCAACGGCTGTCAGGATAATAAATTCCGTGCCCGGGCAATAGGGTTTTGTCGATTCCAGTACCTGCATGCCGTCCACCTCGGGCATGAGTAAATCCAGAAGAACAACATCAAAATTCTCCTGACGGATTTTCCGGATCGCCTCACTTCCGCTGTCACAGATTTCTATGTTCTTGAGTCCATGCCATTTGAGAATTCTCTTGACTGAGGTAAGGGACACTTCCTCGTCATCGACGATCAATATTTTCATAGCTGTTGTCTCCCCGCTTCATGGATGACTTTCTGAAGTTTTTCGATGGTAAAAGGCTTTTGCAGTGTGCAATCCGGTTGTGTTATGTTTCGGGATGGCGCCTTGAGCGCCATGGGATCGGCCGAGTAGAGAATGAACGGCAACAGGGGATATTTTGTTTTAATTTTATCCATAAGGTCCCACGCACTGAATCCTTTTAAACGGGCTTCGGAAACAATCATATCGACTTCCGGATTCTCCTCTAAAAAAGCTAGAATGTCCCCCACTTTGTCTTTCGATTCCGAACGCCAGATTACCGCGTCCAAAAAATTGGCTTTGAGCTCTTTGAGATATTTCACATTGTAGTCAATGCACAAAATAGACGGATACAGATTGAGATTGACGTTGCCTTCCACGGGCAGGTAAATCGAAAACCGGCTTCCTTTTCCGGGACGGGAGAGCACTCCGATGGTGCCTTGGTGTTCCTTGATCAGTCCATATGAAATGGAAAGTCCCAGGCCCGTGCCATCAAGCTCCCTTCGCGTGGTAAAAAAGGGATCAAAAATGTGCTCCATCGTCTTGCGATCAATGCCCTTTCCATTGTCTTCGATATCCACGACCACGGATTTTAAGCGGTCAATGTAACGGCAGCGGATGCTGATGACGCCTTTTTGACCTTCGGGTATTGCCTGATGCGCGTTAATCAACAGATTGGCCATCACCTGCTCGATTTTCTGAAAATGTCCGTAAATCGGAGGAATTTTTTTGGCAATCTCTTGATCGATTCTGGACACGTTTCTTCTGATCTGTGCTCCCACAATCACCAACGCTCCTGCAATTACATCCGGAACGGAGACCATTTTTTTCTGTGTGGCTTCATCGGAACGGGAAAATTCCTTCAAACTCGTGATGACCCGGCTGATACGGTTGGCACCGATTTTAAACGCCTGGATAATCTCCCGCATATTACTGCTCACTTCCTCATAGGACAAACCTCTTTTCTCCCAGTCGGAATGGTGCGACCCGCTACGTACCAGAATATCCTCCACCGTGTTCCAGATTTGTTCCAGAATGGGAACATTGTACGCGATAAAGCTGACAGGATTGTTGATCTCATGGGCAACACCCGCAACTACCTCACCCAGCGCAGTCAGTTTGTGTGTCTGAATCATCTGTTGGAGTCTTAATTCCCCTTCCTGACGGATTTTTTTGTCCTCGGTGACATCCTGCCAGGCACCGACAATATAGCTGGTTGATCCGGCCGGAAGGTGAACGATCCGCCAGTAATCGGAAAACCAGCGGTAGGTGTCGTCTATCACCCGGAACCGATAGCTGTACCGGTGTGTCCCTTTCTCGCGCTCCGTTTGCAGACCTTCCATGACGCGCGCCCGGTCATCCACGTGAACATGGTCTATCCAGAAATTTTCATCGTCTATAAAGCATTGCGGCGAATATCCTGTGATCTCTTCAATGGTACTGCTTACAAAAGTGATTGCGAAATTACCGTCCACCTTTCGCGTATAGGAAATAATCGGCAGGGATTCCAGAAGCAGGGACAGATGATCGGTGGTCTGTTTGAGTGCCTTCTGCGTCCGGTGACGTTCCATCAGTTCATTCAGCAGGGCCTCATTGGCCCGGGCGAGTTCCGCGGTTCTGATTTTGACGCGCTCTTCCAGGTCCTGATGCACTTTCAGCAGCAGCATTTTTGCTTTTTTCCGGCGGCTGATATCTTCCAGAGTTTCGATTGCTCCTATCAGATCACCGGTTGAATTGCGGATAATGGCCGCTGTAAATCGCAGCCATTTACCCTGATGTCCAAGTTCGGGGAAAAAATCGATGGCTTCGTAGGCCTCGTCGAGCAATTTGGACTTCACGTACTTCCCGGCATACCATTTGGAGATCTTTTCCTGGCCACGGTTGACCAGAAGATCTGCCATGCAGGGACGCTTGCTACTGTAAAATGCCCGCCATTGCTGTGACGTACCTATAACGTCTTCGGCTTTTATTTTGGTAAGTTCTTCCAGGGCTTTGTTCCAGTAGAGAATCCGGTGATTTTTATCGATCACAAAAGCGGGAATCGGCAGGCCACCGATGACACTGTGCAGCCTCTGCTCGTTTTCCTTGAGCTCATTTTCCGCACGTTTCCTTTTAATTTCCGATTGACGGATCTCTTTGAGCTTCTGGCGCAGCTTTTTGATTTCAGAAACCAGATCATCATTCGATTGCTGCCTCTTTTTCATGATTCCACCCCATACCACGCATTGAATAATGACATGATTGACTGGCTTTCCACAACTGGACCGGCTGCAATGTTAGATTCTGTTTGAATGCAATGCAATTCAATTATATTGGCTTTAACAAAGAAGTCAAACACTTCTTTTAAAATGGTCCATCTCCTCCGACCGGCGACTTTATGTAATTTGCTCTTGACACGGTCCGCCCGCCTATTCTATAAAGCCACGGGTCCGGCCATACAGAAAGATATGACGCTCTGCGGCTTTGTTCTTTTGACCGCCGGGCTAAAGGAGCGATCGGATCATGGAAAAGTTTTTCAGCCCCCGCAGTATTGTAGTTTTCGGCGCATCCGCCACCAAAATGAATCTGGGACAAATCGTTTTACTTAATAATAAACAAATCGGCTATGAAGGGAATCTATACGGCGTCGGCTCTCAGGAGGGCGACGTGAATGGCATTCATATCTACACGAGCGTTGCCAGTCTTCCCGAAACACCCGACGTTGCCATTTTTCTAACGCCTGCTAAAACGGTACCCGGCCTGATGAGGGAATGCGGAGAAAAAGGCATTACGCACGTCGTTATCGAATCCGGAGGTTTCAGCGAATACTCACACGGCGATCACACGCTGGAATATGACGTTCTGGCCGTTGCAAAAAAATACAACATGAAGGTCATCGGTCCCAACTGTGTGGGAACGGTAAACTTTGACATGAAAATGATGATGCCGTTTGCCTTTTTCAAAAATATCCCGACAGGCGGCAGGCTGGGGCTCATTTCGCAAAGCGGCGGTGTGGGCGGCTCTTATCTGCGCGCAGTGGCCGGTTACGGCATCAAACCCGGCAAGTTCGCGGCCACCGGGAACAAGCTTCAGCTGGATGAGGCCCACTTTCTTGACTATTTCATCAAAGATCCAAAAACGGACATCATCGCGATGTATCTTGAAGGTTTCAAGAGAGGACGGGAATTTTTCGATCTGGCGCGAGGGTGTGATAAACCCATCGTTATACAGAAATCAAACCGTTCACCTATCAGCGCGAAAATCGCCCAGTCCCACACAACGGCACTTTCCAGCGATGACAGCGTCGTGGACGGCGCCTTCAGACAGGCGGCCATTATTCGTGTGGATGATGAACTGGAATTTGTTAATGCCATCAAAGTCGTCCGCATGCCCTTGATGAAAGAACGTCGCGTGGCGGTGCTTTCACGCTCGGGCGGCCACGCGGTGCTGACCGCCGACGCCTGCGCGAAATATGGTTTTGAAATGGTCCCTTTCCCGCCATCCTTTATTGAAAAACTCAAAACCATCTACAAGACGCGCGTCATCGCTCATCAGAATCCGCTGGATCTGGGCGAGATTTTTGACTACACCATTTTCACGGATATTCTGGAAGAAGCCCTCAAACTGGAAAATTACGACGGCGTCTTATTCAATCATCTGTACTCTTCAGATTTTGAAGGAGAGATGTCCCGCACTTTCCTGGCCGGTGTGGAAAAGCTGGTTGAAAAATATGCCAAACCGGTTTGTCTGACCATGATTTCCGACCGTGAAGAACTTCTGAAAATACAGCAGAGTCAACCCTTTCCCATTTTCACATCCCCACTGGAAGCGGCCACGGCGCTCCATGTATCACGAACCTATCACGAACTGAAAACCCTTCGTGACGGCCGAGGCAAACTGCCGGACTATAGTCTGGATCTGGATATGGTGAAAACGATCCGGTCCCGCTGTGTTCATGAACAGCGCATCGCACTAACGGATGAAGCCCTGACAATCTGCGCCTCGGCCGGTCTGCAACCGGTGAAAGACATGCTGATTAAGAACGAAATCCTGCCGGAGAAGATTCCCCTGCACTATCCGCTGGCCGTAAAACTTGTCTCGCGCGACGCATCGCATAAATCAGACGTGGGGGGCGTGGCGGTAAACATCCGCAATAAAAAGCAGCTGTCCGAAACCCTCGTTTCAATGAAAGATAAAATTCAAAAGATTGCCAATCCACCGGCTATCGACGGATACCTGCTCCAGGAGATGGCACCTGAAGGGATTGAATGCTTCGTCGGGGGACGCCGTGATCCGGCCTTCGGACCCGTTATTGTGGCAGGTCTGGGGGGAATCTTTATTGAAATATTCAAAGATACTTCCATCCGTCTGGCACCGGTTACACCTAATGAAGCGGCCAATATGATGAAAGAACTGAAAGCCTATCCGCTGCTTCAGGGCGCCAGGGGGAAAAAACCCGCGGATTGTCAGGCGCTGGTTGATATCATTTGCAGGACATCCGCCCTGCTTGCCGCCTGTCCCGACATTACCGAAATTGACCTGAATCCAGTCATTGTGCACCCGGAAGGTCAGGGCGCGAGTATCGTTGATGCACGAATTTTTTTTGAGGAGCCGACCGTTACCTGAAATTATTCCCCATGCAGGATAACCATATGGCTCAGGGAGCATAAAACCGTCTTGCCATACCGGAATCAATGGCTGCAACCGGCTTTATGCTCCCCGTGCTCACCCCCCACCTGGTGATACCATACGAATTCCCGCAAAGATCAATTCACCAAATCCGGCCTGACAGCATTGCCCCTGTGTGGAATGCCCTCACAATCTTCACGCGAAACCGGCAGATACAGCACAAAAGACAAACCGCATCCGATCTTACTGTATGCATTAATAAATCCATTATGATCCCTGATCACTTCACGGACAATGGACAACTCGAGCCCTGTAGCACTTTTTTTCATGAATTTTTTTGCATAAAAAGGCTCAAACAGATGACAAACCTCTTCATCCTCAAGTCCGCCGCCCGTGCTGCTGATTGATAAGACCACGTATTCACCTTCACACAAGTTATCCTCATACCGAACCGGACAGCCAAGATAGACCGTTCTTGTGGCAATTGAAATCACGCCGTCGGGTTCAGTCTGCTTAAACGACAGGGACAAAAGATCCAGAATGGACTTGTCCAGTTGAGACAACGAAGCATTCACATTCCGCAGGGAAGGTTCAAAATCCATCTTTATTGTTACATCAGGATACCGCTGTGATAATTTTTGAAATTCATTTTTTTTCAGACACGCCTGGATTCTTTCATTGATATAGATGATCTGGCGATTCTCTTCGTCCTTACGGGATACCGCCAGAAGATCCTGGATAAAGGTCACTGCCCGTTCCCCTGAATCAATGATATTGCCGACATGGTCATGAAATGCATTGCTGCCCGGACCATCGCATGAACTCAGAATCTCTCCGTGAGCGATAATGCCGCCCATGAGACGATTGAGCTCACGGGCAACACCGTTGGTAATATTCACCAAACAGGACATTTTTTCCGCTTTATTAAATGCTTCTTCGTATCTTTTCCGGCTGGTTTCCTGTTTTTTGAAACCGCTGATGTCCCGCAGGATGCCCTGATATCCAATCACCTTTCCGCTCCTGTCGCGTATCGGACTGGAACTGATGCCGACCCAACAATATGTACCGTCTTTCCTTTTCATCTGAAGTTCATAGAATGCAAGCGCTGTCTGAACCCCCCTCGCTTCATCATTCATCCGCGAACTGTTGCCTTTATACAGTTTCTCTATGCTTTCCGGAGACAAAAAATCCATAAGAGATCGTCCGATAAAATCTTCACTTTTGAATCCGCCGGTGACCGTGCCGCATGCCGCATTGGTAAAAGTAATCTTGAAATTTGTATCTACCTGCCAGAAGGCTTCAAAAGCGTGATCAACAATATACTGGATATCTTTTGATTCTTTCCCGTCGTTTGTTCCCGCACAGTCCTTTTCAGGAGGCGCATCGGTGGCAAAAGTGGTTTGTTTGACATCATTGAATTGATTTTCAGTTTCATTAACCATTCTGATTTTTAACCTCACAAAATTTAATCATCATCCGGGAATAATGCTTTCTTCATTCGACCCATTGAGCCACCATGGAAGATCGCTTAAAAAATCCTTACAGGCTTACAGCATAAAAAAACGATTTTTGATTGATTCTCCGTCCAAAATGAATTATTCATTGAAACATCTGCAGAATGCTGGTCCCGGAAAGTCGATGGGTTGCGTGCATCGCTGATCCATCAACCGGAAATTATGGCATTCTTCATAAATACATTTATTGGGCTGCATTTGTATTCGACAAATGAAAGACTGTCAATATGCAGAGGCACAATGAAATAAAATAGCATTTCATGGTGAAATGGTTATTTTATTTCATCTATATTCTTTTTATGAAAATGTGAAATAAGGGAGCAAATACTCAATTTTACGGATTTATCAATTATTCGACGCATTTTCTGCGATATCGAGGAAAGATGAAATGAAAATATCATTTCATCTAAATTGGATCACATCAAACATTCATAATAAAACGGTTTTTATGGCCGATGAACGTCATGCCGCATTTTCGTCCATACCGAAAAACTTTTGCGCCGCATAGGCCATGAATTTTTTATAAAAAAGGAACCTGTGAACATGAAGATTGCAAAAAAAATTCTCACCGTCGTCATCATTTTTGCGGTAATCATCGGCATTATTGGATTCCTTATCCTTCCATATGTGATCAAGCCGATTGCAACCGAAAAGATTTCCAAGGCTCTGCATCGGGAAACGTCCATTGATCAGATAAAAATCAATCCCTATTCTCTTTCCGTAACCATCAGGGGTTTCAAACTGGCTGACCCCGGTCAGGAAAAACCGTTTGTCGCATTTGATGAACTTTACGTTAATGCCGGGGCCTTTGTCTCGATCTTCAGGCGCGCTCTGATCCTGGAAGAAATCAGACTCAATAAGCCTTATGTCGGGATCACCCGCAACACGGACGGAACGTATAATTTTTCCGATTTGATTCCCAAAGAGGAAGCCAAAAAAGAAGAGCCTTCAAAACCTTTTCTTTTTTCACTCAACAATATTCAGATCACGGGCGGCAATATTGATTTTCGTGATTTGCCGAATAAAACCAGCCACACCGTGCGTGATCTTCAACTGGCAATCCCCTTCGTTTCCAATATTGAATATTACATGAAAAATTACGTTCAACCAAGATTTTCGGCCTTCGTGAACGGTCATGGTGTGGCAATCGGAGGGAAAACAAAACCTTTTCTGACATCACGGGAAACCTCTTTAATCATCGACATGAAAAATATTGATGTTCCCTATTACCTGCAATATGTGCCCGTGAAAATGAACTTTAAACTGACCGAGGCACGGCTGGACACGAATATCCATGTCAATTTCATCATGCCCGAGGGGAAATCGCCAGAGCTGAAACTGACTGGACATGCTGTTTTAAGAAGCCTGAATATAGTCGACCCGCAGGGAAACAAAATCCTTCGTCTTCCCGCACTGAAAGTGAATCTTGCTTCCATTGAACCCTTTAAGCCCTCGGTCCATCTGTCTCAGATCGCCCTCGATGCCCCCGAGCTTGTGATCAAGCGTGACAAGTCCGGCAAAATCAATCTATCAAAGCTTATCGACCCGGGAAAGAAGCCTCAGGGGACAAAGCCTCCGGCCTCTGCTGCAAAAAAGGAAGTCAGCAACGAAAAGAAAAAAGAACTTACCCTGCTTGTTGACAATCTTCTGATTGACAAAGCCGACATCACCTTCACCGACGAACAGCCGCGCAAGCCGGTAAAAATTCAGATCAATCCCCTGCGCCTGAATGTTTCCAAAATATCGCTTAGCAAGGGCGATTTGGCCAATGTTGACCTCTCCCTGATCATGGATCAAAACACAAATATTACCGTTAAAGGCCCGGTCAGTTTCCAGCCGCTTTCCGCCGATCTGGCGCTGAATGTGAAGGATCTTGCCATCCGGCCGTTCCAGCCCTATTTTAGCGATGCCGTGCAACTGGACATCACGCGAGGTTCAATATCAACGGACGGAAAATTTTCCATGAAGATGGACGCAAAAAACAAACCCGTCATCAAATATCTGGGGGGACTTTCTATCGCACAATTTGCCTCCATCGATCAGATTCACACGCATGATTTCTTGAAATTCAAGCAGCTTGATTTCAACTCTCTGGACGTCGGATACAATCCACTTTCTGTGTCAATCAAGGAAATTGCGATTCGTGATTTCTTTTCCAAAATCGTCATCAATAAAGGCGGCACCACGAACATCCAGGATATCATGAGCCCGCCGAAAAAATATGCAGGACAGAAAACCCCGCCCGGTCCCGAACCTCCCAAACCGGCTGAACATGCAAAATCCTCTCAGAAACCGCCGGACATTAAAATCAGCAAGGTCAGCTTTTTGGGTGGCACAGTAGATTTTGCTGATTACAACATCAGGCCGAACTATGCCGTGAAGATGCTCAACCTCAAAGGAAGCGTAACGGGGCTTTCATCGCAGGAGATCTCACGGGCAAAAGTGAAACTGAAGGGCAATATCGGCTATGGGTCGCCCCTGTATATCGCCGGGACCATCAATCCTCTGAAAAAGGACCTTTTCGCTGATATTAAAATCAACTTTAAAAATCTTGAAATGAGCCAGATGACGCCCTATGCGATTAAATTTCTGGGCTATCCTATCATTAAAGGAAAACTCAATTTTGATGTGTCCTATCTGGTCGATAAGAGGAAACTCACCGCCGAGAACAAGATTTTCTTTGACCAGCTCACTTTCGGGGATAAAGTGGACAGCCCCGACGCCATCAAAGCACCCGTGACACTGGCAGTATCCCTGTTAACCGACCGCAATGGGCAGATCAAACTGGATATTCCGTTGTCCGGAAGCCTGGACGATCCCAAGTTTAGAGTGTGGCCGCTAGTGTGGCAGATCCTCGTTAATCTTATTACCAAGGCGGTCACGGCACCTTTCTCTCTTCTGTCTTCTGTAACCGGTGGCGGAGACGAAATGAGCTTTGTCGAATTTGACTACGGCAGCTCGGTTCTTGCGGAAGATGGCAGGAAAAAAATTGAAGCCCTGGCCAAGGTACTTTACGACCGTCCCAGCCTGAAACTGGATATTGAAGGCTACGTTGACCCGGCAAAGGATAAAGAAGGTCTCAAGCAGGCGGAACTTCATCGTCTGATGAAAACCCAGAAGCTCAAAGAAATGGCTGACAAGGATCAGCAGACCATGCCGCTCAAGGATATTACGATTACTCCTTCTGAATATGAAAAATACCTTACACTGGCGTACAAAGCAGCCAGGTTTTCCAAACCGAGGACGGCACTGGTCATCCCTAAAAAATTGCCGCGGGCCGAAATGGAAAAACTGTTTCATGACAACATCCCCGTCACAGACAACGACTTAACAGAGCTTGCAGCCAAACGCGCAGAGGCCGTCCGCGAACAGCTTCTGCAGGACAGTAAAGTCGAACCGGCACGGATTTTTATTGTTAAAGCTCCATCGCTGGCGCCGGAGAAAAAAGAAAAAGCGAAAAACAGCCGGGTGGGTTTTAAATTGAAATAGCACGGATGGCCGTAACGCGCTTGGGTGGCCTGGTCGAAAGTAACTTAAACAGACTATTTTACAAAATAATCGGAGATCCGGAGCAGGAATCCATGAGTAGTTTTACCGTCCATGGAAGATTCAACAAACACACCACAGGGGTGATCCTGCTCCTGATTTGCATTTTACTGACCTCCTGCCAGGCAATCCGGCCGTCATCATGCCCTTTCCAGTATCCACAGGCCAGATGTTTACCCAGTTTTCCCGATCGGGACGGCTGGTACGGGGCGGATGGAGCTTACTCCATCAAATTGGACGAACAGCGCACCCTCTGGCTGTTCGGCGACACGTTTGTATCGGAAGAACCCAAAAGAAAAGATCGTATCGGGATGGACGTTCTTTTGGGAACCACGATGGCCATTTCCACCTGCTCTGAAAACACCGGGTTTAACATTCAATATTACCTGAAAAAGAAAAACGGCAAATTTGTATCCTCGTTTGGCAACAATGAATTTCTCTGGCCTCAGGACCCGTTCATTGCGAAGGACACTTTGTACATTCCCCTCCTGATCATCATCGCCCTTCCTGAAAATCCGTCGCCGTTCAATTTCAAAGTCGGTGGTCACAAGATAGCCCGGATCAGAGATTTCCAGAATGACAATCCTAATTTATGGCCTGTTGACTACCTGGACTGGACCAACGCTCTGGCGCAAGGCATTGAAGCCCTGGCAACAACATCTGTCGTTTATGATCCATATGTTTATTTTTATCCCCTCTATCGGTATAACGCCGGCAACATCCACATCTGGGGCAACATTCTGGCGCGGATTCCCATTAACCGGTTGGAAGACCCCGCCGGCCATTTTGAATATCTGATGAAGGAAAATATCTGGAAAAAAAATCTGCAACCTGAAGAAGCGAAAATTGTTTTTTCGGCGGGCGTTTCCGAACTCAGCGTTCGCTATCACCCGGAGAATCAGGAATGGATGGCCGTTTACCTCTCGCCTGAAAATAAGGGGCGTCAGCTTTTATACTCAACGTCCCCGAAACTGGAGGGTCCGTGGAGTACACCTGCGCCTCTTATTGAATCCGTTGCCGAAGTGGACCCCGCAAGCCCTCTTTATGATCAACATACTTTTTGTTACGCGGGCAAGGAACACCGTCAATTCGCGTGTGGCAGAGACATCGTCGTCACTTATGTCTGCAATTCAGTCGAGGACATCGACAAACAGGAAAGCTTTATCCGCAAAAACCCTTTTCTCTATCGGCCGTCGGTTGTCACGATCCGGCGCTGATCATGTGATCATTGCTTTTAATTTTTTCCGGGACCCAGAAGTTCCTGTATTTTTTTCAAAATATCCAGAGGCAGAACCGGTTTTTGCAAAAAATGAATTTCTCTTTCCATAAGATGATCAAAGTCAAGCATATTTTCCAAATACCCGCTCATGAAAATCACCTTCACATCCGGCTTCATCGCTCTGATTTCACGGTAGGCTTCCCTGCCGTTTTTCTTCGGCATGATACCGTCAAGCATTACCAGCGATACTTTTTCTCTGTTTTCGCTGAACTGCTTCACTGCTTCCACGCCATCGGCAACGCCGATCACCTCATAACCCCGTTCGGTCAGTATTGTCGTGATCAGATCACGGATTCCCGAATCATCCTCTGCAACCAGAATAGTTCTTGCCCCTCCCTGCTCGATGTATTCCTCTGTTTTGCTTCCATTCACATCTTCAGCGGCCTGAACAATCGGCAATAAAATCCGTACTCGGGTACCTTTGCCGGGTTCGCTCTCCACGGTAATAAAACCATTGTGCCTGCTTACAATATTGTAAACAATCGTCATCCCCAGGCCGGTCCCCTTGCCGGGTTCCTTGGTTGTAAAAAAAGGTTCAAAGATCTTATCAAGGGTTTGCCGATTCATGCCCCTTCCCATGTCTGCCATCGTTATCTGGGCATAAGAACCGGTTCTGCCGTATCCATTGGATTTGATGAATTCCTGATCAATCTCTGTCATGTTTGTGGCAATGATAATTAATCCTCCGTCGGGCATGGCATCACGAGCGTTGGTTGCCAGATTCATGATGACCTGTTCCAATTGGACCTGATCCACCAAAACAGAAAGTTTCTGGGATGTAAACTGGGTTTGTATTTCTATATTTTCCGGCATCAGTCGAAGCAGAAGTTTCTGAAAATCGGAGATTAAATCATTAACGTTGAAACAGGACAAATTTGTTGTCTGTTTCCGGCTGAAAGCAAGCAGGCTTTTGGTTATGGTCGCGGCTTTTTCCGAATAGTCCAGAATGTGCTTGATGTGCCCCCTGTTTGTATCATCATTCTGCATATTCAGATAAACCAGCTGGGCGTAACCGATGATTGCGGTCAGAATATTGTTGAAGTCATGCGCCACGCCTCCCGCCAGCTGGCCGATACCCTCGAGCTTTTGCGACTGGATCAGCTGTGCCTCAAGCTGCCTTTTCTCCGACGTGTCTTCCATGATCATCATCATGCTGTTGACGCGACCTTCGGGATTTTTCAGCGGCAACAGGGTCAGGTACGCCCAAAAACATTCACCGTCTTGCTTCTTGATTTGCATTTCACCACGCCAAATGTTATCCGCTCCGACACTTTCCCACGCCTCCTGAAAATCATCGGTCTGTGATCCCGTTGGTTGAAGACTCTTGACATTTAATCCAATCATATTCCGAGGGGCATATCCGCTGATCCTGAAAAATTGCGGGTTGACATATTCTAAATTTCCGTTGACATCCATTAAGACGAACGCCACCGGACTTTCTTCTATGGACTGACTGAGTTTAAACAATTTTTCTTCAGTTTGCTTGTGCTTCTCAATCTCCTGGTTCAGGCGCCGGTTAAGCAGCTCCAGATCCAACACTTTTTTCTCCAGTTTACGAAACAGAATCTCATTATACTGTCTGAAAAATTCCATCTCCGATCCCAGCGGCTGATATTGTGCAGATTGAACAACATGATCCTTCTCAATGATTTCTTTGATCGTTTCAATAATAACATTCGGTTCCTGCGGCTTGATTATAAACAGATCAGCACCGAGGTTTTTTGCAAACGTCTCATCTTTGGGATCGGTATAAGTCGCCGTGTAAAATATGAAGGGGATATTTTTGAGGTGATCATCAGATTTCCAGATTTTGCATAACGTGTATCCATCCATGACCGGCATAAGAATGTCGCTGATAATCAGATCCGGCGGATTTGCGTAAGCCTTGTCGAGGGCCGCCTGACCGTTTTGGGCGGACATCACCTCCATTTGATGACCCCCGAGCACCTTTTCCAGAATATAGCGATTTTCCGCCACATCATCGACAATCAGCACTTTTTTCATACCCGTCCGCCTCGATTATTTTTTAATCAAATGAAGTTCGACTTCCGACATGAACGTTTCAGGATTAATCGGTTTCTCGATGTACCCATTGCATCCCGATGACAGGGCTTTATCACGGTCGCCAACCATGGCATGAGAAGTTACGGCAACGATAGGAATTTTTGCCGTTGATGGATTGGCACGGAGGTTTTGGGCAACCGCATAGCCGTCCATGACCGGCAGCTGAATGTCCAGCAGGATCAGGTCCGGCTTCAGCTGATTTGCCGCTTCAATTCCTGCCTGACCGTCGGTGGCGACATGAACCTGGTATCCGTTTTTTTCCAGGATAAACTTGACCAGGTAGAGGTTTTGCTCATTGTCTTCGATAACCAGAATATTCTCTTTCATAGTTTACCCTTCCTTTTTTAAAATCAGGCTAAAGGTACTTCCTTTGCCCCATTCGCTTTCAACACGGATTTCGCCTCCCAAAAGGTGCGACAGCTTCTTGCAAATGGAAAGTCCCAGACCCGTACCGTCATACTTCCTCGTAATCCCGGATTCAATCTGCTGAAAAGCAGTAAACAACAAACCCATATCTTCCTGCCTGATACCGATCCCCGTATCCTTCACGTCAATGACAATATCATCCCCCCGCACCTCACCCTGCAGACGCACATATCCCTGCTCTGTAAACTTGATGGCATTGCTGATCAAATTCAGCAAAATCTGCTCCACCCGGCGCCGATCACCCGTAATGGCACCGATTTCAGGGGCTACCGTCGATGAAAACTCTATCCCCTTCTTATCCGCCAGAGGCTGCGAACTCTTCATGACTCTCTCGATCGATTCCCGTAAGTCAAACGGTTCACTGATTACATTGAGCTGTCCGGCTTCGATCTTTGAAATATCCAGAACATCATTGATGAGATCCAGCAAGTGCCGCGCGCTGTTGTATACCATCCCCAGCTGCTTGGCCTGCTCCTCATTCAACGGACCGCCCAGCTTCTGCAAAAGAATGCCCGTAAAACCAATGATCGAATTCAACGGCGTCCGCAGCTCGTGCGACATCGTCGCCAAAAAGGCCGACTTCAACCGGTCCGCAGACTCGGCCTTCATCCTGGCTTCCTCCAACTGCGCCGTCCGCTCGATAATCCGCTGCTCCATTTCCTGATTGATTTGCCAAAGCTCGCGGGTTCGCGCATTTACCTGACGCTTCAGAATGAAGCTTCCCGCAAGGCTCGTTAGCAAGGCAACGCCTGCAATCAGAGCCAGGATCTGCAACCATAAGGGAACCTTAAAGCGAACCTTTTCGGATGTCCATCGACGCAGAGAATTATAATAGGGCGATTGCATGTCTTTTTTCAGAACGGATAAATGGCGGTCAATGGCTTCCAACAGTTGCGTTTTATCATTCTTTTGTGCCGCAAAAAAGAGGGCGGAGGGTTCAAATACAACTGCCGTGTCCACAAGGCCGTATCGTCTGGCATGCATGGCGCCGTAAAACTGATTCGTTACAGCTGCATCCACTTCTCCCCGGGCGGCCATCTCAAACATTGTTTTGTAATGCTGAACGGGAACAAGTTTAATACGCAGCCCAAAGCCCTGGCTGAAGCGTGTAAAAGCCTCCTGTTGAACCGATCCTTCCAGTATGGCAATGCGCTTTCCATTCAGGTCCAGTATCGACCGAATCCCGCTGTCTTTGCCGGCATAGGCCTGAAACCAAGAGGAGAGCACCTGGATTTTATGGAAAGAGAATTTCTTGTCCCGTTCAGCCGTAAAGGCCACATCCGGCATCAGATCTATTTCTCCCCGGTCAAGGCGATCCAGTCTCTCAATCCACGTTCCCGTCACATATTCAAGGTCCCAGTCTTCCTGCTTGGCGATATACTCGATAATATCAATAAAGATCCCCGATGGCTTGCCGGATTCGGACGTAAACACCTTGGGCGCATTTTCGTAGACACCGACCCTTACAACGCGGTTCTCCGCCCAGGCAAACGCAGCCATCAGCAGAATCAGCAGCAAAATGAATAACCCTTGTAAAAGCTGACCGGCAATGGCTTTTTTGTATGGTTTGTCTATCAGTGTCATTTTCGTTGACATGGCCTTCATTCCTAATAATTGATGGTTACATGAAATCCGATGAGCTGACGTGTCCATTGCCACCCACTGTTGATGTTGGATAGATCAATACGATAATAAGGGCCAATGGAAACATGGCTTCCAATCTTCCTGGAGATACCCAGTTTTATTCTGTTCAGCATAAGCGCCTTGTCATGATTCTCATAGAACGCTTCCCATCCGATATAGGGCTGCAGCTGAAAAATCAGATCCGGCCGGGAAATAACCAACGTGTTTTTAATTCGATAATCATTCCATTGGGGTGTTATCCTGTATTCAAAACGGATCTGGTTTGATATTTTGAAACCGTAAAGAGCAACCTGTGTGTTCATGTTGATGCTTGGTTTTTGTTCAAGTTCCCAGTGACGTTCATCATCCTTTGAATATCCCTGTTGATAATAGATCAGAAATGAAAGCCATGAAAGCGGCGTCTGATACTGCAGTCCGATCCCCCATTCACCATAATTATAATTTGAAATATTTTCATTGGCCTGGATAAATACATAAGATACGGCCTGAAATTGTTCATTGAACGTGTAGGAGAAATTAAGATCCGTCCGCAAAGATGTGTCATGATCTGCGTAAAGGCGCGGCACATGAAAACACATCAGCAGCAGCAATCCCGGAACAATTTTTATGCCGCACACAAAGGGGCTCTCTCTTCGCTCCATCGATCCCTCTTACGCAACGATTCAGCAAGCTTATTGCAGAATAAAAGATTGTTTACCTGTACCCAACTGTTTTTGGCTCATTGTGCTTTGTTCCCCGGCTTACAAGGCTTTTGATTTGCCTTCCAATTCAACCCCTGGTTCAATCCGACAGGATCGCATACCGGAGCATGCTTTTATAATAAAATGGAGAGTTTGTTCATTATACATGCCGATTTCATATCGCCTTTGTGTGAACCGGCAATTTATGGGTTGCGGTTAATCGATGACGGAGAAAATATCCCCTGCCCTTTTAACGGTATCATGCCATATTTGTTAAATAATTGCACGAATATTAATTTATTTGCCCGGATCAGATTTTCATTTTTACGAACAGAAAATCTGATAAATAAGAATGATTATTTTGCTGCCAGCATTTTTCCGAGATTGTATGCATCCTGCATTAATTTTTCATTCAATCGAATTTCGCCGGCGTCCATGGCACTCCCGTAGACCATTCCAACAAGAGAAGACCGTGTAAATCTATACGCATCCTGAAATGTTCGCAAAGCGTTGATGCAGCCGGATCTGACAGCATCTTCATCACCGTATGACATGGCAACGGCAATCCGCTTGCCCCGAAAGGGATCATGGTGGTAGGCAGGTAGCGCAAAACAACGATCCATGAATATCTTGGTCTGTGCGGACATGGTAAACCAGTAGACGGGGCTGGCAATGACCCAGGCGTCTGCCTTGATCAGTTTTGCATAAATTTCCTGCATGTCGTCATCGATAGAACAGCCCTTGCTTCCTTTCTTCTGACAGGTCATACAGGCCTTGCAGGGAGCAATGTTCTTACCGTGCAGATAAATGGTTTCAACTTCAGCTTTTTCTGATATTGCCCCCTGGCTGATCTGCTGGGCCAAAATGGCACTGTTTCCTTTTTTTCTCGGACTGCCCAGAATGACTAAAACATGGTTTGTTTTCATTTTACCTCCTCTATGGGGATGAAATTCGCGTGGGCCAGCCATCGCCATCTGCCCCTGGATTTTACAAAGACGGACAATCTCTGCGACGGTTTTGTCAGGGTGTGTTTCCCATCAATGAGTTCCTGCGCCCTCACGGTATACGTTACAACCATCAGAGACTGCTCCTGTGTCATCTTGAAGTCGCTTAGATAATATTCCCCCATGTGCAGACCTTTGAGGGTTGTGATCTCCTCTTCTTTATTTCTGCTTCCATCCTGGTGAACAGACTGAAACGCAGGATGAATAAATTTATCAATATCGTCCCATTGCTGTTTCTTGATTTTTTCAAACAGTTCAATGATCAGTTTTTCTCCTTCCGTCATCATCCGTCTCCTTTACTGCAAAAAACTACAAGTTTTAATAAGTACGGCATCATCATACACAACTCTTTTACCGGTCACCACCAATTTTCATATATCGTTAAACCTGATTGAACATTTAATTAAAAAAAGAGGTAAAAAGTGCATTCTCCAGTAATCCCTGCAATAATAGCTTAATCATAATACTCCATAATATCAATATACTACAATATATTTTCATTGTTTTTCAAATTCTGGCACGCAAATTTCATTAGTATAAAGGCAAATAAAACAAAAACCCTCAAGGAGGTAACAGATCATGAAAAAGACATTCGGAACCATCGCAGCGGCGGCAGCAGTAGTTCTTTTAACGGCAACCTTTGGATTCGCAGAATATGCGGCAGCGGGAGCGGCGAATTTCCCGTATTTCCAGCTGGGCTGCCTGATTGTAGGCGGGTTGATTCTGGTCAGCCTGAAGAGGAAGTATGACAAGATGTATAC
>MWDG01000029.1 GCA_002070455.1 Deltaproteobacteria bacterium ADurb.Bin151
TCGGTAACATCGGTTTATGAGTCAACGTATCCTCTTTACAATGCCCTTCGGTAACATTTTATTTGAGGCAATTCGCATGAGATTTTTTGCTTGAACTTTTTATTTGATTAAAGTATCATAACTCTATGATTCATCATATGAAAAACAATTATTCCAAAATATTTCTTTTTGGGCGGGTTGTTTTATTGGCTTTATTTGTTCTGCTTTGCTTGCCTGCTGTCCCCTCCCATGCGGATATTTTCAAGTACGTGGATGAAGATGGCGTGATCCATCTGACCAATGTGCCTTCCAATCCCAAAGCAAAATATGTATTGATCATGAAGGAAAAAAGGATTCTTTTCTCCAGGAAAATCAATGTAGATTCAGCTGCATACGACAAAATAATCCGAAGAGCCGCCGGCAAGTTCAATCTTGACGTCGCCCTGATCAAAGCCGTCATCAAGGCGGAATCCAATTTTAACCATCAGGCCATTTCCCCCAAGGGCGCGAAAGGCCTCATGCAACTGATGCCTCAAACGGCTTCCGCACTGAATGTTGACGATGTTTTTCACCCCGGTGATAATATATTCGGGGGCGCCCGATATCTTCGTTATCTGCTTAATCTGTACAGGGGTGACCTGACTCTTGCCCTTGCCGCTTATAACGCGGGCGAAGGCGCTGTGGCAAAATACAATTATAACGTTCCCCCCTACCCCGAAACACAAAATTACGTCAGGCGTGTTCTTTCCTTTTACGAGTCCTACAGCAAATCATAGTCCCTTCACGCCGGTCTTGTTGTCGATGTAAAGGTACCTTTTGAGTTTTGCCAGTTTTTTCTCCTTGATTCCCTTGATTTCCATCAGCTGTTCCAGTGTCTTAAATCGCGCCACCCGGCTCCGGTATTCTAAAATATGTCCCGCCAGTTTTTCTCCGATTCCGGGAATCAGAATCAATTCATTCTTTCCGACCTGATTGACATCAACCGGCAATCCAAGAGACAAGCGTTTGACGGCATCCATCTTGCCCACGGAAAGCGTTGGATGATCGTTTTTGAAGTCCAGATGTATTTTCATGGCATTTTGCAGTTTGTAATCTTCGCCAGGAACCCTTCTGGAACCCAGACTGGCCAAAAGCTGCCGCGCAGTAGTTCCCGGACGGACAAAAAATAAACCGGACTTGCCTTCTTTATCGATGACTTCAATCGCAATCTTTTCAGAATCAAAAGAGGAGAAAAGCGGATATTCAGAATCCATCCGGTCTGTGTAAAAATAACAAAAAAAGGGAATAACCGCTAAGATGACGGACACCGCGGCCATTCCCCTTGTCTGACGATCGGATATCATTTTCTATTTATGTTTCTTTTCCAGCTGAAACGCGTCATGAAGAACCGTAATGGCCAGTTCCGTGTACTTTCTCTGGATGACGCAGGATATTTTGATTTCCGACGTGCTGATCATCAAAATATTAATGCTTTCATCCGCCATGGTTTTGAACATT
The DNA here is from genome assembly GCA_002070455.1 of Deltaproteobacteria bacterium ADurb.Bin151. GTDB lineage: Bacteria > Desulfobacterota > Syntrophia > Syntrophales > Smithellaceae > UBA8904. The sequence goes on from MWDG01000029.1 coordinate 1,477, forward strand.
TTCGCGGCAACACCGGAATGACTGACCATCCCGACTCCAATGATCGAAACTTTGGCCACGTCATCATCCACTTCCACTTTCTGGGCACCGATGTCTTTGGCCGTTGCCTCAACGCATTTCTGGGCTTCTTTCATGTCTTTTTTTGAAACCGTGAAGGTCAGATCCGTATATCCCTTTGAACTGGCGTTTTGGATGATCATGTCAACACTGATGTTGCGTTCCGATAATGGCGTAAACAGACTTGCGGCAATCCCCGGTTTATCCGGTATATGCACAACGGTAATCTTTGCCTGATCGCGGTCATAGGTAATGCCTGACAGTATTTCTCTTTCCATCTCTTTATCCTCCTTGGTAACAAGTGTTCCGCCTTCATCGGTGAAACTGGACTTTACGTAAACCGGCACGTCGTACTTCTTTGCCATTTCCACGGAACGGGGCTGCAAAACTTTTGCACCGGTCATCGCCATTTCCAGCATTTCGTCATAGGATATTTTATCCAGTCTTCTGGCTTTGGCGCAGATATTGGGATCGGTCGTGTAAACACCGTCAACATCCGTGTAAATATCGCACCGTTCGGCACGAAGTGCTGCCGCCAGGGCCACCGCACTGGTATCGGATCCGCCGCGGCCCAGCGTGGTGATGTTGTTTTCTTCATCCACTCCCTGAAATCCCGCAACGACAACAATCGAGCCTTTCTTCAGTTCCTGCTCGATAGCATGGGTATCGATCATGGATATCCTTGCTTTTTTGAAAGCGGTATCCGTCAGTATTTTGACCTGAAATCCCAGAAAGGATCTGGCCCGGTACCCCATTGAATTCAAAACGATGGAAAGGAGAGTGATGGTCACCTGTTCGCCTGTTGAAATCAGCGAATCATACTCTCTTTCATCGGGCAACTCTGCCGCGCTGTGGGCCAGGTCAATCAGCCTGTTGGTTTCTCCGGCCATGGCGGAGAGCACCACTATGACGTCATGACCGGCATTTTTCTCGCGGATCGCCTTGTTTGCCACATTTCTGATCTTTTCAATGTTTGCGACAGATGTTCCTCCAAATTTCTGTACAACCAACCCCATTGTCTAGTCCTCCCTCGAGATATCCTGAACGAGTTCACCAACTTTTTTTTCCGGTCCGCCAAACCCTATGATCCTTGTGTTTTCATCCACATAACTAAAACAGACCGACACTACATCCTCAGGCAGAACCTCTGCGATTTTTTCAGCCCATTCAATCACGACCACACCATCCCCTGATATATATTCCTCATAGCCCAGATCCTGCAGTTCAGAGGAATGATTCAATCGGTAAAGATCGAAATGGCAGAGCCGGCAACGTCCCGGGTATTCGTTAATCAATGTAAATGTCGGACTGGTAATTGCGTACTCTTCGCCAACGCCTAGTCCGCGCGCCAATCCTCCTGTAAAGCAGGTCTTTCCAGAGCCCAGTTCGCCGGTTAACGCAAATATATCCCCTTCCCTTGCTTTCCGGCCGACAGCAAAACCGATGAAGAATGTCTGCTTCGCGCTTTTGGATTCAAATTCAACAAGAACATGGTTTTCATTCATTGGATGATCTGCAATTTATCATGAAAAATTTATTTTTCCAGTAAAACCAGCGCGGAGGCATATTTTTTTGTATGGGTGATGCTAAGATAAGCAGACGTGATTCCGGCACCCTGATAGAAATCCTGTGCTCCGCCGTAAAGCATCAGCGTCGGCTGACCGCTGGGCTCGTTGACCACTTCAATTTCCTGCAGACGGACTCCCCTGCCCAGGCCGAGGCTGATCGCTTTCAGGAAGGCCTCTTTGACAGCAAACCGGGCTCCGTAATGAATATGCGCCTGCGCGTGCCTGCCGCAATATTCAATTTCCCTGTCTGAGAAAACACGGCATAAAAACTTTTCGCCCCATTTTTGAATGATCTTCTCGATCCGGTCATTTTCCACCAGATCAATGCCCACACCGTATATCATCAGTCCCCTCTATGCGTGAACAATCGCATCGGCCATTGCCGCAACTTTCTTCATTGAAGCCACATCATGAACACGCACAATGTGGCATCCGTTCATGATGGATAAGGCAACTGTCGCCGCCGTTCCTTCCATTCTTTCCGAAGGATTTCCGCCCGTCACTTTTCCGATAAAAGCCTTGCGGGATGTCCCGATCATGATCGGCAGGCCCAAGGTTTTCAACTCTTCCAATCTGTTGATAATTTTACAATTATCTTCATAGGTTTTGCCAAAACCGATTCCCGGATCAATGACGAGCCGTTCCCTTTCAATGCCAGCCGCCAGCGCCTTGGTGCAACGGCTTTTCAGATAACCGGTAATTTCTTCCATTAAATTGTCATAGGCAAGATCACCGGTCTGCATGTTTTCCGGTTTTCCCCTCATGTGCATGAGGACCAGCGCTGCATTGGCTTTGCGGACAACAGCGGCCATTTTTTTATCGCCTGTCAGCGCGCTGATGTCATTGATTATTTCGGCGCCCGCTTCCAGCGCTTTTTGCGCGACCTGTGATTTAGTTGTATCCACGGATACGGGGATCTTCAGACTTCCGGACAAACTTTCAACGACGGGAACAATCCTGGCTATCTCCTGTCGCGCGGTGACAGGTGACGCTCCGGGCCTGGACGATTCGCCGCCGATATCGATAATGTCCGCGCCTTCTTCCGCCATTTGCAAACCTCTCTCGACAGCCTTCCGGCAATCGAAAAAACAGTTTCCGTCAGAAAACGAATCCGGCGTAACATTTAAAACACCCATAATCAGGGTTCTGTCACCCAGGACCATCTTCCTTTTTGATGTTTTCAGAATGTGTTGTTTCCGATGAGTATTGTCCAGAAGATCGAGGAGATCCGACGCGATGAAATTCAGTCCGAACGGCTGTTTTTCGATTTTTGCGGCAAGAGACCGGATCTGCTTGACGGTTCCCATGATCAAAACATCCGTCTGGTCTACTGAACAAGCGACACTGCCCCGGGCAACCGCCGCATCAGCACCCAATGACAGCATTTCCTGCTTGAGGATATTGGCCACCCTGCAGGATTGCCCTGTAAGATAGATGTTCAGGTGCCTTGTTTTCGGCTCCATGGCACGGATACCATAGGGATCTACACCTATTTTCTGAAGAATATCAATTGCTTCATCAGAATTTTTAATTTTAACCAATTTCAAAAAAACCCCTATTCGCCGGGCACCGCAGGATGATCCGGCAAGGCACTGCCGATGATTTCGTCAATTTCGGTGCTGTTTAGAACCTCCTTTTCCAGCAGTTCCTTGGAGAGCCTGTGCAGAATTTCAATATGCTTTTCAAGAAGAGACTTGGCCCTGTCGTAGTTGCGCTTAACGACGGCAACCACTTCCTCGTCAATCTTCCTGGCCGTTTCCTCGCTGTAATCCTTGTGCGTGGCAAATTCCCGCCCTAAAAAGATCTGTTCTTCTTTCTTCCCATAACTTAAAGGGCCCATTTTTTCACTCATACCCCATTCACACACCATTTTCCTGGCAAGATTGGTGGCTCTTTCAATATCGTTTCCCGCACCGGTGGTAAAATCTTTCAACACCAGCTCTTCGGCTGCACGCCCGGCCAGTAGAATGGCGATGTTACTTTCCAGATACTGACTGGGATAGGTGTGCTTCTCGTCAATCGGCAGCTGCTGGGTTAATCCCAGTGCTCTACCGCGAGGAATGATCGTGACCTTATGAATGGGATCGGTTCCCGGAATCAGCCTTGCGACCAGGGTATGGCCGGCTTCATGATAGGCTGTGTTGCTTTTTTCCACGTCGCTGATGACCATGCTCCGTCTTTCGGTGCCCATCAGAACCTTGTCCTTGGCGAATTCGAAGTCCGACATGTTCACTTTTTCTTTGTTGAGCCTTGCGGCGTTTAACACTGCTTCATTCACCAGATTTTCGATATCCGCTCCGGATGTTCCCGGGGTTCCCCGTGCCAGAACACCATAATCGACATCTTCCGCGACAGGCGCCCTGCGCCCGTGGACCTCAAATATTTTTTCCCTCCCCTTGACGTCCGGAAGCGGAACAACCACCTGGCGGTCAAAACGCCCAGGCCTCAAGAGCGCCGGATCCAGAACATCGGGACGGTTCGTCGCCGAAACCAGAATCACGCCTTCATTGGATTCAAAGCCGTCCATTTCCACCAGCAGCTGGTTCAGTGTCTGTTCCCTTTCGTCATGGCCGCCACCCAAACCCGCACCCCTGTGCCTTCCCACGGCATCAATTTCATCGATAAAAATGATGCAGGGAGCGTTTTTCTTGGCCTGACTGAATAAATCGCGTACGCGGGAGGCACCGACACCGACAAACATCTCCACAAAATCAGAACCGCTGATGCTCAAAAACGGCACATCCGCTTCACCGGCAATCGCCCTGGCCAGAAGCGTTTTACCGGTTCCCGGAGGTCCCACCAGCAATAGTCCCTTGGGTATGCGGCCGCCCAGACGGGTATACTTCTTGGGATCTTTCAAAAAGTCGATCACTTCCTCAAGCTCGGCCTTGGCCTCGTTCACTCCCGCCACATCGGTAAATGTCACTTTTTTGGATTTATCGGTGATCAGACGTGCCCTGCTCTTGCCGAAAGACATGGCTTTCCCGCCCCCCGCCTGCATCTGCCGCATGAAAAAGATCCACACGCCGATCAGAAGAAGCATGGGAAACCAGGAAATGAAGATCATATACCACGGATTTTCTTCAATCGGTTTGGCCGTAATTTTTACATTTTTTGCTCTGAACATGCCGACCAGGCCGTCATCTTTAGGGGCATAGGTTCTAAAGGTGTTTCCATTGGCCAGTTTGCCCGTAACCGCATCCCCCTGGATCGTCACTTCCGTAATCTCGCCATTGCTCAGGTGGGTCAACATGTCCGTGTAATTAATATCTTTTGAGCTCGGCTTCTGCTGATTAAACAGCTGCCAAACCAGCAAAAAAACCAGAAGCACTGTCAGGACCAGTGCGGTATTTTTTTGAAACTGATTCAATATTTTTCTCCTTCAAATGAATTGTATTGGCAATCTTTATAATACTATCCAATTTAACTCAAATATTTTCTTGGACTTTTATCCGTCATCCAAGGGGCCGGATTTCCAGAATTAAAACATTTTTGGTCTCACGTGTTACTTTAACTCTCTCGCTTATATGTATGTTTTCTATCCATATTATAGAAATATCATCTGCAATCAGCGCAAGGCTTTCCCTTTGTCCACGAGGCACTTTCCGGTCAATAAAAAGCTTCTTGATCTTCTGCGATCCTTTTGTTCCCAGAGGCTCAAACCAATCACCTTTTCGACGGTTTCTGATCACCAGAGGCGCTTTGATTTTATCCTCATCAAGGTAAACCCTGTCAACACATTTAAAATCAACCTCGCCTGGTTCGCCTCTTTTTGCGTTTAATATAATCCCCCTTTCTTTTAAAACAACCTCGCCAGGAACCATCAACGGATATTCGTAATCCACTACTCTCTTCTGAATTGTACAATCAACAATGACACGGTCATACTCTTTTTGCGCTCTCAGACGCTGCGGCAAGATGATAATTTTCCCGGATGGACGGTTGATCACCAGATCGACAACTGCCTGAATATGAGAAGATGAAAATCCCCCGTACTGGGTCGAAAGATTTTCCAGAAGGGCCTTGACAAGCCTGAACCTCAGCGCTTCATGGAGCGATTTAAAATATTCAGCGGAAAAAGTTACCTGGTTTTCATGGTATTGAATTTGGGGTGATGTCAGAATCAAGTTCACGTGCCCGCTGATCCATTCATCGTCGCGGCGAACAATTTCGGCCATACGCGCCAGGTTTTGTTCAATCCGGGGATTGTACTCTTTTTTGAGCAGCGGGATCAGCTCTCCGCGCAAACGGTTGCGCAAATAGACAGGGCTGCTGTTGGAGCTGTCTTGGCGAAAATCAATTCCTGCTTCCTTGAGAGCGGTGGTAATTTCCTTTCGCGTCACGTCGATCAGGGGACGAATGTATTTACCGTCCCGAATCGGCAAAAACCCCTTGAGTCCATCCAGCCCGCTGCCTCGCATAATATTAAGCAAAACGGTCTCGGCCTGATCCTGAAGATGGTGACCCAGCGCTATTTTGTCCGCTCCGCTCTCTGCAGCGACCCCGTCCAGGAAACGATACCTTTCGCGGCGCAAATAGTCCTCCGGAGACACGCCCCTGGGAACCGACGGATCAGGCAACTTTTGAGCCAAGAATTCCACACCGAATTTCTTCGCCAGATCGTGGCAGAACACTTCATCCTCATCCGATTGCTCCTTGCGCAATCCGTGATTGAAATGGGCAGCCGTCAGTTTCAAATCATACGCGTCGGAAAGATGGACAAGGCACCATAAAAGCGCACAGGAGTCCGCCCCTCCGGACAGGGCAACCACAACATGGTCCCCCATCTTCAGCAGGTGATATTTTTTGATAGTGTGCTCAACTTTATTAATCATAATCATTGAAAAAGCGTGTTGACGTCCAGGAGGCTCTCGCAATAAAAATCCGCTTCCATTTTTATAAGCGCATCTCTGTCGCCCAGTCCGTTCAGATACGCGCAGGAAAGAATCCCCGCGTTTTTAGCCACGGCAATATCATTGATCCCGTCTCCGATGATTACCGCCTTTTGCGGCGCCACATTGTACTTTTCCAGAATATGGTCAACCACGCGACGGTCCGGCTTCTGAAACGGTGTGGAATCGGCCCCCACGATTTCCATAAAATAGCGGTCAATGTGAAGGCCTCGTGCAATGGCTACAGTCAAATGATGACGCTTGTTGGTAAGAATGACCTTCATTTTGTGCTGAAAATATTTCAGCACATCTTCAATACCGCGACAAAGAACCGTGCGGTCCATCATATGCTTTTCATAATGTCGACTGAAAATGGTCATAGCCTCTTCCACCCTTCCAAGATGATGTTCACCGATGGATCGTTCAATCAACTTTCTGACGCCATCCCCTACAAATCCGATGATCTGCTGGGGCGGACGGGCATCCAGCCGCATGGACGTCAGAGTATAGTTTATGGAATTGACCAGATCCACGGCGGTATCGGCGATGGTCCCGTCAAAATCAAACATCATTAAATCTACTTTCTTCATAAACGCTCCTGAATGTTGTATATCTGAGAGACTGACCAAAAACAAGATTCTTTATCCGATTTCATACAAAACCAATGGAAAAGATTTTTTATTGACAAAATGCACAACAACGTTTAGAGAAACGCATCTTCAATTTTTTACTTAAAAATAATTACTTTTGGTTGTGGCAACTGTACCGGATGAACAGCGCTCTTTTTGCGCGCGGCGCTGTCTGCCTTTGTTGATTCCGATAATGGAAACACACAGTCAACATTGTTTATTGGAATGCCTTGCGGATACCCCGGATGCAGCAGCTTTTGAATAGTACAAACAGGCCAGGGTTTATTGAAACTATGGATCATTCAGCCAAGAAAGATCAGACGCAGTTAGAAAAGTCATTGTCCATGCTGAAAGCGGATGCACTTAATTTTGCCATTCGATTTATTCATGATCCGAAGATCCGAACACAATACATGTTAAATATAAAAAAGCTTTATGATGAGTACAGTCAGCGAGTCAAGATGGGCGCACTTACCCCAAAAACAGCAGCAGACGAGGTTAATTTATTACGCAATCAAATATTGATTACTGAACGACTAAGATTAAGTGAAGTCGGACTGGCTTACTCAGAAAAGTTGAAACAGACGGGAAAAACAATGCCTGAACTTATGGAGCGATATTCTAATAAAATATTTAAACTACCCTTCAATGAGTTAAATGTAACCCAACAAAATCAAGTTTATCTGGAAATCATTCAAAGTGGAGGGAGAGCACAAGAAGTGACGAACATATTTGCTCATAGACTTTCAAGATTGGGTCGAGGTCTATTAATAATTACAATGGGCATAGCTATTTACAACATCTCTACTGCTGATGACAAAATAAAGGCAACTGCTGAAGAAAGCATGACTCTGGGTGGTGGGATGCTGGGCGGAGCTTCCGGTGGAGCGATTGCCGGATTGGCCTGTGGACCTGGCGCACCAGTTTGCGTCACAATGGGTGTGTTTATCGGTGGCGCTTTAGGAGCAATGGATGCTGGTTATGCTTTTGACTGGTTTTATTAGGGGGAATAAAATTGATGCAGGCTATTGATGAATTTACCATAAACAAAATTCACAGAAAAAATGAAGAAGTTGAGATTGAATCCTGCCTGTATCACCAAGGTATAAACACGGGTGTGAAATTATTGGGTGTGTCTCTGGAAGCGCAATTTAAATTGAAAGATAAATATATATTGTTTTTAACGGAAGATTGTCCATTTGAAGAATGCTTGTTTATTTATCTTCTCGATCAAGACCTCAACGTATTGGATAGAGCGGAAATTTTTATCCAATTTACGCCGGGAATACTTGGTGATTTGAAAATTGAAAATGATCATGAAATTAGTTTTACTTTTTTCTCCAATGACGAGAAGTGGACCCTGTCCATACTACCGGCACCAAAAAGGGTTTTGACCCACGGGTTCAAGGTTCCCGTGAGGAGGCCCTTTTCTTTGTTTTGGAAAAGATATTTCGAGTTAAGATTTGAAGAACGAATCAAACAAGTGTCGTGAGACGGTACCCGTCAGGCAATCAGGCAAGCAATCACAACCGTCCATTCATGAGGGGGAAGCATGAACATTTTTGACGCGGGATCGAAAGCAAGTTTTCTGTTTGAAGTTCAGGGAACATCCTTAAGGTTGTCTGTCCTTGCTTTTAAATCACAGGAACGAATATCCTCACCCTATTCAGCGGAGGTATCGTTAGCCAGTTCTTCCGAAATCACATTTGAAAATATGATGCAAAAAGAAGCCTTGTTAACTGTGATCGGGTTGGAATCCGACCGTTACATTCACGGTATCGTCAGAAAATTTGAACATACCGGGAAAAGCGGCACTGATAAAAATAAAGAAAAATATCTTTACCGGGCCGAGATTGTTCCCTTTACACAACTTCTTTCCCTGGAGCAGGACTGCCGGATCTTCCAGAAAAAAAATGTTCAGGACATTGTAACGGACATCTTCAAAGACAGTGGTGTTCCATCCGACCGCTATGAGTTCCGTTTGAAAAACAGAGAACGTAAGCGAAAATTCTGCGTTCAGTACAGGGAAACCGATCTGGATTTTATCAATCGCATCCTTCAGGAAGAAGGTATTTATTACTTCTATGAGCACAGCAAAGATAAACACCTGATGGTCTTTGCCGACGATCCCACCCGCCACAAAACTATTTCGGGTAATTCAAAAATTACTTTTAAACCTTTGAGCGGTCGTGTTCCGGAAGTAGAAGTGATAAACAATATTGAATTTTCTCAAAGATTGTGCCCCGGAACCTATTCACAAACCAATTACAATTTTAAACATGTCTCCACACCTTTGGATACGCAGGATAAAAACAAGGAAGAGAAATTTCAGAAGTATGAAATATATGATTATCCCGGCCAATATGGAGATCAGGATAAGGGAAAGAAACTTTCCCGGATCAACCGTGAAGCATACAACACCTTACAGGAACAGGCCATCGGTGAAAGCAACTGTCCAAGACTTCTTCCCGGCCACACTTTTTCGCTGGATGATTATGATCTGAGCAGCTTTGATAAGGAGTATTTTCTGATCGAAGTAACCGCTGCGGGCGGACAAGCCCAGGCTCTGGAAGAAGTTTCCGGCAGTGGAGAGACGAGTTACAGTAATAACTTTATCGCGATTCCTTCCTCTGTCAGTTATCGACCTGAAAAAAATATCGAGAAACCTTACGTCAACGGGATACAAACAGCCACGGTCGTCGGTCCGGAAAACGAAGAGATCTATGTGGATGAATACGGGCGGGTCAAGGTGCAGTTCCACTGGGACCGGAAGGGAAAGAAAAATGAACAGAGCTCCTGCTGGTTGAGATGTGCACAGGCATGGGGAGGCGCGGGCTGGGGTTCCCTGTTTATTCCCCGGATCGGGGATGAAGTGATTGTGAGCTTTCTGGAAGGCGACCCGGACTGGCCTTTGATCACCGGCAGTGTTTACAATGGCGCCAACCCTCCCCTGTATGATTTGCCCGGCAACAAGACCAGGAGCACCATCAGGACAAAAAGCTATCCAAGATCCAATGGATATAACGAACTTCGATTCGAAGACAAGGCCGGAAGCGAAGAAGTCTATCTACAGGGAGAGAAGGATTGGAACATCCTTGTCAAAAACGACAAGGGCCAGGCTGTCGGACATGATGAAACCCTGACCGTGGCCAATAACCGCGTTAAAACGGTGGGATTCAATCAGACCATAAGTATCGGCCACAATCACACGGAAACCATTGGGACCAATAAGACAGAAACCGTCGGTATCAACAAGGCGGAAACCATTGGTGTGGCCAAGGAACTTACGATCGGTGGTTTATATCAGGTCTCGGTCGGGGCGGCAATGAACGAAACCGTCGTTGCAGCAAAAACCGAAGAGGTCGGTCTCACCAAGGCCGTGTATGTGGGCGTTCATATGAATGAAAAAGTCCTGGGCAATCGGGTCATTGCTGTTGATAAAAACATGTCCACGACCGTCAAGCAGGACAGCACGCTGAAAGCAAAAACCATTACCCTTGAGGCCGCTGATGAAATCATCTTCAAGACAGGCGGTTCAACTATCAGCATGAAATCAACCGGCGAAATTGTGATCAAGGGCGCAACGTTAACCGAAAACGCATCCGGCGAAATCGTGATCAAGGGCGCCAGGACAGCGATAAACTAAAATGCAGAAAACGGAAAAGAAGAAATCATCTCCAGCAGAGCGGATTGTTGTAACCGGTTTGGGTCTGCTGACCCCTGTCGGCTCTTCCTGGCAGGACACAACAGCCGCCATTCTGGAAGGACGATCCGCCTATCAGGCGCACGAAACCGTCCAGGTTGTAAGCAGTCCGTCGGGTGACGTCCTGCGAGGGGCAACCATCAGCCGGGTTGCCGATGATCTGATCACAACAGAGATTAAGGGGATTGACCGAATAGAGGCTCTGTTAATTCCGCCGATTTCTGAATGTCTTCGTGCATTGCCTGAGGCTCTGCACGGGTTTGTGGACTGGGAAATTATCCTGCCGGATACATGCGAATGGGACCACGACATTTTGTCTTCTCTGACAAAAAAGATTCCCCGAATACAACGCACTTCCGGCAAGGCATGTGCCTCGCCGAATCCTCGCTGTACATTTTTCAGCCAAATTGCCTGTGCCGGTAGAGCGCTTCTGAAACGGCGGATTGAAGGAGTGGTCATGGCCTGCGCCGATACGCTCTGTGAGACTGAAAGACTCAGCAAACTGATGCTGGACGGCCGTTTGAAAGACCCGGACAACCCTTACGGAATCCTGGCAGGAGAAGCAGGAGGATCGGTTTTGCTGGAGCGCGAATCATCAGCCCGTCTTCGTAAAACGCCGATTCTGGCTGCCATATCCTCGCAAGGAAGCGCTACCGAGCCCCACCCGTGGCCGGACGGAAAACCCTCCAAAGCTTTAGGACTTACCACAGCCTTTCATCAGGCATTTTCTAAGCTCGATGATCTGGGGGCAAGCGTGGTTCATGTGATCACTGATGAAAACGGCGAACGAGCGCGCGCCCTGGAATGGTCACTGACGGCCGGGCGTATCTTCCCCAATCCAAACCAGGAAAGGTATCTATGGCATCCGGCTGTCGTCACCGGGGACACGGGCGGTTCCCTTGGTGCCGTTGTGCTGGCAGACGCCATCATGCGACTGATCTTGAGCACACCGCCTTCAGGCCGAATTACACTGGCTGTTTCAGACGATCAGGGTGACCGTCAGGTACTATGCCTTGAGCATGTTGATCAGCCTGAACGAGAAGAATATTTTGCAAAGCTGCGCAGCACCCTTGGCTATAGAAAAATAACGAGGGAGAAACCGTAAAATGGGGGCAACTGTCACCGCCAACCATCAAACCGTTGTGCACAAGGACAGCAACGGCACCGTTGTGACCTCGCCGGATGTCTGCAACACCCCAATGGGCATTGCTGTTGTGCCAATCCCCTACGTCAATATTGCAAGATCAACCGACACAACACAGGGAAGTACTACCGTAACGATGGACGCCAATCCGGTCATGCTCTCCGAGAGCCTTTTTTCCACAAGCAGCGGCGATGAACCGGGAACGATCGGCGGGGTTTCCTCCGGCGTGAATAAAGGCAAGGCCAGGTTCGTCACAACTTCCAGCGATGTCATCGTTGAAGGAAAACCGGTCGGACGACGGACAGATCTGATGGTCAGCAACCTTTCCTCTGCCGGCAATACACCGCCCGCTGCACTTCAGCAGCCCAATACAGACGCTTCTCCCATAGATAATGCGGGCTATTTACTTACGGTTGACCTGGAATTTAAGCATCCGAAATCCTTTGTTAAAAAGAAGGATCAATATCCGCCTCGTCTATCGCTTCCCTATACCTTATCCGGAAATGAAACCGTGCAGTATGAAGAAAAACAAATTTATCCGGGTGTCTACAGAAGAATGACTCAAGCGGGAAGCTATTCATTCAAAATTGACGATTTTGAAACTGATAACAGGCAGGTAACTCAAGAGAACAAAAACAAACAGCCGGTATAGAAGCGCGATAAAAAACGGTTTGTGAAAAGTTACCTCGCAAGATGCAAGACTCAATGGAAGAAGTAAGGAGGATAAGATGCGTAAAGTGCCACCACTGCTGATTGTGGTGATGATCAGTTTAATCGTTTGCGGATATCCAGACGCCGCTGAAAGAAAGACACCCGTTAAGCCAACGTCAACAGCGAAAGGAGAACAACCGGGGATGAAGACCTATTATCTGGGCCGCTTTGCCATCGACCTGCCAGAGGAGTTCAAGCTGGAGATTCAGAGTCAAAAGATTCAATATGCAGAAGTATCCGATTTCAAGTGGAAAGAAAGAGACCGCGCCAAAGAAGGAGAAGCTCTGTGGGCAAAAAAGATATCGGAGATCAAGAAATTGAAACTGCCTAAAGGTAAAGATCGGATAATCATAGAAGAAGTAAATTTCCCCAATTTGGGTAAATGGGCAAAAGGAGTTTTATATTACGGGAATTATGTTTCACCTAGAACTCTGTATTGGACGGTTCTTTTGGATCATGGTGATACGGGTATTTGGCTGCAGATTGACGGCATTAAAAAAGATCAGATGTCTGCTCATTTTATTAAGCTTCTTTCCCGCTATCAATACGGGTTCGACAACTTAACAAGGGATTCCTTTTGCCTGAATCACGGCAGAATTGAACTTCCCTATCTGGAGCAGGAAAGAACCTACGCCCGTTTTGCCGGACCGATGGGGATGAAGCTGAGAATTGAGATGAATGAAACCCGACAAGTTGAAGATGTTGGCGTATTAGACCGCCTGGTTGCTTCCCTGGCTACCAACTTTGCTCCGGGAGTCGATGTGGACAAGATAAGAACGGGAAGTCGGACGGTGGCCGGTCTTCCCGGCCAGGAAATTATTATACGCGGGACCGTAAATGATGTTTCAGAGCTCTTTTTTGCCTGGGACTCTCGGGGCAGGGAAGACTCAGGTGAATACCCTGAAATAAGAATAGGCATTGAATGTCCTGACGGCAATCTGGATGAAAAAACGAAAATTTGGGATGCAGCCTTGGATTCATTTCGCCCAGCCAGCAAGTATCAATGAAAGCAAGACAAAAGAGGAACCGTCATGACCGGTTTAACGAAAATTTTCAATGTAAGAGCCAGGGACCTGAAAAACCCTGTTGAAGGCCTGGAAACAGAGAAGCGAAACCGGATTGTCATCGAGCGCGACGTGCTGCCCATCATCTTTGTCCCCGGTATCATGGGAAGCCGGTTGAAAAACCAAAAAGGGGATACGATTTGGGACCCGGATGATAAGTGGTTGATGTTGAAAAATTATGGTCTCTTTTGGGGTGCATCAGCAAAAAACCGCAAGCAACTCATGATCGGTGAAAAATTTGACCCCTCCTATCTGGATGTCTTTAACGATGATCTGGAACACAACAAGGTCTTTGCCGATCATGAGGATACAACCCGTGACAAGCGCGGCTGGGGCGGTGTCTACTGGAACAGCTGCGGCGAATTCCTCCAGAAATTGCAGACCAGGGAATGGGACCAGACCGTGAATCTCTTCTTCGAGTTTCCCGTCCATGTCTTCGGCTATAACTGGACCGCCTCCAACGACCTGGCCGGACAGAAGCTTGCGACAGAAATTGACCTGGTGATTCAGCTCTATCGGGATATGGGCCGATTTTGTGACTATGTGATCCTGGTGACCCATTCCATGGGAGGACTCGTGGCGCGCAATGCCTGTCTGCGTGAAGGAATCAAAGACAAGGTGCTGGGCATTGTGCACGGTGTCCAGCCAACGGACGGCTCCCCTGCTGCCTACTGGCGGATGAAAGCGGGTTTTGAAAGACTCCACAGCGTTCCGGACATGGACATGATGCAATGGTTGAAGAATCCGGTCAAGATCCTCAAGCATAAAACCAACACGCTGACAAATGCCCTGAAGGACACCGTGAGCGCCTGGGTATTGGGGACGGACGGGGAGGAAGTGACTGCGCTTCTGGGCAACATGCCGGGAGGATTAGAGCTTTTACCCAACAAACGGTACAAAAACAACGATGGAGACCCCTGCTGGCTGGAGCTCATCGACAGCAACGGCAACAAGACGACCCTGCCCAAATCTGATCCTTACGAAGAAATCTACCGGGAACAGGAGCTGTACTACCGACTGGTCAACCCGGATTGGCTCAGTCCGGGAGGGATAAAAAAAGCTTCGATTGATAAAGTTGGACCATGGGATAGCTATTTAGAAAACTTGGATATAGCCGAAACCTTCCACGAAAAACTTGCCGCTGAAACGGTTCATCCCGAAACCTACCAGTATTATTCATCGGGTATTGCCAGCGCGGATCGGGTGGTTTTTGTCAGCATGGAGGATACACTTTTGGCGGCTGTCAAGCGGAAACTGGGCATGAACGGACACCCAACACCGGATTCCAGGAAAAGCACGGATAAGTCTCTTGTGTTCAAAGCCGTCAAGGGAAGTGTTGCCGGGTTGCCCATCCTGATCGACAAGGCCTTCCAACTGGTGACCTCTCCGCTCACGGACAGCGAATGGTATTCAAACCGGGGCGGTTACCGGGAACGGGTCAATGATCAGGGCCTACCCTCAAAAGAGGGGAACCTGCAGATGGTGACACTGCAGCTTCCCGATGGCGCGGGAGACGGGACGGTTCCGGAATCCTCCGCCAGGGCGCTGCCATTACCGACGGATACGCAACGGACGTTTTGCATTGCCGACCGGCATGAATTTGAAGGCACTTTTATCGGGCAGAATGAACGCCTGAAGCCGAAACAGCAGCCGGACTTTGACGAGGGGTATTTCGATCGCGGTCATGAGCCGGTTTTATCTACCTCCAGTGTCCGGTTTATCACCTTTACCCTCATCGAAAACATCTGCCGCGGTGAAATCAGACGACTGCTGCAGAAATAACGCAATCAGGATCAACACTCCATGAACATCATCAACCATTCACCTATGGCTGCCGCGACATATTTCCTGATGGACAGGGATGGTGCAGAAGTCATACTTTTAGTGCTCAAGGGGACCTGGTGCATAGAAAGAGGCGGGACCTTATCCATTGCCGATGAGCAAATGCCGGTTATTTCCGAACCGGTCTATCGTGGTGAACCGGGCAAGTCGAGCCTGATCTTTGATACGGATGTTGTGCTGGAAAAACCGGGCACCGACTGCGTGCTGATCGGTCATGCTCGCGCTCTTAAATCGCGCTTAACGCATGTTGATGTCACCTTTGGTATAGGGCCAATCAAAAAACAGGCAAGGGTGTTCGGAGACAGGCGCTGGAAGAAGGGATTAATGGGTGGTGCCTCGGTCATAAAAATCAGGCCTATCGAAGCAATCCCCCTCATCTGGGAAAACGCCTTCGGCGGAATCGATGCGAGTTGCGAAGACCCATCAAGGCATGAAGTCTGTCGGGAAAACCCTGTCGGCAGAGGTTTAATCGCAGCAAAATCCAAAATTGATATTGATGGGAAGTTTCTGCCGAACATAGAAGACCCCACAGATGTGATCAAAAATCCGAAGCAACGGCCCAAACCGGCAGGATTCGGTATGATCGCGCCCCACTGGCATCCGCGGGCAAGTTTTGCCGGCACTTATGACGAATACTGGAGGAAGTTTATCAGCCCGCTGCTTCCTGAAGACTTTAATATGCGTTTCAACTCATGCGCAGCCTCTGGACTGACAACGCCATCGCATCTGAAAGGAACGGAACGGGTGCTGATTGAAGGGGCATCAAATAACGGGCGAATCCTGTTCGATATGCCAGGTGTGACACCTCGAGTGATTGTCAGGCGTTGGGGGTATGAAGCCGATTTGCCGATGCAGTTGGACACGGTAGTTGTCGAACCCGACAATGAACGAGTCATGTTGACCTGGCGTGGGGTTTGGAATGTTCATGGCAAGATGCATCAGCTCATATCCGTTCGTGTTGAAATATAAATAACAAGGACGCTTCGACAGGCTCAGCGACCGGAGGTGACAAGGTACAAGGCTCAAGGACCAAGTTGCAAGGTGAAAGATAAGCTCGTAGTTCATAGCTCATAGATCATGGCAAAATGCGGCGTACCGCTTCTGTCCTCCGCTCGTGTGAGCTCGTGTAACCTACAGGTTATCAGGGTAGAGGTGGCGCGAAACGCCGGAGGTGGTTATTCTCATCGCCACATCGTGTAAACCTTGTTCCCGGTTTGTTTTGTAAACTCTTGGCAGTTTCTACCCCCCCTGGCCCTGAACAAAAAAAGGAGGTTCTCACCAGAAAGACAAGCAAAAGATGATCTTCGAAAGAGGGAGAAACGGCATCGAGCCTGAGAAGTGCAACTCCACGTAAATAGCATTTGACGGCCAAGACTGGATGTGTTACAAAAAATAAACCGCTTGGATCACGCTCAACAGACTGAGACGGTAAGTGAAATAAACTGTCTGATAAGGGTCTTCCTCACGCTGCGGAAGGCTTTTTTGTTTTGAGGAAACAGACGGATGAAAAAAAAGAAACCGCTCAATTTTGCCATTATCGGCGCGGGAATGGTCGGAACAGCCATAGGATTCCTTTTGAAAAAAGCCGGCCATCCTGTTGTGGCTGTCGCAGACCTGTTCCCCGAGCATATAAAAAGAGCAAAAAACTTCATCGGAGCACCAGGCTTCCAGAACCCCGCGCGTGCGGCGGAGATGGCGGAGTGCCTGCTCATAACCACACCGGATGACCGCATTGAATCCGTATGTGCCCAAATTGTATCCGCCTCCTCCGTTCGCGGGAAAAAAGTGTTTCACATGAGCGGGGCGGGAGGACTGGATCTTCTGGATTCAGCGTTTCGTGCCGGAGCTGCCGTCGCCAGCATTCACCCGCTGCAGAGTTTTTCTTCCATTGAAAGCGCAATACAGAATATTCCCGGCAGCTATTTCGGCGTAACGGCTTCAAAAGGAGCAAAAAAAATCTCAACGGACATTGTGCGGGATTTAAGGGGCATCCCCCTTTACATCAAACCCGAGCAGAAGCCTCTTTATCATGCGGCGGCCTGCATCGCGTCGAATTACCTGGTTTCCCTGATGAGCGTCGTCGAAGCGATTTATTTATCCATCGGTTTTTCAGAGAAAGACGCCCGCAAGGCCTATTTGCCTCTGGTCTACGGCAGTCTGAAAAATATTGAAAGACAGGGTTGCACGAGCGCTCTGACGGGACCGATTGCCCGCGGAGATTCCGGAACAATCCAAAAGCATATTGAAGCCATGGTCCGCCATCTTCCCGACCACTCGTCTTTATACGCGAATATGGGAATGACGGCGGTAAAACTCGCGCGTCAGAAAGGCACCCTGAATGCCGCGCAGGCAAAGGACATCACGGAACTTTTAAAAGGTGTCCAAAAACTTTTGAAGGGAGTTCAACATGAGTACACACACTAAAATCATCCGAAAGACCATCCTGGACATCAAAAAGATGAAAAAACAGGGAGAAAAAATAGCCATGCTGACGGCCTACGATTTCGGAATGGCCTCGATCCTGGACGAAAGCGACATCGATATTCTCCTCGTCGGTGATTCCCTGGGAATGGTTGTTCTGGGTTACGACTCGACACTTCCCGTCACCATGGAAGACATGATCCGACATACACAGGCGGTCGTCCGCGGCTCCAGCAAAGCCATGGTGATTACGGACATGCCGTTTCTGTCCTATCAGACATCCCAGGAAACAGCCCTTGTCAATGCGGGACGCTTTCTGAAAGAAGCCAACGCACAGGCGGTCAAGCTCGAAGGCGGACGGGAATACGCGGATATTGTCCATAAAATGACATACGCGGGAATACCCGTTATGGGGCATCTGGGTCTGACACCGCAATCGGTTAACCAGATGGGCGGCTATAAGGTGCAGGGCAAGAATGATGACGCCGCCGAAAAGATCATGCAGGACGCAAAAATTCTGGAGGAAGCAGGAGCTTTTTCCCTGGTTTTGGAATGTGTTCCAGAAAAACTGGCCCAGGAAATTACCGAAGCTCTTTCCATTCCCACCATCGGCATTGGCGCAGGGGTTCACTGTGACGGACAGGTTCTTGTGGTAAACGATATGCTGGGAATTTATGACAAGATGACTCCAAAATTTGTCAAAAAATATGTCAATCTGAATCTGGAAATAAAGAAAGCCGTCAAGAGCTATGTTAAGGAGGTGAAAACAAGCGCTTTCCCGGGTGAAGAGCACAGTTTTAAATAATAGGCTGTTAGGAAAGAGGATGAGCTCCACTGTCGATGAACTGTTTCAACATGCGCGTGTATGTTACAAGCAGGATATCCGGGTCAACGAAATAATCCGGTCTTTGATCAAAATGATGTTTCACCAGCTGCCCTGCGGCCTTCTCCGCACTGCCTTCCTGACGAAGCGCCAGGCGCAACCTGTCCATCATCTGTTGGGTCGCTTCCCTGCTTCTTGCGATGTAATGATTTGCCTCATCGCCCCGAACGTACCCGTAATGATCCGCGCACAGGATTTCAATATTCAGCCCGGATAGTTTATCCAGGCTTTGCTGATACTGCGGGAAGCTTGACCCGGAGGCAATCACGTATTCGTCATGATAGGGAATGGCCACCGCGTCCGACGGAAACAGGACCTTCAAGTGTGGAACATAAGCGGAAATGGAACAGGAGGAATGCCCCGGCGTTTCATGGATTATGATATGCCTGTTTCCCAGGTCGATTCGACTGCCCTGCCCCAGTGTTTCTCCCTGAACGTCGTATCGCCACTGCCAGTCCAGCACAGAAAGATCATCCGTGTTGCCCCGCACTCTGCGGCATACTTTCAGGGTATAGTCATTGATAACGGAGACCGCCCTGGGATTGCTCAAAACCTGCCATGCACGGGCTGAAGCGTAAATTTTCACTTTCGGCCATCTTCGTTTTAAAAAGGGAACAATGCCAACATGATCAAAGTGCGAATGCAGAATAATGATGTGTCCGATTTTATGTGAGGATATGCCAAAGGCATCGATCTGCCGGAGTAAATCAGGCAGGATATAGCTCATGCCCGCGCTGATCAAAACGGACGACTGACTTCCCTCCAGCAGATAGACACAGGATTCTTTCGTGCCCAGCAGCCAGAGCCCTTCCTCAATCTGCCCCGGATTATTGCTTCTCATTTTCTTTGTAATAAGTGATGACCGCTTTTTTACGCAGCCGGTCCGTCGTTTGAGAAAACATTTCCGCCTGCTTCTGCTGTTCGAGATGCTTTGCTATTCTATCTTTGACTTCATCGAGACTGACCGTTTTACCGGGATTGTGCCCGAGAACCTGGATGACGTGATGACCGAATTGAGTGGAAACTACCGGCCCGATTTTGTTCTTTTCCTGCGAAAATGCCGCGTCTTCAAATGGTTTGATCGTCTGGCCTCTCTTGATTTCACCCAGATCGCCGCCGTTTTCCTTGCTGGGACAGTCGGAATTATTTTTGGCAATTTCCGCAAAATCCGCCCCTTCCACAACCTGCTTGCGCAGGCTCTCTATTCTGGCCTTCTTTTCCTCTTTTGTTTTTTCATCATCTTTGGGATCAATCGCTACGAGAATATGACGCACATGGACAGTTTCCTCCGCCGTAAACTTATCCTTATTTTCCGTGTAAAATTTACGGATTTCTTTATCCGTGGGTTTAGCCTTCTCGCCTGCGTCCATGTCAACCAGCTTTTTAATCTTGATGCCCAGCGCAATGTCTTCTTTTGAAATCTTGTTTTCCCGCAAGAAATCCTCAACCGTTTTATCGGGGGGCAGGTTTGCCTTGAAAGCATGGATGGCCGTCTGAATTTCCTTGTCCGTAACCACGATTTTTCTTCTGTTCACTTCATTGATCAACACCGTGCGCAGGATAAACTCATCCATCAGCTGCTTTTTCAATCCTTCCTCTACTTCTTTCTTCTTGCCGGCAGGAATCTTATCTTTCAGGATATTCAGTTTTTCTTTAACCATTTTAGCCAGGTCATCTTTCTTCAAGACAACTCCGTCAACAACCACAACGGCATCTTTGGGAACAGCCGAATCAGGGGTAACAAGATATGGTGCAATCGCTTCCTTGTTTTCAGCGACATGGGATTTTTCCTCCTGCTTCGTCTCGTCCGGCTGCCGGGGAGCTATCTTTTCCGCTTCTTCTTTCTTGCCGCAGCCCGTTGTAACAACCAGCACAACGGCAAACAATATCACCAGAATATTTTTCTTTAATAATTTATCCATGAATATTCTCCCGCTAATGATTGGTAATCGTAAAATATGGATTGAGCTATATGCGAAAGCATCCCGGCAAGTCAAGCGGATTATCCCGCGCCGTCGCTTTCGGGTTTATGTCTGATTGCGAAGAAAGTTCAGGATGCCTAACGCATCTTCTGTCTTTGGAATATCTCCTACAGGAAAAGAACCGGGATATTTCATCTCTGACATCTGCAGAATGTCTTTTAACGCTGAGATCATGCTGACTCTGGGATAAAATTCCCTGGTCAGATAATTGACGAGTTTCAGGGTTTCAAAACCGTCAAACCATCCGTGAAACTGCCGTTCGAAGGTTTTCTGATCCTTTACATTACGGCGGATGTTCAGCCACACCGACAGGAAACCGCGCAGCGTTAAAAATGATTCCAGGCCCGGATCAATATCGCGCGCCATCTCGAGGATCCGGTTTTCCGACAGGCGGAAAGATTGCCTCATCAGGTCGATCCATTTTTTCAGGATAAAGAACACCCGCGGATCATACAGATCATGGCCGGAACGTTCATCACCCGATATTTTTTTCACCGCCGCGCCCGTTCCGAAGGGGACCCTCGCGGAAACCCGCGCGGATGGATAGACAACGGTTTCATTAATCCGACGGATCGGACCGATCTTGGCCAGCTTGTTGAGAAAATAAAAATCTTCTCCCGCTTCCCGACGATTCATTCCCCGCACAGCAAGATAAGCGTCGGCCGATGTAACAATGGTCGAACCGATCGAATGAAAGGCATAGGGTGACCGGGCATATTTCAATCCGAGCACCCAGTAACGCAGAAATATTTCATAGAGGCAAATTGCCTTCATCCCGGTCTCATCCGCGGGCATCCGGTGCTTATAGGAAACAATTCCTGTTTGTGCTTTCCTTGATGACATCGCTGTTCGCACAGAGTTCAGATAGTCCGGTCTGACAATGGTATCGGCATCCAGGCTGATCATCAACCGCGGCTCGTTGACGGAATTTTTCAATGCACGCAGTGCCGCATCCATACCGATTTTCCTTGCCATCCCGACTCCGCCCGTACCTTCGGGAATCTCCAGTCCGGGGGAGGACGCATCGATGCACCCTAACCTTACAGGCCTTTCTGATATTTTCCGGATTGCAGATATCAGATCATCCGTTTCCCGGGCTTCTCCAAATTGCTTTCTGTTGATCAATGCTCTGAGTATATCAATGGTTTGCCTGTTATTTTCTTTATCGGAGGCCGGAGTTTTTTTCTTGTTGTTGATCACGCATAGGACCAGGGTTTTTTCCAGCGACTCATCCGGATTGGCAGCAAGCGATGCCAATGTAGTAAAAAGATGGTCTTTTTCCGCGTATGCAGGGATCACAACAATCTGATCAATACCCTCTATAGAACTGGTATGCAGGTTCCAGGGAGGCCCCGCCGCATATTTTTTTAAGTAATCATGGAGGAGTGAATCTTTTTTCATGACAGGACTTTTAAGACACGGCAATGAAGATCCGGATAATTGTCGCCGGATATCCATTCGATCTTCACGCCTTTTTTTTCCATCCGCCGAAACCACGTCATCTGCCTTTTCGCGAACTGGCCGATGGCAATCTGAAGATTGGAAGTCATCTCATCAAGCGTCATTTTATTCTGTAAATACATGGCGACATAGCGGTACTCCAGGCCAAAGCTATCCAGCCTCTCCCATGACAACCCCTGAGAACGCAAGCGAGACACCTCTTCAATCATTCCCTCATCAATCCTTTGGGCAAGGCGTTGGGCAATTCGCCGTCTCAGGACGTCTCTTTCCCAGTGAATGCCAAATATAGCAGCATTTATAAAAGGCTTCTCAAGCGATTCGCCAGACGTTTTTTCCCTGGCTTTTTCAATTTCAATTTTTCTGATTATCCTTTCACGGTCTTCAAGATCGGTTTTATTATGTAAGGCGGGTTTCATAGACAAAAGTATTTCCTGAAGTTCTGCCTGTGTCTTACCGGCCATTTCATCTCTGAAGCGCCGGTCGTGCAAAACCGCCGGAAGGTTATAATCGGTCAGCACGGCCTCCAGGTAAAGCCCCGTACCACCGACCAGAACCGGCAGAACCTGCTTATTCAGCAGAGAATTGAATATCTTATAAAATCTTTTCTGAAATTCAAAGACATTGAATTCCTGCTCGGGTTCCATGATGTCGATCAAATGTACGGGAACAATTCCTTTTTCCGTGCGGTATTCAGATAAATCCTTGCCCGTGCCGATATCCATGCCCCGATAAACCTGGCGTGAATCCGCCGAGAGGATTTCTCCGTGAAGATCCGCCGCAAGCCTGACCGCCAGAGCCGTTTTACCCGAGGCGGTTGGTCCAAGAATGACAATCAGGTTCTTTTTCATGAATCTTTTTATTTCATTTCTGTAATGACATTGTAATACATGGTTGTTCCAGTGCAATTTCGAAACATATGATTGAATTCTTACTAAAAAAAATGCCCCGGGAGACGGGGCATTTTCTCGAAGTTAATAATCAGGTATGATTATAGTGGCTGAACATTCGCTGCGCTGGGCCCTTTGTTGCCCTGTTCAACATCGAAACGAATTCTCTGACCCTCGTAAAGAGTTTTAAATCCTGTTCCGGCAATCGCACTATAATGTACGAATACATCTCCGCCCTCATCACTTTCAATGAAACCAAACCCCTTCTTCTCGTTAAACCATTTTACCTTTCCTTCTGCCAATGCTAAAAGTCCCCCTTTCAAAATTTTGTTCCCGCCGGTTGGATACCGTCAGAAACCAAAAAAACCGCGTGAATTCTTTTTAAATAAAGAATTCTTCGCGGTTAATTATCATTTGTGCAAAACGCTTTAAACACTACAAAGTACCTAACAAAAACTGCTTTCTCTTGTGCGATCAATTTCAACAATCGCAATCTGGATCAAACTTTAACACCATTTTCATTAAAATCAAGCTTTTTTTCATGAATATATTCACTTAAATATTTTGCCAGCAAAGCTTCACGACCGGCATAGAAATGATCCGTTTGCGGGAAAATTTTCATTTGTGCGTGAATATATTTAGCATTTTTCTTTAAATCATCGGCGTCGCAAAACGGGTCGGAATCGCCGCAAACCATGAATCCCACTGTATCTTCGAGGCCGCGCCAATCAAAATCGAAATATTTCTGCGGCGGGGATACAAATATTGCGGAATGGATCATTGATGGTCTGTCTTTCAGCAGACGGGATGCCACCCACGCCCCGAAAGAATATCCTGCAAGAATTATTTTTTTCACACCCCGGCTTTTCATATATTCACAGGCGGATAAGATATCCTGCTGTTCTCCCTTTCCTTCGTCGTAATTCCCTGTGCTTGCCCCGACACCGCGAAAATTAAAACGCAGCGTTGAACAGCCGCAGTCCGTAAACACGTCACGGATGGTTTCCACAACATTGTTGTACATGGACCCGCCCATAAGCGGATGCGGATGACAGATCACAGCGCCGGACTCCCCTCGCCCTTTACGCCACAAACCTTCAGCGAAGAACAAACCATTTTTCCAGGATACTTTTTCTTCCACAATCATCGTGTTTAAATGGTCCCCGCGTGATGACACGCGCACCAGCCTCCTTCACGGTAGAATTTAAGCAAAGGCTTCGTTGTTTTACAAAGATCTGTTTTATAAACACAGCGGTCCTTAAAATTACAGCCCGCATCATCTGATTCCCCCGCCTCGCCCCGGACCGTTATATCACGATTCTTACCCGGCAAATCGCACGACGGCATGGCCGCCAGCAGCATGCGAGTATAAGGATGAAGCGGCTCGCGATACAGATCATTTTTACCGGCCAGCTCGACAATGTGCCCCAGGTACATCACGGCAATCCGGTCAGATACATGACGGATGACATTGAGGTCGTGGGAAATAAACAGGTACGTCAATCCATAATCCTTCTTCAAATCTTTGAGCAGGTTCAAAATCTGTGCCTGGATTGAAGCATCAAGAGCGGAAACCGGTTCGTCGGCAATAATCAGTGAAGGTTGAAGGGCAAGCGCTCGCGCGATGCCGATGCGCTGTCTTTGACCGCCGCTGAACTCATGCGGATACCGGCCGGCCTGCTCGCTGCTCAAACCAACTTTGGTCATCAGCCTTATCGACGCTTCGCGGTTTTGTTTGCGGTCACTTATGCTGTGAATGGTCAGAGGTTCCTCAATGATACTGATCGCGGATTGCCGGGGATTCAGCGACGAATATGGATCCTGAAAAATCATCTGGACACGGCTGCGGTAGGCTTTTAAGTCACCCGGTGAAAGACTGAAAATATCTTGATCCTTGAAAATCACGCTGCCCCCATCCGGCTCCTCCAGTCTCATCAAAAGCTTCGCCAAAGTTGATTTGCCGCACCCGGACTCGCCAACCAGGCCCAGAGTCTCCCCTTCGAAAATCTGCAGATCAATGACATCCACGGCACGCACAATCCTGGGGCGGTTTTGCAGAAATCCGCCCCCGAGGGTGTATTTCTTTTCCAGTTTTTGGATATCAATTAAAACGGATGCCATGAATGCCTCTTACCGTTCTTTCTGCAACAAAGCAGGCCGCAAAATGCCCCTTATCAATCTCCACCAGTTCCGGCTGAGCCTGACGACATATGTTTTCAGCTAGATTGCACCGCTCGGAAAAACGGCAGCCGGAGGGGAGTTCGTAGAGACTGGGAACCGTTCCTGGAATCGTTTTTAAACGTTCATTACCGTCAGTGGCGGAGCAGCCGGAGGGGCGGGACTCGATCAATCCGCGCGTATAGGGGTGCAGCGGATTGGAAAATAATTTTTCCACATCCGATGTCTCCACAATCTTACCCGCGTACATCACCGCAACCTTTTGCGCAGCCTCGGCAACTACCCCCAGATCGTGAGTAATCAGGATGACTGCCATATTGTTTTTTTCTTTCAGACTGGAGATAAGACTCAATATTTGTGCCTGTATCGTCACATCCAGCGCTGTGGTCGGCTCATCGGCCAGCAGCAGCCGGGGATGACACGACATGGCCATCGCGATCATAACGCGCTGCCGCATTCCCCCACTCATCTGATGGGGATAGTCCCGGACTCTTCTTTGGGGCTGAGGAATACCGACTTCGTCCAAAAGCTCCGCGCTGCGCGCCAGCGCTTCCTTTGCCGGAACATTCTGGTGAAGGCGAATGGCCTCTGCAATCTGATCGCCTACACGCAAGACGGGGTTGAGCGACGTCATCGGCTCCTGAAAGATCATGGCAATATCGCTGCCGCGTTTTTCCCGCATATCTGCTTCCGGCAAAGATAACAAATCAATGCCGTCAAACAGGACACTTCCTTCTGCAACCCTACCGTTGGGCGGAAGGAGCCTCATGATCGAAAGTGCCAGCATGGTTTTTCCGCATCCGGATTCTCCCACAACACCCAGCGTTTGACCTGAGGCAAGCGATACGGAAACACCGTCCACCGCCCGGATTTCACCCCTGGCCGTTGAAAAAACCGTCTTCAGATTTTCAATGGAAAGCAATGGCTGCATATTATTTTTTTGCCCGGTTTTGCAGGTATTCGATAAGCAGACGGACCGGCGCGCCTGACGCGCCTTTTGGAATGTAAGGCTTGTCTTTTGTTGTCCAGGCAGGACCGGCGATATCCAGATGCACCCAGGGATAATCACCGACAAACTTACTGAGGAATGCCGCGGCCGTAATCGTGCTCGCCACTCTCCCGCCGGTGTTCTTGTAATCGGCAATATCGCTTTTAATCATATCCGAATAGCTGTCCCATAACGGAAGTTCCCAGACCAGTTCACCCGTAGTCTGGGCTGCCTTGCTGATGTCTTTCTTGATCTGCTCGTCTTTTCCCAGCATACCGATTACATCTTCCCCCAGCGCGATGATACAGGCTCCGGTAAGAGTTGCAACGTCAATAATCGCCGCCGGTTTATACCGTAACGCGTAGGACAGTGCGTCGGCAAGAATTAGTCTTCCTTCGGCGTCAGTGTTGAGCACTTCAATGGTCTTCCCGGAATAGGATTTCAAAATATCCCCCGGTTTCAAAGCTCCACCCCCGGACATGTTTTCCGTGGCCGGAACCAGGCCAACGATATTTAACGGCAGCTTCAGATCTGCCGCCGCCATGACAACAGCCATTACCGCCGCTCCGCCGGACATGTCTGTTTTCATTTCATCCATTTTTTCGGCTGGTTTTATGGAAATTCCACCGCTGTCAAAGGTCAGGCCTTTACCCACAAAGGCAATTGGAGCTTCTCCTTTATTCCCACCTTTGTATTCAAGAATGATGAGTTTCGGAGGCTGGTGGCTTCCAGCGGCAACTCCCAGCAACGCATTCATGCCCAGCGCTTTCATCTTTCCTTTTTCCAGCACATGACAGGAAACATTTTTTCTTTTTGCGATTTTTCGCGCATGATCGGCCATGATTTTTGGAGTCATGTCATTGGACGGCGCCGAAACCAAGTCACGGGCAAAACAGACCGCATCCGTGATTATATTGGATTTCCTGATCTCCTCGAGAATCAGTGGATAGTCATCGGGCGTAACAACCATCTCCAGATTGCGCATCTCTTTAAGATCTTCGCGATTGACCGTTTTATAAGGGGTATATTGATACAGTCCTAATTTTGCTCCCTCCACCAATGCCGAGGCGAATTGTTCTTTCTGATCCGGCAGCAGGCTCCAATCCATGGACGTGGCTGCATCCCCGATCTTCAAGCCCCGCAGATGCTGCATCACCTTTGCAAAAGCACCCCGGACTTTTTCCAGGTCCAGCTCTTTTTTCTTTCCGAGCCCCACAAGGGCGATTCTTTCAGCTTGAATCGTCCCCCGCGTATAGATCAAACACACCTGGGAAGGTTTGCCATCAAAATCCCCTTTCTTCATGACATCGCGAATCAGTCCGCCTGTTTTCTGATCAATGCCCGCAACCAGTTTTGAAAAATCTTTCTCGCTTTCACAGACACCCAGTATAATAGCCTGCGTTTTCGTGTCCGCAAGATTTCCCTTTTTAACCGTAATATTCACATGAACCTCCCCGTGAAATCAGCCTTAAATAACCTTCAGGGTTTCAGACATAGCATATTGAAAACAAAAGTCAATTATTAGTGATGGCTTTGTGATGCGGTAGGTTTAGACAGATTGTATTTCCTGAAATGTCTTTTGAAAAAGGATGAAGATTTCCCTTTCAGCGTGCCGCATAGTAATATCCCACACAGCAAAGGATAACGAACACTGCAATGGCCGTGAAAAGGATGATACGGAGTTTTGTTATGTCTTTCATGTTTTCCTCCCGAAGCGTGGTCGCTGAGCCTGTCGAAGCGTGGTCGCTGAGCCTGTCGAAGCGCTGTCCTCCGCTGGCGGAAGTGTCACGATGTGACGGAGGTGGTTATATCCCTGCCGGTAAGTCTGTCATCCCCTTGTGCCCCCTCCGAATTGGGAGATCAACTCTGTCCTCAGCCAGCAGATGAAAGGAAACGGATTTTCGCCTTCACATTGTCGCTTGAGACTTGAACCTCAGGTCTCAGGTCGCTGAGCCTGTCGAAGCGCCCCTCCCCAGAAGCAAAATGTCAGTTGTTCTCATAAAGAACGAATCAACCTTCGCTGAAGCAAATCTTCCATATCCCTGCGTCCATCCAGAACACAATGGATAAAAACTTTATTCCCAAATATCTGGCATATAATCCGATATGGTTTGTAACGAATCTCCAGATAGTCACGCACGCTTATTCTATCCAATTCAGGGGGAACATGGCAGCGCCTTGCCATCGTTGCAAGGCTCTCACACGACTCTTTTAATTTGGTGAAAACAGTCTCAGCTTTTTGGGGTGAATCATTGCGGAAAATATACTCATAAATTTCGAAGATATCTTCTTCGGCAGTTGAAATTAGATAAACCGAATATTTCATTTTATTTCCCGGATACGTTTTTGCAAATCTGCAAAAGCTTTCTTTGAAGGCTTCACATGTCCTTCCTGGAGATGATTTGTGCTTAGGGCAAGTATTTTCAACAAAGCCAGGCTTTCCTGAGATTGTTCGAAAGTTCGTATATCCTGAACGACAACCTTGGCCTCACCATTCTGTGTTATGATCAGAGTCCTGTGATTGTCCGATACATCCGTGATGACTTCCGAAGCATGGGCTTTAAAGTAGCTGATTGGTTTTATGTCTTCTGAGGGTCGCATCTTAAACCTCCTGTGTTGACTATTATATAGACCATTAACAGGTCTATTGCAACTAATTATTTATAGTGAGTGAAAGACAATGGATAACGGTTAAGCTGCGAAATGGTTTTACTTCAAAAGGAACGCCACCTCCCCCTGAGCCCCCTCCAAAGGGGGACATCAAATCCCTCCTGAGGAGGACGTGAAAAAAGGAAAGCCATCCATGAGAGCGACAACCTTTTATGTCCTCCGCTGGCGGAGGTGTCACGAAGTGACGGAGGTGGTTACCCATGCCGGCAAGTCTGTCATCCCCTTGTGCCCCCTCCGAATTGGGAGATCAACTCTGTCCTCAGCCAGCAGATGAAAGGAAACGGAGCTTTGCCTTGCCCCTTGCTCCTTGATCCTTTTACCTCTACTGCAGGGAAACCGCGTTGCGGCGGAGAATGTCTGTGATATTCTTCTGGGAACTTTTAAGAACAAACTTCAGATAGTTGATGTTCTTTTCAATGTAACCTTTATAAACGTTTTCGTCGATATTCCAGCGATCCCTGAAGTGATCGATCATAAATCGGCTGACATTGCCGTATTCGTTTTCAAAACGCGATTTCGTCTTTTTATAAAAGCTGACTGTTTTGCGGAACAGATCGATCTCGCTGTCAAAACCGGGCACGCCCCCTTCCGTGAATTCATCGTAAAGCAAAAGCAGTTTTTCCAGATACAGCCGATCGGCCATCTGTCCCAGCAAATCCGCGGTGCCCATCATTTTACCCAGCATTGCAATATTTTCCGATTCGAATTCCTGATCGTCAATCATTGTGTTAAATTCCGTACAGCTGACAATATCGCGAAAATTTTTCAAGTGCCCGTCAAAATACGGATTGCCGGCAAAGTAGTTTTCAATAAACTGAATGCTTCTTTGCGTATGAATGAGCGTGTACTTGGCCCCCGTGCCCCTGAGGTCATCGACGGACTGAATATAGCCGGTATCGTGCATCAGCGCGCTGATCAATCCCAGGTTAATCTCCAGTTCTGAAAAACGGACCCCCTGAAGCGTTGCGCCGTGCATGAGTCGCGCCATTGCCAGCAGGACCATCATCGTATGGCGGAAGTCATGATAATACGTATTGCAGGCCTGATAACCGGGATAGGTGCCGGCATAGAGCTTCTGGATATCCCTGAAGCTCTGGACAAACAGATTTTCGCTCAATCCCGGCTTCATTGAAACCGCAAGATGAATCACTTCATTGAGCGTCACTTCGGGATTGGATGAATCCACCAATCCTGAAAGCTGGAACATCCCTTCCATAGCTTCCCCCTGACATCGACCTTATGCACTTACGTTAATAAATTATTATGAATTGTAATATGATTTCCCCATATACGCATAAACAAAAAAAATCACCATCTTTTTTTATTGGGTACGAAGCCGCTGCCGTCGTCACTCCGGCAAATACCCTAAAGGGCACGAGTGCCGGGGTCCAGTTTAAATAAATCTGGATTCCGGCCAGACGCATGCCGGAATGACCAATGTATAGACTATTATGAGACAATTAATAATTGATAATAAATCAAGTTAGCTTTATAATTCAATTGTATAGAACGATTCATGAGCAAAGGCACTGAAAATGCGCAAATTGATCCTGATTCTCGTTTTGGTCCTGGCCGTTTTTCTAACGGTCAAATTCGATCTGCTGACCACAGCAAAGCTCGGACTTGAAAACCGGTTCTATAAACAGGATATTCAGAAAATCGGCCGTTTCCATATTCTTGTTGAAGTGACTAATCCTGACATCGAACGCGCGGGACTCACTCGCGAATCGATCCGGGAAACCGTGGTTCAAATGCTGGAGAAATCCGGCGTCGGAATCATTCCCGAAGAACTCTGGCAGAAAACGCCCGGCAGACCCTCTCTGAACATCTGGGTCAATGCCCTGCCCGCAGAAGGACAGAAAGGCATCTACCAGTACATGATCAAT
>MWDG01000030.1 GCA_002070455.1 Deltaproteobacteria bacterium ADurb.Bin151
GATTGTTTCACCTTTTCTTCACCGCTTCTCCAACCGGTTTCTGAACCTCACCCCGGTGGAGATTCAGGTGGCCAGCCTGGTGAAGGAAGGAAAATCGACCAAGGAGATTGCCTCGATGATCAATGTTTCCGAGCGGGGCGTCGAATTCCACCGCAACAATATCCGCAAGAAACTGGGGCTGACCAACGCCAAGACAAACCTCCGCTCTTACCTCCTGTCGCTGTCTTAAAATCAGATTCTATTACTCCGGCAATTAAAAGTTCAATAATGAATGTTGCCTTCCTTTCTTGTCCCCTTCGTGGAGGGAGGCATTGTCTTAATTCGATTTATGTCATTCCGGACAAGCGAAGCGCGATCCGGAATCCAGTATTATAGGAATGGTTCCCCGCTTTCGCGGGGACGACTTCTGGATTCCCGCCTTCGCGGGAATGACACATTTTTTTTATTATGACACAATCTGGAGGGGGTAGGGGAGGAAATTCCTTTAATCTTGCCCCTTTCACCTTGGAACGCGTGACCCGAAGGGTTATGGCATTATTGTAACGTTTTTACTGAAACACTGCGCTAGATGATTCCCGTCATCCTCAAGAGAGCAAGCAATGAGAACAGGGGGGTCGATCTTCTGTGACAGCAGTAGTTTCTTCCCACCGTACCCTGAAAACGACCCTTTGCGAACTCGAGTCCCTTGAAGTTGAAAAGGAAATTTCCCTTTTCATGAATAAGGCCGGTGATTTTCCGGAGCAATTTTGATTCCTGCGGTTCGATTTCATCGGCCACCATCAGCGGAACCAGACCGAGATCCATATAGGGTATGCCCTCCTGCTTGAAGACTTCCATGGCGTGGTTCATAATCACGTACCACAGTCCCTGTTTGAAGGAAGGGCAGGAGCGGGAGATGTTGGGAACATAACTGACAATCCGGTTTCCCTCATAGATCGGGTCGAAAAAGATGAAAGCAACGGGTTTGCCTTTCAGGTAGGCGTAAAAATGACGTGAGTTTTCCTTGTAATCATTCTTGAGCGGCCGGATCAGAAAACGGATTTCCTGCCTGCTGCAAGCCCTGGTCTTGATCCAGCTTCTGGAGATTTCTTCCGCATGATCGTCCTTGTGGCTTTCCCTGACCTCGACACCCATGGTGGCTGACTGGTTGATGGCCGTGCGGATGACCTGTTTCTTGCCGCCCTTGAGATTCCATTTCTGCAGATCGATCCGGATTTCCGAACCGAACTGGGTCCCGTAATATTTGTATTTCCGACGCAGAATGTCTACAACCGGTTTGGTTACCTGCACAAACTGGGCGGTCGGATGACTTTTCAGAAACTTGTCGATGATGAATTCGAAGTGGGCCGGGTCGCAGACCGGATCGGCCAGCACCATTTTGAATCCCCATCTCTTCATGAAAGCAATGTAACCGATGCCGGGCAGGTCGAAATACTCCATGCCTGGCTGCATGGTTGAGAAAGACTGCGAATGCGCACCGTGTTCCTTCAGGCAAGCGACACGTTCACTATGAGAAAAACCACTTTCTTCAGCAACTGCTCCCGCAGGAAATGTTAAAACTTTTTCCACTATCGTCACCTCGAAATAACTTAATGAATGAAAAGTTTATCCTCAGGCCGGCTTTTGACCCAGGACAGACCAGTAACAATTTACAATTCCCAGTTTGTAATATTTTTTTTCCTTGATAACCAGACCGACGCGTTCCATGAACTCCGGATAGTTATAAATGTTGTGGACGGCGTTTCTGGCGACAACCCAGAAGAAAAGAACGGCGCCGTACCAGTAAATGACCTTGAAAGCTCTTGAAATGATGTTGCCCGAGGGATAGGAAAAATCGCCCACGACAATTTTTGCCCCCGGTTTTCCCAGCCGGACAAGCTGCTCCAGGATCTTGGTCATCATGTCCTGATAAAAGACGTTTAAAAAGAAATTCGCGACCACCATGTCATATTTTTGAAATTCGTTAAATTCCAGGATGTCCGAGTGGACCTGGCGGATCTTCAATTTCTTGTTTTGCTTCTTCAAATTTTGACGGAATTGATTCAGCATGGTTTCAGAAAGGTCAACCACAGTTACATTAGCGCCCAGTTCAGCCGCCTGTATGGCGTCCAGTCCATGTCCCACACCGGCAAACAGGACCCGGTCGCCCTTTTTGATGTTGTCTTTGTTGATCATGGCGATCTTGCAGTGATGGATGGAACGGCCGCTGTACAGATTGCTTAGGAAATCATACAGGGGACCGATAATCCGGTATTTGTCCTTTTTCTTTCCGGGATCCATTTCAGTTTCTTTGGTTTTTTTCGTGTTGTTCATTCAATTCTCCACTTCGGCTTCCGGCTTTTTTGACGCCGGATTTTTCAAACGACACAACGAATTAACTTGAGGGAAGCAGCTTGTAAATACCTCTTTCGTGGTAATTTTTCTGCTTTACGCTTCCGTTAGGGCTATAACGCCGTTCCGCTTTCCAGACTTCCGCCAACCGCGGGAATCTGCGCAACACCCGGGATACGAATGTTTTCCTGTGCCTGTTGCAGGGCGGTCTTGCGGGCCTTCAAGGCATAGCGGTTCAATCCGGTCAGATGAATCGGGCCCATGTAGCTTTCCCACTCAATGATTCGCGCATCCACGGGAAAAGTGCTGCTGTCGGCAGGCGTTACCCGTGAAGCGAGATCCATGAGATTATGGTTGTGAAACACGTATTGAGGTGACGCGTAAAAAGAAAAGGTGATGGCCAGCTTCATGGTTGTATTCACAAAATCTGTCATTTTGCGGATCCTGTTTTTCATGCCGGTCATCTTGCAGGCCCCGTCATAAACCGTTACAACGCCCTTCAATGCGGACATTGCCGCGATAAAAAGTCTCCGGTCAACAATCCGGAAGTTTCTTTTTGGTTTGCCTTTCGGATACAGTTTTTCATAGGCTTCGGCATTGCGGTTGGACTCCAGTTGAAGCAAATTTACCATCCGGCCGACCGTGATGGGGTTTGTCGAGCCGGTTGAACACTGGTAGATTCGGTGCGTTCCCGGCATTGCAAACGCTTCAGCCGCGGCCAGGATCAGGCTGTTTGCCGCAAAATCAGCCGGGATAACATCGATGACGCCATTTGCCCGGGCGGGGAAGAACGGGGTCTTTTCACGGGCATAGGCCAGGATGATGGCGTCCGCCACTTTAACACCCTCAACCCATCCCGGAACCGGTTCCTGGTAGGTGCTTTCAATGATTGCCGGACGAACAATGGTCAATGTGGAGTCTGAAAGCTCCTCCATCAGAACCTGTTCGCCAAGCCACTTGGTGAAAGTGTACGTGTCATTCCAGCCATACCGGTGAGATTCTTTTGAACCCAGTTCAACCAGACATTCGGCAAGCTGATCGGGCCGGGAGCAGTTTTTTTCAACCTTCCTGATCTTTTTCTCCAGTTTGGCAATAAGCGGACGGACCTGATAAAAACCTTTTGAATTTCTTTTGAACCCCCTGGTTACAGGAACAACGACTTCTTCCCGGCAGTCCCCTGTATTGAAGCCGTTCACGAAACAGGTTGATACATGAACCATGGGAATGTTTCCCGCCGCCTTGACCAGATCCGCAAGATTCAGCAGGCACAGCGTATTGATCTTTAAAGCCTTCTGCAGCTGTTCACGGAAATCCACAGAAGCGGCCACATGGATAACCATGTCGATCCGACCGGAAAGCTCTGAAAACTCTTCTTTGTTCAGACCGAAATTCTTTTGGGTCAGCTCGCCAGTAATACATTCAATCTTTTCCTTGCAGAATTGCCTGAAAAAAGAAGGTTTTTCCTCCTTGAGACGATCGAAGATGGTGGCTAAAGCGATTTCATGATCAAAACGTTCCCTGGCTGTGGGGTATTTGTCATTTCCACGAACCAGCAGGATGATCTTTTCGACATCCGGTATTTCACGGATGATTTTTTCTATGACAACTTTTCCTAAAAACCCCGTTGTCCCTGTGATCAGAATTCGTTTACCCGCGAGTTGTTCCTTTACAGATATTTCGTTTCTGGGGTGCATGAAAAGTCTCCTTTTTTCCTTTCTGGCTTTGTTTTGAATCAAATTCCTTCATCGCTGAAGTTGGCAAATTCTATGACATAGTTTTTTGGAAAAGTCTCACTAGTTTATTTGGGGTATACTACAAGTGTCATGCTAGTATTCGGTGTCAATATATGACCACCGGGTTTTTTAGATAATTAAATAAAATCAATTATTTGACTGCAATGTAGAAAAAAAGAAATTCGAAATATTGATGGTTGGTTTTAAGCACAATGGAGTATTACGGGGATGAGGGAATTTGAAAAAAATTTTGAAAAAAATGATGCAAAAAGACGGTTCGCAAGACGCGTGCTTTTAAAGATAAAGATTTGAAAAAACATAATATTAATTAGCAAATTCAAATATTTATCAGAAAGAAGCCAGAGCATGAAATAAAACAGGTTGATATCAACATTTGCTGTGGAGAAATCATATTTGTCCCGCAGTTGGGGGAACAAAAAGAATTCTCTTGTTTTTCCAAAGAGTTAAACGCTTCAGTCTTTTACCACGTATCAACGATGATCGATTTCCATTCGATTGCCACTTCTTTATTGGAAACCAGATCTTTTCTGTATCCGGTGCCTTCAATTTGAAAATCTGAAGTATTTTTAATTCTTGATCCTTTTACTGTCATTTCTTCCTCAGCGTGCGGGAATTTCAGTTTTAATTGAAAAGAATTTTTATCATAATTGATATCGTATATCGCATCATCCCAGCGGCTGACGACCGGTTTGTAAATGGCTGTGCCTTTCTTGATGCAGCGGCGGGAACCGTCCAGAAATATTGTGGTCCATTGCGCATCTTTTCTGCTTAATATTTTTAGGTCAACATACAAATACCGGTTTTCGATTTTTTTGCCGTCCTCATAAATTTCGATGAAAAAATTCTGCGGAGGTATCTTGATGTAATAGGCCTTATCTTCTGAACATATGCTTTTTGCCGGCGCAAATAAGGAAAACATTAACAAAATGATCAATAGATATTTTTTCATTTTATTCTCCTTTTTTACTTATGCCTGTGGAGCCTTGCTGGAATCCTTTTTGAACAATGCCCTGTTTTGATGCAGCGACGCTGTTCCTCCTGCATGTGTGGGGAAATCAATACACAAATTTACGGCATTATGTCTTTCCTTATTATTACTTCGGTAATTAAAAGTTTAAATAATTAATGTTACCTCCCTTTCTTGTCCCCCTCATGGAGGGGGCAGGGGGAGGTTGTCACTTCATGCGGAGCGTGGCATGCAACCATTCGGCTATTTGCCTAGCTTGCCGCGCTTGCCGCTTCGGATTACCCGGGGAGTAATTCCTTCAATTACCACCTCCGGCGTTTCACGCCACCTCCGCCAGCGGAGGACAAATCAGGGACACTCATTTATATATTTAGTTGCCGGAGTAATAAATAATTTATAAAATCATCGGGCAGATAAGTCAAGCCGAAGAAAAAAGGCTGAAGGCCGGGGGGAAGGCTGGGGTCAGGTCTTGACGGGTTGTTGCCCAAATATCCTTTTCGCTTGCCTAAAAGCGTTTTGAATAAATCTAAAGCTTGCGAAAGGTAATGACAAAACTCGCCTGCGGCTCAGACAGTTGTCATTACTGATCTTTCGCTGCGCTTTGATTCATGAGACAAAACGCTTTCAATGCCTGCTCAAAGGGATATCGTTTGGGCAACAAACTGTTGAAATATCAGTCTGCATGGATCATGTGCGTCGGTAGCGGCCGTTTTCGCAAACGATCCGTCCCTGGCCCAGAGCATATTCCAGGTGTTTGCCGATCATGACCTTTTCATTGAACTCAAAAAACTCTTTCGGCTGGCGGGGCTTTCCATAAATAATCCAGCAGGCGCAGATTTCCTCAAGCGTTTTCGGTTTTTCCAGGGCGGCCAGTAGCTTCGATTCCCTCTCGTAGATGACACTTTCATACTGATCCCACAGTGGGCCGGGGTTCTCTTCATATAGCCCGGTATTGTGCGCCACAATCCAGCGGCTGGCGGGAATATTTTTGAGCCTGTGGATGGACCGGATCGTATCTTCAATACTGGAGGCAACGTCGCCATACCAGGGCCCGAACGCCGTCAAGTCGTAATCTCCGAGGAAAAGCAAATCCTCCCCAGGGAAATAAAATGACAAATGTCCCGGTGTATGGCCGGGTGTGGCAATTGTCTGAACCCTTAATCCGCCCAGATCAATGAGCTGATCATCTTCGATAAAGCAAGCTGTCTGCCGGGGCCGGAAGTCGAACATTTCAAGCATGATCTTTTTCCAGTAGGCACGCTGGTCCGGAGCAAGCAAGCCGTACCAGTCCATGAAAATATTAAGGTCGGTCAGCGGAGGAAAATCACGTTTGGAAATCCAGACGGTGCACCCTTCAAACTCATTCATGTAGTGAATATGATCTTCGTGCCAATGCGACAGCCAGACCTGGTCCACACCTTCTTCTTTCAGGCGAGTGAGCTTGGCATGTGAGCACGCGGGATCCACAACTACACGCAGGTTGTCACCCTGAATATATAAAGAATGATTGAAAGGATACTTTCCCCCGTTTTCCCCGCAAAGAAAACGAATCCGGCCAAACTGACGATCTTCCATCAACAAAACTCCCCGGTTAGTTGTAAAGCCCCCGTTCCGGATCCTACTTTGTAAATTGGTGAATTGGGGGTCAGGTCTTGAAATATCAGTTTTTTCCAGTATTCTGTAACCTGTGAAACCTATCCGGTTGCTCGGGAATATTCCAGCTGAAGCGACAGACCTGAAAAGGATCAGTCGGGCTGCTTCCCGTCATATATCAACACATACAGATATAGCGTTTTCTAGTTAGATCACGCAAATCAGTGCCAGAAGATTTCGCGGCTTTCAGACGATACGATTGCGTCCTGTTTCCACGTCCTATGAACATTCCTTTTATACTTGACGTGCAATGGATGTTCAATCAATTACTCTATCCGGATGTCCTCTACAAGTCATCCGCCTGTATGTGAAAAGCATCCCGGGAACCTGAAGTCAATGGAAGCAAACTGCTATTTCAAGACCTGACCCCAGCAGTGCACATACGCGTTTCTAGCTTTATTCCGGATATGTTTTATGCGCCATGCGTGCCGGTGCGCTCCTTTTCTTTGAGTATATAAGCCAGCAATTCGCGGCTGAAGGGTTTATAGAGCTGGATGTGATCGAAGTTGATCGTTGTATTAAGGCATTGCAGCCGCAGGTAGTCGCCGTCCGGGGCAAGGCAGGGTTCGACCCCGCTGAAGAAAAATCCGAGATCTTCCGCGTCTTCGCAAAGTTGCGGGGTACCAGCCTGGGCCAAGGGGAGTAAAAGATAGATCACTTCGGCGCAGGCGATGTCCCGCAGATCTGCGAGCGCCCGCCGAATCTCGGCTTTGGAATCCTGACCAACAATTTCCACAGTGATTGTCCCGGCCCCGTTGCTTCTGTTAAACAAAACATTTACCTTGCCGCCGGGAAGATCGGCTGTCGGAACCTCCTCGACAAACTCAGCATGCAAGCCCAGTAAACGATAAATCCGCTCTATCATTTCCCGATGGCGGGGCGGAGCATGAACAACGGTTTTGTCAGGCGGATTAAGGAAACAGTAATGCAGGACCAGGGATTTGCGCTCATCAAATTCATACGACTCCAGCCCCTTGTATAACCGGACACGCGGAACATAACCCAGAGTAATGGCGGACGGGTTTGCGAAGTCGGCGATGGCTTTCTGGCTGAAGGGATGAACGGTTGTCAGCCGGGTATAGATTCCGACCAGTCCCATTTTTACCGCCTCGGCATAGAGGGCCAATCCCATCAGGTTCAAAACGCTTCGCCCCCTGTGGGCCGGAATGACAACGGCCTGGCTGAGGTCGGCGATTCCGCTGCCGGCGAAAATTCTTAATTGAATGTAACCGACGATGTCGCCTTCCTGATTGACGCCCACCCACGATAGTAATTCGCCGCTCTGGTTTTGTTTGATGAGCTCTTCCGGAAAATACGTAACTTCATTTTCATACGAATAGCCGTAGGTGCGGTAGATGCATCGGGCGGCATGAATGGCATCTTCGGGCCGCATCCGTCGCACCGTGTAGGCCTGTTCCGGGGCCTGCGGTGCGTTTTCGGGAAAAGGGGCAAGGTCCCGGGCCGGCAGCTGATTGGTGACATCCCGCACGGAGCGTTTTTTGATCAGTCGCAGTTCTTTGCCAGCCATGCCATGGTTGATCCACTCCACGGAATCGACCAGCTTTTCGATCAGATAAAGACCCAGGCCGCGCGTACTGATTTTACCGGGATCGGCCTGGGCAGGCGGCTCATACTTCGGGGCAATGGTGTAGTCGAAGGGAAGACCCTGATCGTGAAGGGACAAAATAATCCTGCTGGGGGATATTTCCAGGACCAGACGGAAGCTTCCTTCCTCCTGCGCATCATAGGCATGCTCGATCGAATTACTGCACGCCTCTTCCGCCGCCAACGTCAGAAATTCGCTTTCTTCCGGTTGCAATCCGCAGGCAAGGACGACTTCCCGCACAAAGTTCAGGACAGCGGGCAAAAAGGCGCGACGGGAGGGCAACTGGATTTCGGTCCTGACAGGATGGGTCATGCTTTGCCTCACTTTCGGGATCTGCCGACTGCAGCGTATTTTTCTCACAGGTCGCCGGATAAGTCAATTGTCACTTCACTTTCCGCCTGTCTCAGGCGCGTCTTTACAAAGTATCAGAGGCATGTTACCTTATCGGCAAAAGCAGGCAGACATGTTTTCCACCAACCGGATCAGGCAGAGGATGGGTCGCATGAAATTTTCTCAACCCCTGGGAAACAGGAAGTACAATACGCCCGACGGCGACATCAATGCCTGTGTCCCCTCCCTTTTCTGGCAAATGGTATGGAGCCGGAAGGCCTGCAATCTCAAGCGGGAATGTTCTTACGTGATTGACGGTTATCATTTCATTACCGAGGCGCAGTATCATGAACTCATCAGGCAGGTCATTGTCCCGATGAATTTGCAGCCGGGAAACACGCTGCTGGAATGCGGATGCGGTTCGGGGGCCTTTTTGCAGGCGGCAAAGCTTGCATTTCCGGGACTGCAGCTGTTCGGGGTGGATTACGCTGAACCCATGCTGGAAGTGGCCCGCGCCAGAATGCCGGAGGTTCGTTTTTTTTCCGGGGACATCCGGAACCTTTCCGGGATAGAGGATGAGTGCTTTGACCATACGGCCGCTTTTGCCGTCCTGTGTTATTTAAACAACGTGGAAGAGGCCGGGCAGGCGCTGGATGAACTGGTGCGGGTGACGCGCGCCGGCGGGTGCATTTTTCTGGGGGATACATCCGATGCCGGCAAAAGGGCGGAGGCGATGCAGTTGCTTAGGGAAATCTGGCATCCCCGTGCTATTCCAGACTACCTGTTTCTGGAGAAAGACTTTTTCCGGCGATATGCCGCCGCACGGAAACTGACCATCCGCATCATCGACATGGATCAGCCCGATCTTGACTGGTATCCTCCCCGATCCCTGCGCTATGGTGTCTATTTGTATAAACTTCGGCGTTCCTGACGCCTTCATCAACGCTCAAATATTTTATGAACAATGAAGCCCCGAAAATGATCATACAGACAAGCCGATTCTATAACAGCCTGTCGGCGATTTTTGCCTTTTTACTATGGGGAGGCTGGGCATATTATGTGAATGCAGGCACAGATGCGACAAGGGCCTTCATCCCGGCGATTGCTCAGGGAACGGCCAGTCTTGTTATTACGCTGATTATGGTGCACCTGGTCGCCTGGTTTTTTAACCGGCTGCAGGGCAGCTTTTTCCAGTTGCCGTTATCCGTCCTGATGACGGTCGGCATCACCGCAACCGGTTTGACCGCCCTGCACTGGCTTGTCCGGACACCCTGTATTTTTTATACGATTCTTCCGGGAGTCTTTGTTGGGCTTGTTTTTTGCTGCTACACGGCGTATCGGTTGAGAATGATCAGCAAAAATCATTTGTGATTCAAATGATGGTTCTTCTCATCTCATTTGATATCATCTTTCCCGCCGGGATGATCGGGTAGGCAACCGGCAACGATCCGGGAATCAGCTTTGTCTGTTTGTTTCGGCAGCTTTTGGGTTGAGAGGAAAGGACAATCCTTATGAAAAAAATACCGCAACACGGCATCGAACATCAGGAAGCGCTGAAGCAGCTTGCGGCATTTGCGGCGGGTGACGCCAACTACCGCGACAGCAAAATCTGGAGCCTTGTCTACGATTTGGGAGAGGCGCATACCTCTTTTCTCAAGGAGGCGTACGGACTTTATTTTTGCGAAAACGCGCTCAATCCCCTGGCGTTCAAAAGCCTCAAACGCATGGAAACGGAAGTCGTGCAGATGACGGCGGGACTCCTCAACGGCGACGACCGGGTGTCGGGTGTCATGACTTCGGGCGGGACGGAAAGCTGTCTTTTGCCCGTCTTCGCCTGCCGCGAACGGGCCCGAAAGTTGCGCCGTCTTCCTTTTAAGCCGGAAATGATCGCACCCGAAACCATTCATGTGGCCTGGGAAAAAGCAGCCAAATACTTCGACGTAAAAATGGTGCGTGCGCCGGTGGATGAAAACTTTTGCGCCGATGCAAAGGCCATGGAGCGTTTGATCAACCGAAATACGATTCTGCTTTTGGCCTCCGCTCCGTCTTATCCGCACGGCGCAATCGATCCGATTCCCGCCCTGGGCGAACTGGCCTTGCGATACAATCTGCCGTTGCATGTGGATGCCTGTCTGGGCGGATTTTTGCTTCCCTTTGTCGAGCGCCTCGGTCATCGCATAACGACCTTTGACTTTCGCGTGCCGGGCGTAACTTCGATCGGGTCAGATCTGCATAAATACGGATTCAGCGCCAAGGGCGCTTCAGTTCTGCTTTACCGTTCGGTGGACGATCTGATGCACCAGTTCTTTATTTACGAAAACTGGCCCGGCGGCATATTTGCCTCTCCGGCCCTGCTGGGTACACGGCCCGGCGGAGCCATCGCCGCCGCTTGGGGAGCCCTGAACGCCATCGGCATGGACGGCTACCTGAAGATCGCCCGTACCATTATGGAGACGACCGGACGGCTGACCGCTGCTATCGGAGCGATTGACGGTCTGAGTGTACTGGGCCGGCCGGCCATGAGCGTCTTTGCCTATACGTCCACCGACCCAGACCTCGATATTTATGCGGTGGCCGATCAACTGGAGGAACGCGGCTGGTGGATTGACCGCCTTCAGCGGCCCGCCGCCATCCATTGCATGGTCATGCCGCGCCACGCTGATGTTGCAGAGGATTATCTGAATGATTTGAAGGCCGCGGTGGACATCGTCCGCGGCAATCCGGGTCTGGCGGCCCGGGGCAATGCCGCCATGTACGGCATGATTGCGCATGTTCCCTTGCGCGGGATGGTTAAATCGAGGGTTGCTGAAATGATGGCCGGCCTGTATGGTCCGGCGTGCAAAATGCCGGCTATGGCGGATGATTCAGGATCGACATCTCCCCTTATGGATAAATTTGTTCGCATGGGATTGAAATTTCTTAAACATCGTCCCGGATCCAAACGCTGAAAGTTTAGTTTACCTCACTAGCCAGAATTAGCCGATTCAGTCGAAAAAGCATAAATTTGCAAAATTCCATTCAAATATGGTTCATCCGGCTAATTTTTGTTTCCTGCTATACGTACGTATAGCTTCCTGTACTGTTGTTTTTACAATTCTATCTGTTTATTCAACCCTTCAAATCGTAATTGATAATTCTAAAAACAGAAAAGGCAGAGCCAATTGACCCTGCCTTTTCCACATCATGGTAAGAACCATGATTTTCAAATCCTATGAAACCGGAATTTATTTCTTGAATTTTCTTCCGGCACCGGCCAAGCCGAGCAAACCTAACCCAAGAAGCAGCATGGTCGCGGGTTCAGGAGTCTGAGTGATCGGGCGCGATGTTATCTTGCCATACAGAGTGGCAACGTTAATATTTGACTCCCAAGTGTAGAACTGATCAGAAATGGTGTTGCCGTTGTCCTGAGAGAATCCAAACAGGTTGAAATAATAGTTATTGAAGCCATCAGTGAAGGACTTGTTCACGATGGGGTTCACAAGCGTAACAATGTCTCTGCTTGCTGTTGGGTCGTCAGTGTTTGTTGTCTCATCATGTGTGAAAGCGAAGGTTACATTGAAGGGAGAAAGACCAGAAATGCCAAGATTTAAGAGGAGATCAATGCTGGTCAGGGATCCTGCTCCAGTAATACCCTGCCCACCGGCATAAATCGGCATATTCACGTGAGTGAAATCACCAAGGGCAAAGACCGACCCATCTGTAACGGGAGAAAACGGAGTAACAACCGATTGGAATTTATATCCACTCTGACCACCATTAGATGCAGCCACCCCCCAGTAGATCGTGCTAAGACCGCCCGTTGCACCTGAATTGCTTGTTGTGTTGTAAGTGCCTGCATAATTAAAGGTTGGATTGGCCCAATCCCCATCCACCAGATCAATCGTTACAGCCCCAGCTAAGGTTGCGAAGCTGCAGACAATCCCCAGAACCATTAAACTGAAAATTGCACGCTTAAGATTATTTTTCATAAGTTCTCCTTAATTCAGTATTTTTCAGCTTTTATAATTAACAAAATGTATGCCACAGTTTTAACATCAAATGGCAACTGTGTTTCTTTGTTCTTAAGGCTTTAATTTTAAAACGAATATTTATGTTTTTTTATAGTTCGCTTCGCGGGATAAAAAAGACAATATTTTTAAGAAATAAGCAATTGTAAATAATACTGACATCATTTTAAAAGAATATTGGATGTTATCGCCATTATCATAATAAATACAATTAGATATGTTCATTTTACGGAAAATTAATTTGTAAATAATCCTGACAATTCTTATAAGTAGCAGTAATTACATAGCATTAAACGTAAAGATAACTCTTTGTGGACACCATTCAAAGATGCTTTCTTTGTAATTCAAACATCTGGTAATTTTGTCAGAGATACTTCCTTTTCAAATGCTAATCTTAAGTCCTGGGAATTGACCTCTTGTAAACAGTTGTAGGTGCTTTCCGCACATCCATCGATAAACAAGATGTCCGTTCCTGTGCAAATCCCCATTCATTTATTCTGTTTAAAGGCTTATAATATTCAAACCCCAAAGACCTCGCAAAACAAAAAATGGGAGGTGCCGTATGATAACAAAAGAAGCAATAACGTTGTTTAAATACTATCTTCAATCCAACCATAAACAAAGAACCATTGAGAGTTACCGTCTCCTGCTGGAAAGATTTGAGGTGATCTTCGCACAGAAAGACCTAGAGACCATTGCCACTGATGAAATCTTTCATTTTCTGGAAACCCTGACCGGAAACATGGCGAAATCAACACGAAGATTAAGATATGCCCAGCTGAAAGCCTTTTACAATTTCATCATTGATCGCTGTTCCCTGAATATGAGAAACCCCTGCAGCACATCGCTACTGAGTAAATCCTTCAAGGCGCCT
Organism: Deltaproteobacteria bacterium ADurb.Bin151; assembly: GCA_002070455.1. Classification (GTDB taxonomy): domain Bacteria; phylum Desulfobacterota; class Syntrophia; order Syntrophales; family Smithellaceae; genus UBA8904. The sequence continues at coordinate 13,523 of MWDG01000030.1, forward strand.
AAACAACAGCCGCATAAGATTCTGGATCGGGAAACGGTGGATGAGATGATCTACAACACAAAGAGACAGAGGGATCGTTTGATATTGGAACTTCAGGCCCGTTGCGGACTGCGTATTGGCGAATTACTGAAGATCAAAGGATCCGATGTTTCTGACAGAACCATCACCCTTCGGGAACCTAAATCTGGTAAAGAAACGGAAAGAGCCTATATGCCGGAGAATGTATCAAGAAAACTGGCAGAGTACGTCAAAGAGAAAGCCATCAACGGAGAAGACCGGATATTCCCCATTTGTTATTCAACGGCAAGATCACTTATCAAAAGACTCGGGACAAAATTGAATGTTCGGGTTGCCCCTCATGATCTCCGGAGATATTCGGCGACGTATGCCAGCAGAAATGGAGTTCCTCTTGAAGTAGTATCGAAAGTAATCCTGCGGCATCAGGACTTGAAAACAACACAGGTTTATCTCGGGAAAATCAGTGATTCTGAAGCGATCCGGTGGATGGACGTTCTGCATGGAAAATAAGATCATCATTTATAACCAATTGAAACATTGAGGTCTTTGGGGAAATTAATTTATTCATATTTTGGCTGTCAGAGCAGTTGTTAAGGAAAATGAACTCGGGTGCATCCTGAAAGCGAGTATGCGGCAACTAACAACGTCAAGCGCTCTTTCAGTTGGAATTCAAGTCAGTATTCTTTGCATTCTTTTCAGAAAAGCGTAATATCTTTCTAACCATCGGAAATACCCACGTTGGAATATTAATTATTTCTCTAGGATAAATAATATGAACCTCGATATTAAGAAAGATTTCATCGAAAAATGGGGAAAATACTTTCACGGCAATGAACTTCCTATAGCATGTTTCTATTCCGACGATCTGAACGATGCTGAATTTCCAAATGTGCCCAAACCTAACAAACATGGCCTCACCTGCATTTTCGGCCAATTGGCCCCTGTCCGGAAGGGCAAGGCACACGCTTTCAATCAAGATAACCTTGGTTGTTGGGGCTCAAAGGGATTATTGGGTTTTATGCCTGCGGAGGCTGACGATCAAACAATAGATTTTTTAGTCAATGTCGAGAAATATAAGAAAAGCGCGGCGCATGTAAAAGCCATGTTTCAAAATAGCCCACCTCTGAAAGCCCCCAAAAAGTATCTGATCTTCAAACGCTGGGATTTTTTAACTGAGAACGACGACCCGCAGGTGGTATTCTTCTTTTGCACACCGGACGTCCTCGCGGGTCTGCACGGCCTTGCAAACTACGACACCATGACGCCTTATGGTGTTATCACGCCATTCTGTTCAGGTTGTGAAATGCTCGTTGCTTTTCCGATGAAAGAATTAAAATCAGATGATCCCAGGGCTGTCATTGGTCTGCTGGATCCGAGCGCCAGGGGCTGGGTCAAACAAGATATTCTTAGTTTTTCGATTCCCTGGCCTAAATTTCAAAGCATGCTTGAAAATATGGATGATTGTTTTTTGAATACAGGGATCTGGGGAAATATTCGCAAACGCCTCAATGCGACTGAGCAGTCATAATCCCAACAACTTGTCGCTTAAGCCGAGCGCAGCGCCAGAGGCGTGGTTCCGGATTAGCTTTGTGCACCCTGAATTCACCACAAAGGTCATTTGCAAAAGTGTGAAGCAAGAGCTATAAATTCACGTGCAAGAAGTAAAAATACTTGTGAGGGATAAGAGTTGCCAACTCGCCTGACAATCACCGAAGGCTGAAAAATGCTCTTTTCCCAATTAACAGGAGAGATATCATGAAAAATGTGATCATGGTTTTATGCGCGCTGTTAGCGCTTGGATTGTTTCCGGTTTCCGCCCAATCCGCAAACACAGGGGAACCTTCTGTTTATGTAGATTACGAATACGGCGATCTGAAGGAAGTGATTGTCGGCCTGCCGTACGGCATGTCGCCGTCACTGGAAGCGAAATGGTTTGCCGACGCGCTTAAAGTATTGCCGAAAGATGAAGCGGATTACGCCCGAAAGACAGCGGGGATGCTCTGGACAGAGATGATCAACCCTGAAACGGGGAAAAGCGAGACGCAGATGCTTGAGGAGGAAAATCAGGCTTTCATCGCGATATTGAAGTCTCTGGGTGTCAAGGTCTTCCGTCCGACGGAGATTACCGTCGATTTCATCAAGCAATATTACGGTGCGGATGTGCTACTAAATGGTTTCAGCCAGGACTTCCCTCGTGACAACATGGCCGTGATTGGCAGCAATGTCATCGAGTTCAATTTGCGCACGCCGATTCGCAAGGTGGATATATCCGGCTTCCGGGATATTCTGTCCGAAAAATGTTCCGACGCGACGGTCAAATGGTTTTCCATGCCGCACACCGAGTTGCTTAAACCTGCCCGCAAGGATACCCCGTTTTTGGAAGGTGGCGACGTTATCGTGCTGGGCAAGACCGTTCTCGTCGGCAATACGCTAAATCCCAGCGTGGGGTCCAATGAGGCCGGCTACCAGTGGCTCAAAAACATTTTAGGCGATCAATATAAGGTGAAACGTGTTCGGCTTGTAGAAAGCGTGCTGCATTTGGATTGTGTGCTTTCCGTTCCGCGCAGGGGGCTGGCCATCATCTGCGAAGAAGCCTTCGTCGACGGCTTGCCCAAAGAACTCAAGGGTTGGGATCTGATCAGAGTGAGCCTGGCAGATGTTCAACGACTGGCCGTCAACGGCGTTCCCGTCAATTCCCAAAACTACATTTTGTCTTATAACCGGCACAATGACAATCGGACGATCCAGGCCGAGCTCGAAAAACGGGGCATCAAAGTCCACCGTGTCTTTTTTGGAACGCACAATGGGCAGGGAGGATCGCTGCGCTGCGCGACGCAGCCTCTGAAGCGAAAAGTCAAAATGACAAAAGCACACGAAAGTCAAAGAAAGTGAAGACGCAAACGGATTGGAATAGCGGTAATAGCGGCGCTTATGGATCTGTAATAAACAGAACAGCAGCTTTTGTTTGGTCATTTGGTTCTTTGATTATTTTCTTTTTGATCGGGTGCAGGGCGGAGCATTTGTGTCTTCCTCTTTTATTTTTAAATTCTATCCATTTATTCACCATTTCGAATCGTAATAAACACCATTCACGCCCGATGACAGGCATTGATTGATACCATATCATGCGTCATCATATGATTGTGGCATCATGTACCGTCATAATTCAGCGTTTTAATTATCGGGGCGTATCGAATCAGCGGTTCAAAACTCCCCGGTTTCGCCGCTGCTTTCCGCCTGCCTATGATGACAATATTTTTGTCCATGGCTCCAATAGGATTGTTCTATCTGATTAACATTATTTCAATATCATCATTCGATCCCGGCATTTTCCGCCTTTAAAAAATAATTGGCAAACAAATTGCTCTTCCTTCACGACAGTCATCTATCGAAGGGAGACAAAAATGAAACACAATGCCCATGCAAACGACGAGATGAAGAAGACTGGCAGTGCCGAGGCCGAGACGCGACAAGGTATCTGCTCTTCTTGTGAAAATTTATCCCTGTGCAGCTTTACGCAACCCTTAAGACAGCCGGTCTTTTATTGTGAAGAATTCACCAGTGGTCTCGTCCGGACTGCTCCGGTTGTGGTTGAAAAAAAATCCGGTGCACCGGCCGTTATCGTTTTGCGCGACGGACGCCGGGGCCTTTGCACCACCTGCGACGATACCGAGTCCTGTCTTTATCCGAAGGACGAAGCCGGTATCTGGCATTGCGAGGAATACCGGTGTGAAAGCTCCGCCCAGGACGACCAAGGCCGGCTGACTCTGGAAAGAAGAAGCGTGGATACAACCAATATTCTGAAGACCATTAAGAAACATGACAAAAACAAAGGGGCGCTGATTGCCATCCTAGAGGAAATTCAGGCGGTCTATACGTATCTTCCTGAAGAGGCGCTCAGGCTGGTGTCAAAAGAGACGGGGCGCTCCATGACCGATATTTATGGTGTCGCGACCTTTTATAAAGCCTTCAGTCTCAAACCGCGCGGCCGGCACTGCGTGTCCGTCTGTCTGGGCACGGCATGCCACGTCCGCGGCGCTCAGGGCATCGTTGACGAATTCAAGCGCGAACTCGACATCGCACCCGGGGAAACAACGCCGGATAACGAAATCACCCTGGAGACCGTCAATTGTCTGGGGGCCTGCGCGCTGGGACCGACGGTGGTGGCGGACGGACATTATTTCCCCCATGTGAGTAAAAGCAAGGTGAAAAGCATTATTGCCAAAGCGATGGCCGGCCTGGAAAAAATCGATGTGGAAACCGACAACCGTTTCTTCCCTCTTCCAGCTTCCTGTCCGGTTTGCAAACAAAGCCTTCTGGATCCCGATTATCCGCTGGACGGTTATCCGTCGGTTCATCTCCACGTATCCAGTAACGGCACAAAAGGCGGGCTCCGATTATCTTCGCTTTACGGCAGCGGGGCCAGCGTTCTGGAGCATCCGCTTCCGGCCGACAGTCTGTCCAGATTTTACTGTCCGCATTGCACAAGTGAGCTGCCGAGTTTCTCCAATTGCTCGGAGTGCGGCTCCCCCATGGCCACCCTGCAGGTCCGCGAGGCCTGTGCCTGGGAGGTGTGCACGCGTCAGGGGTGCGAAGGACATCTGCTGAATCTGAATCAAACGAACATGCAAAAATAACGATGAAGGGAAAAGAGATGAAGACATTTCAATCGGTCGCTCAATTCAAGACGTATCGCGAATCATTTCTGGCAACTTCGGATCAGAATAAGCCCTGCATTGTCATCTGCGGGGGCACCGGCGGCCAGGCCAGTGGCTCGAATGATCTGATCCGGATCATCAAGCGCCAGATCCTGGAAAAGGATCTGCACGACAAACTGGCCCTGCGGATTACAGGCTGCCTGGGGTTTTGCGAAATGGACCCGTTCATCATCGTCGAACCGGGATACAATCTTTACCCGAAGCTGCAGATGGTGGACGTCCCCCGGATTATCGATGCGGCCGTGAAAGGAGAGGTGGTCGAAGACCTCCTGTACCGGGAACCCGGCTCTACGGTTAAACGCTACTCCGAAAAAGAAATTCCCTTTTTTCAGGGGCAGACGCGCATCGTACTGGGCCAAAACCAGCATCTCGATCCCATCCGGATCAGCGACTACCTTAAAATAGGCGGATACGCGGCGCTGGAAAAAGCGCTTCAGAAAAAGGACCGGGCCTGGCTTGTGGACGAAATCCTGGCAGCCAAACTGCGGGGGCGCGGGGGCGCCGGATTCCTGACCGGAAAAAAATGGGAGCTGGCCCGCAACATGAAGACCCGCGGCCCGAAATACATTATCTGCAACGCGGACGAAGGAGATCCCGGCGCTTATATGGACCGGAGCATGCTGGAGGGCAATCCCCACGCCGTCCTTGAAGGGATGATCATCGCCGCCCTGGCCATCGGCGCCACGAACGGCATCATTTATGTGCGCACGGAATATCCTCTGGCCATCAAACATGCGACCCTCGCATTGCGCGACGTCCGCCAACTGGGGCTTCTGGGGAAAAACATTTTAGGGCAGGGCATCGATTTCGACATCGAAATCTTCCACGGCGCGGGCGCGTTTGTCTGCGGAGAGGAAACGGCGCTGATCAAATCCATCGAGGGAAAGATGGGAGAACCGCGCCAGCGTCCGCCCTTCCCGATTCAGAAAGGCCTTTTCGGCCACCCGACCTGCATTAACAACGTCGAGACCTTGTCCAACGTGCCCTACATCATCAACCACGGCGCTGCCGAATATTTGAAGATCGGCGTGGAAAACAACGCGGGCACGAAGATATTTTCCCTGGTCGGCAAGATCAAGAACACCGGCCTGGTGGAAGTGCCGCTCGGAACGCCGATTCGCAAAGTCGTTTATGACATCGGCGGCGGCCCCTCGGGCGAGGCGAAGATCAAGGCCATTCAAACCGGCGGACCCTCCGGCGGGTGCATTCCAGCCTCCATGTTTGACCTGCCGATTGATTATGACAGTCTGGCCAAAGCCGGGTCCATCATGGGATCGGGCGGGATGATCGTCATGGACCACAACACCTGCATGGTGGACGTCGCAAAATATTTCATGAGCTTCCTGAAAGACGAATCCTGCGGCAAGTGTTTTACCTGCCGCAAGGGCACGCAGCGCATGCATGAAATTCTGGAGGATATCACTGAAGGCCGTGGCACGCCGGGCCACCTCAAACTGCTCTTCGAGCTGGCGCAAACCGTGAAAGACACGACCATGTGCGGGCTCGGTCAGACGGCTGCCAATCCGGTTTTGAGCACACTGAAGTATTTCCGTGACGAATATGAACGCCACATTACCGACAAGCGCTGCGACGCCTTTGCCTGCAAGGAACTGACGGGGGCCCCGTGCCAATCGGCCTGCCCCGTGGACACCGAACCGTGGCGGTATGTCGCCCTGGTGGAAAAAGGCGATTATGAAGAAGCCTATCGCGTGATCCGCTCGGCGAATCCCTTTCCAGCGGTCAGCTCCCGGGTGTGCGACCGCAAATGCGAAAGCCGCTGCAGCCTTGGCGTCAGCGGCGGAGAAGCGATTGGCATCCGCGCCATCAAGCGGTTTGTCACCGACCGGGTGGACCCGTCCGCATACCGGCCGAAACCGGCGAAGAACAAAGGAAAAGAGGTGGCCGTGATCGGCGCAGGCCCCGCAGGGCTTACCGCCGCCCACAATCTTTCTATTCTGGGCTACAAGGTGACCGTTTTTGAGGCGGAACAGGTGCCCGGCGGCATGCTGTCTTGTTCGCTTCCCGCCTACCGGTTACCCCGGGATATCGTGGAAAAAGAAATCCAGACACTTCTCAACGGCAACATCAAAATAGAGTACGGCCGGACGCTGGGAAAAGACATGACCCTGCAGGATCTGCTGTCCAAAAAATTCAGCGCTGTTTTTCTGTCCATCGGCGCGCATGAAAGCTGGCGTCTCGACCTGGAGAATGAAGATATCGAAGGAATCCATCCTTCCATTCAATTCCTGAAGGCGTTCAACATCCGGGGCGAACAACTGGCCAAAGGCCATGTAGGCATCATCGGCGGCGGCAATTCGGCGGTGGATGCCGCGCGCGTCGCCCTGCGTCAGAAAGATGTCACCAGTGTTTCCCTTTTCTACCGGCGCACCCGCGAGGAAATGCCGGCTTATGAAGAAGAAATCGACGCCGCTCTGGAAGAAGGCGTTCGGATTGAAACCCTGATTTCACCGGTTAAGATCCATGCACGTCAGGAGGAAATCGATGCGGCACTGCGGGAAGGCGTTGAACTGGAAACCTTGGTCACGCCGGTCAAAATTTATTCCAGGGAAGGTCGTGTCGTCGGCATGGAGTGCATCAAGAACCGTTTGGGCGACGTGGACGCCACAGGACGGCGTAAACCGGTTCCGATTGCCGGAAGCGAGTTCAAGGTGGAACTCGATACGCTCATCGTCGCCATCGGCGAAAAGCCTCAAAGCGAGTTTCTGTCCGCGATGGGTCTGGACGTGGATCAAGGCGGTCGAATCAAGGTTAATTCCAAAACTCTCGAAACAAGCCTCAAGGGCGTTTTTGCGGGCGGCGATCTGGTGACGGGACCCAACACCGTTATTGACGCCATCGCGTCCGGCAAAAAAGCCGCGCAATGCATGGATCGTTACCTGCAAAACCAGACGCTGACCGTGCCTGCCGTCCCGAAACGGCCAAGTTTCTTTATCGAGCCCGCCGTGATTGACGAAGTGGAAGCGCAAACGTCAACCCGCGCCGAGCCGACCGTGCTGCCGCCTGCCCAAAGGCTGAAGAACTTCCGGGAAGTGACCATGGTCCTGCCGGAAGATCAGGCCCGGTCGGAATGTCGGCGGTGCCTGCGATGCGATCTTGAATTCACAAGAACAAAAGCAGCGGAACAGCCGGCAGCCGCCGCAATTGGAGGTGGCAAAAATGGTTAATCTGATACTGAACGGACTCTCCATATCCGTTGAAAAGGGCACAACGATTCTGGAGGCGGCAAAATTTTACGGTTTTCCCATCCCGACACTGTGTCATAAGGAAGGGCTCTCGCCTTACGGTGCGTGCAGACTCTGCGTGGTCGAAATCGGCGAAGGACCGGGTGCGAAGCTTGTCTCGTCGTGTACCTATCCTGTTGAAGAAGGCATGAAGGTCCGTACTGCGTCCGAGCGTGTTTTGAAGGCTAGGAGGATCATTATTGAGCTTCTCCTGGCTTCCTGTCCGCAATCCAAGGTTATTCAGGATATCGCATCGCGGCACAACGTCCGCCAGCAGCGCTTTCGGCAGGAGCACGAGGATTGCATTCTGTGCGGACTGTGCGTGCGGATGTGCAAGGAGCAGATGATGGCCGGGGCGATCGGCTTTCGCGGACGGGGGAAAAATCGAAGTCTAGGCACGCCCTTCGACATGAAATCCGACGTCTGCAGGCTTTGCGGCGGCTGTATGGAAGTCTGCCCGGCCTGTCAGGCCCGCTGCACGTTCAATCAGCCGGAAAAAGCGATCTGCGGAGGGTGCGCAAACCTTGTGCCGCCGTGCATCGAGAAGGATCAGTTCCACGATATGATGTGTTACATGTCACCCTGCGTGGCCTGTGAAATCAAAAAAGATTAAACCCAGAAAGGAGCAGAATATATGTCTTTTTCAAGAATCAATACCTCCAGCGCAACCCTTACCAAAAACAGGACAGAGGAGTCTATCTCACCGACGTCGGGCATGTGTGTCACGTGCATCGACGGTTGCGTCGGCATGTGTGAAATAGGCAAATCCGCATACCGCGGTCATGAAGTGATCTACCCTCAGCCCTTCGGCGTGATTACCTGCGCCGGCGAAAAAAAATATCCGGTGGATTATTCGCATTTCAATATTATGGGGACAGCCGCCGGGGCCTTCGGCATTGAAGCAAACAGCGACAAGGCCATTTTCCCCGCCGTCAATCTGGAAGTGGCTTTCGGCCACGATAAGGGAATCAAGTTCAAGCTTCCCTGGCTGATTTCCGGAATCGGCTCCACCAATATCGCCAAAAACAACTGGGAAGGATTGGCCATCGGTTCTGCGCTAGCCGGAACCGGTTTGACCATCGGTGAAAATGTGGTCGGGATGGACCCGCAATCCAAATTCAAAAACGGCCACATTGTGGATACGGTCGATTTGAAGCGTCGCGTGAAGCTTTACCGCGATTACCAGCGATTCGGCTATGGCGCCATCATCGTGCAGGCCAATCTGGAAGACGCCCGTTTAAAAGTTCAAGAATACGCCATTGAGGAGCTGGGCGTGGAATGCGTGGAACTCAAATGGGGACAGGGCGCAAAAGATATCGGCGGCGAAGTTAAAATTACGGATTTAAAAAAGGCCCAGATGCTCCACGACCGCGGGTATATTGTTTTGCCGGATCCCTATGATCTCAATGTCATTGAAGCCTTTGAACGGGGCGCTTTCAAAGAGTTCGAGCGTCATTCGCGCGTCGGCATGGTCACCGAGGAATCTTTTGCCGCAAGCATCAAGGGGCTGCGCAAGGCCGGAGCGAAATACATTTTCCTTAAGACGGGCGCTTACCGTCCCGTCGATCTGGCGCGGGCGATTTATTTTTCGTCAAAATATAAACTGGATCTGCTCACCGTAGATGGCGCCGGAGGCGGCACAGGCATGAGCCCGTGGCGGATGATGAACGAGTGGGGCGTTCCGCCGGTGGAACTGCATACCCTAGTGTATCAGTATGCCAAAAAGCTGGCAGCCAAGAAAAAATACTTGCCGGCCATTGCGGTAAACGGCGGCTTTACCTTCGAAGATCAGATATTCAAAGGTTTGGCGATGGGTGCGCCTTTTGTCAAATTGATTGGAATGGCGAGAGCGCCCATTGCGGCGGCCATGGTCGGCAAGACGATCGGCCAGACCATCGACGCCCAGCAGGTGCCGGTTTATGTCGAACGTTTCGGCAACACCCGGGATGAAATTTTCGTCACGGCCAGCGAGCTGCGCCATGAACTGGGCCATAAGGAATTTGAACAGCTGCCCACCGGCGCCATTGGACTTTACACCTACTATGAAAGACTGGCGCAGGGACTCCGCCAGTTGATGGCCGGAAGCAGAAAGTTTGCGCTGAAATACATGACGCGCGACGACCTGGCAGCCCTGACCCATGAAGCGGCGGATCTCAGCGGCATTCAATACATTATGGATGTCGATAAGAAAGAAGCCGAAAAATTCCTCAAATAACCTGCGCAGGCGAAGTGATCATTGAACGATTAAGCCATGCAGCATTTTCGGTAAAGCGCGTTCACCCCCAACAGGCGTTAGAGGGTGAGCGCGCCACCACCGAAAGACTCTACTCCAAAAAGGAAGGCTTCATGAACAGACTCCATGCGGTCTCATCCCGGAGTGTTTCGCCGTGTCCCGCGCCGTCTCCGTCGCAAAACGGCTGCGAACAGGAGAAAGTCGGCCTTTCCATTTCACGCATCGACATCCTGGCGTTTCAAACAACATTCGACGTTAAAAAGAAGCGCGGTCTCGTTCCGGTCAACGTTTCCTTTTTCCCGAAAGAGCAGTTTGCCCGGTCGCTGAAAATAATGATACCGGTATTTGCCAAAAATCTCGCCGTCAGTTCACGCGTGGCCGTGGCACAGTCAGGGGAATCGCTGGGAAACATCGTGGTGCCTGAGGGGAAAACAGGCCTGGCGACGATTTGCAGCCTTATCGTGAACGGTGTGCTTCTCAAGCACGGCATTCCCATTGATTCCAAATTCGGCGGCATTCTGCAAATGAGGCAAGGCCAGGGCCTGCGTTTTGTGGAGCTGATTCATTACGACAGCTCCTCGCTGGATCCGTCGGAAATATTTATTCGTGGCAAGATGACCTCCATCGGACAAGTGGCAGCGGGGGGCAACGGTAAAATCCTCGCCAATTTTCGTGAAATTCCCGCCCTCAGCCGCAGCCTGGTTGAAGGCGTCATCGATGACTTCACAAGCGCCGGTATCAACGGCGTTCTGGCGTTTGGCGGCATCGGACATCCTGTGTGCCAGACCCATGTCGATATCAATAAAAGCGGAATGATTCTGATCGGAGGACTAAACCCGGTGGCGGCAGCCTGTGAAGCCGGCATTCACGTGGACAACAACGCCATGTCCACCGTGATGGAATTTGAGCATCTTCGGGACATTCAGTCAGTTGAACATTGACCGCCACGGTTCCTATCCATCAAGCAGTGTTTTTGCCGTCTTTTCCCCTAAGATCCGTGAACGACAGAACTCAGGATTCCTTTGATAAAAAAGGTTTAGTTTTTTCCAGTTTTTCCCGCAGTGTTTTTCTATCGATTCCCAAGATTTTTGCTGCTGTGGTTTTGTTGTTGTCTACGCTGAGTAAAACGAATCGGATATATTCGGACTCGACGGCCGCCAGCGTGCGATTGGGAGGCACGGACTGCAGAGCCGAAAACCGCATCACGGAAGGCAGATCCGGAATGTCGATAACGTCCTTGTCGGTCATTACGATAAGACGCTGGATCACATTTTCCAGTTCCCTCACGTTGCCCGGCCATGGATAATTCCGAAGCACCGAGAGAGCGCCGTCCGAAAACAACGGCGCGGGATGACCGAGTTCCTCGGCAAATTTACCGGCGAAAGACCTCGTCAAAAGAAAGATATCGTCTTCGCGTTCCCGTAATGCAGGCAATTCCACCGTGATGACGTTTATCCGATAGTAAAGGTCATCACGAAACAGGCCCTTTTTGATGAGCGTGGGGATGTGTTTATTGGTGGAGGCAAGAATGCGCACATCCACTTTTCTGGTGCGGGTTGCGCCGACCATGCATACCTCTTTGTCCTGAAGGACGCGCAGAAGTTTGACCTGCATGGAAAGGCTTGTTTCACTGATCTCATCGAGAAAAATGGTGCCGCCATCCGCCGTTTGGAAGAAGCCGGCGCGTGTTTCGTTCGCACCGGTAAAAGCGCCCTTGAGATGGCCGAAAAGTTCGCTTTCCAGCAGTTCTTCAGGGATTGCGCCGCAATTAACGGGAACAAAAGGCGCTGAAGCCCTGGCGCTTTTGTAGTGAATGGCTCGGGCCACAAGCTCTTTGCCGGTTCCGCTTTCTCCTGAAATTAATACCGTTGCCGACGTCAATGCCGCCTTGTTGATAAAGTTCCCTATCCTCAACATCGCTTTCGATTCGCCGATCAGACCCTGTGGAGAAATAATCCGGGGTTTGCCTGCTGAATGGGTTGTTGTGCGAATCCGGAGATGACGCAGCGTCCTGGCAACGGCGGACAAAAGCTCTTCGCTGGTAAAAGGTTTTGCCAGATACTCATCCGCGCCTGTTTTGACGGCTTCCACCGCTCCTTTCACGCTGGGATAAGCTGTAATGATAATAACGGCAGTGCTGGCAAAATTTTCGCGGACATGCCGCGCGAGTTCAACGCCGCTTAAGCCCGGCATCTTGATGTCGGTAATCACCAGATCAACCGGGACGCGTTCCATAACCCGCAGGGCCTCGGCGACATTTGAAGCCTTCCATATTTTGTATCCGGCGGATGACAAATTCCGTTCGAGCAGTTCCAATGTCGCCGGTGCGTCATCGACAATGAGAACGGAAGCTTTTTTACCGCCTGGCGGCTTACTCTTTAAATTCTTCAACATGCCCGGCTTCTTCCGGCCGGCAATTTTATTCTGCATTTCGTTCCGATGCCGATCTGACTGTCAATTTTTATAAGGCCTTCATGAGCCGTAATGATGCCGTGAACCACCGGCAAACCTAATCCCGTTCCGATTCCGACTTCCTTGGTTGTAAAAAAAGGAGTGAATATTTTTTGAAGAACTTCCTGTGTCATGCCGACGCCAGTGTCTTCAATGATCAATGAGACCTTATCCGGCTCCTTGCGTGTCCGGATGGATATGGTTCCACCACGGGGCATGGCCTGGATGGCATTCACCATCAAACTGACAAAGACCTGGCTTATTTGCGCGGGGTCCGCATCGATCTGTGGCGGCTGGGGGCACAGGCTGCATTTTATTTTTATGCCTTCACTGGCGCAGCGGGATTCCAGAAAAGTCAACCCCTGCCTGATGAGCTTGTTGAGGTCTGCTTTTGTTTTCTGACCGCAAGCGTGCCGGGAAAAAATAAGGAGTTGCTTTACAATGTCACGCGCGTGGAGGGAGGTGTCGAATATTTTTTCAACGTCAGCCCTTGCCTGAACAGGAAGGTCGGAGCATTTCCGAACAAGCTCGGCAAATCCCAGAATGTGCCCCAGCGGTTCATTGAGTTCATGGGCGACGCTTGCGGCCAGCTGGCCAATGGTAGCCAGCCTGTCGGCATGCCTGAGCTGATTCTCCAGCTTTAATTTATCCTGTTCTGTTTCCCGGCGGCGGATCATGGCGGCAGCTTCCCTGGCTACCGTGTCTAGAAGCCTCTGCTCTTCTTCCAGAAAAGGGTTGCAATTTTTCGTTCCTTGTTTCTTACGATAGGCCACTTCAATATACCCGCGGGGTTCGCCATTAATGGTAATGGCTGATCTCTGCCGCCGAACAAAGCGCGGATAATTTGGAGTTGAATGTATCCGCTTATCAAAGACAATTTTCGCACAGGCGTCGTCCGGATATTGCCAGGCCTTCGGAAGAATGTGAACAATACCCGCCAGCAGTTCTTCGACGCTCAGGCTCGTGTCGGCGGCAATTCGCGCGATACCATAAAGGCACGAAAGCTCCTTGACGCGTTCCATCAAATGCAAGTGAGCGTTATCATTTTGAGCATCCATTCTGCTATTTTCTTTCAGCATAACAATACCACAAGTAACCGCTGCCGCGTCAGAGGTGCACGTCGCGAAACGCAACGATCATCCATCAACCACAAAAGTTTATGATAACTTAACAGAATTTGCAATCATGTCAATATGATTTGGGGTACTGTTTTGAAATGATATTTTAGCAATATTTTACAAATGCCCGATATAAATTATTTGTTCTTTTCAATATGAATAGACGGATCCGAGGCTAGAAGCGACTGCAGATAAGTCGTCAGTTTTCTTTGCATTCTTTTCAGGAAAGAGTAATATTGCTTCGAACATCGGAAAAAAACCAAGTTGGAATATTAATTGTTGTGCCTTAGGAGAAATAACATGAACCTCGATATTAAGAACGATTTCATCGAAAAATGGGGAAAATACTTTCCCGGCAATGAGCTGCCGATAGGATGTTTCTATTCCGACGATCTGCATGGTGCTGAATTCCCGAATGCACCCAAGCCGAACAAACATGGCATTACCTGCATTTTCGGACAATTGGCCCCTGTCCGTAAGGGCAAGGCACACGCTTTCAATCAAGATAACCTTGGTTGTTGGGGCTCAAAGGGTTTATTGGGTTTTATGCCTGCGGAGGCTGACGATCAAACAATAGATTTTTTAGTCAATGTCGAGAAATATAAGAAAAGCCCGGCGCATGTAAAAGCCATGTTTAAAAACAGCCCACCTCTGAAAGCCCCCAAAAAGTATCTAATTTTCAAGCGATGGGATTCTTTAACCGAGAAGGACAATCCGCAGGTCGTGTGCTTTTTTTGCACCCCGGACGTCCTCTCTGGGCTGCACGGCCTTGCAAACTACGACACCATGACGCCTAATGGCGTTATCACACCATTCTGTTCTGGTTGTGAAATGCTTGTTGCGTTTCCGATGAAGGAGCTGGAATCCTCAGATCCCAAAGCAGTGATTGGCCTACTTGATCCAAGTGCCAGGGGCTGGGTCAAACAAGATATTCTTAGTTTTTCAATTCCCTGGCCTAAATTTCAAAGCATGCTTGAAAATATGGATGATTGTTTTTTGAATACATTTATCTGGGGAAATATTCGCAAACGCTTTAATTCGGCTGAGCAGTAATAATGCCACACAATTTGTCGCTTAAGCTTTCCGTACTATGAATTCCCCCACAGATGTCATTTGCAAAAGTGTGAAGCAAGAGTTATAAATTCAGGTGTAAGAAGTAAAATAATTGTGCGGGAGAAGAGTTGCCGACTCGCCTGACAATCACCGAAGGCTGTAAGGATGCCCTTTTTCCACTTTCCAGGAGAGATGTCATGAAAAATGTGATCGTGGTTTTATGCGCGCTGGTAGCGTTCGGATCGTTTCCGGCTTTCGCACGAGCCACAAACGCAGGGGAACCTTCTGTGTATGTAGATTACGAATACGGCGATCTGAAGGAGGTGATTGTCGGCCTGCCATACGGCATGTCTCCGTCGCTGGAAGCGAAATGGTTTGCCGACGCGCTTAAAGTACTGCCGAAAGATGAAGCGGATTACGCCCGCAAGACAGCGGGGATGCTCTGGACGGAGATGATCAATCCCGAAACGGGGAAAAGCGAGACGCAGATGCTGGAGGAGGAAAATCAAGCTTTCATCGGAATATTACAGTCTCTGGGTGTCAAGGTATACCGCCCGACAGAGATTACAGTCGATTTTATCAAAGAGCATTACGGCGCGGATGTGCTGTTAAACGGTTTCAGCCAGGACTTTCCCCGTGACAACATGGCCGTGATCGGCAGCAACGTCATCGAGTTCAATTTGCGGACGCCGATTCGCAAGGTGGATATATCCGGGTTCCGAAATATTCTGTCCGAAAAATGTTCCAATTCGTCGGTCAAGTGGTTTTCGATGCCGCACACAGAGCTTCTGAAACCCGCCCGCGCGGATACACCGTTCCTGGAAGGTGGCGACGTTATCGTGCTGGGCAAGACCGTTCTCGTCGGCAATACGCTAAATCCCAGCGTCGGGTCCAATGAGGCCGGCTATCAGTGGCTTAAAAACATTTTAGGCGATCAATATAAGGTGAAACGAGTTCGGCTTGTAGAAAGCGTGCTGCATTTGGATTGCGTGCTTTCCGTGCCGCGCAGGGGCCTAGCCATCATCTGCGAAGAAGCCTTCGTCGACGGCTTGCCCGAAGAGCTCAAGGACTGGGATCTGATCAGAGTGCGTCTGAAAGATGTTAAGCGATTGGCTGTCAACGGCGTTCCAGTCAATTCCCGAAACTACATTTTGTCGTATAACCGGCACAATGACAACCGGTACATCCAGGCCGAGCTCGAAAAGCGGGGCATCAGAGTCCACCGCGTGTTTTTCGGAACACACAACGGGCAGGGGGGATCGTTGCGCTGCGCGACCCAATCGCTGAAGCGAAAGGTCAAGATGACTAAAGCGCACGAAAGTCAAAGAAAGTGAAGACAAAGGAAATTTTCAGTCTATCAGGCGGTTTTAAAATGAAGTTAATAAGGAAACAGCGTCCTGCTGATGGGCATGTCGGTCTTGGGGGTGAAGTTGGCAATTTCAAAAGGATAAGGCGCTGCAACGGATCGCGCGCCCATGGCGCGCTCCCGATGAGCTTTTAGTTGAGGCAATATATAAGCATGTCTCTACTGATCCAAGAAGTTTCTGTAATAGATGCTCCAATGGAGCTACTGCTACTTGCCGATCCCTCGGAAGACAAGATCCGCTCCTGTCTTTCAGGATCAAAATGCTTCGTTGCTTCAAGTGGTGCGGTTGTGGTTGGTGCATGCGTCGTACAGTCACGTGGCACGGATGCATATGAGCTAATGAGCATCGCTGTTTACCCAGCTCACCAGAAGTCCGGATACGGCACAGCGCTATTGAAGTGGGTTATTGATTTCTTTCGCAATTTAGGCGCACGGCAACTAGAGGTGGGCACCGGTACGTTCGGCTATCAACTCGCTTTCTACCAGCGGCATGGCTTTCGGGTTACAAGCATTGACCATGATTTCTTCGTCAATAATTATCCTGAGCCGATCTTCGAGGACAGAATACAGCTCTTTGACATGCTGCGCCTTACGCTTAGGTATTCGCGCAATGTTGCCTAACTCATTCAAGCCGACGCCGCTTCGTTGCTCTGGCTTATTTCGGGCGTTGGGCAGCAACCATGATAAAATCACACATTTTAAAACATAAAACATCAGGGGGAAATGATTATGGAAGAAAAAGAAAAAAATTCAATAAACCATTGTGTACGTTCATTACATCGTAACATTGGATTTTTTGTTATAGGACTTACTATTATTTACAGTATAAGTGGAATTGTCCTCACTTATAGGGATACGAACTTCTTGAAACATGAAACATTAGTTGAAAAAACTTTATCTCCAAACATGGAAGCATCTGAACTTGGTAAGGTATTGCACTTAAGAGATTTTAAGTTTTTAAAAAACGAAGGAGAAATTGAATATTTTCAGAACGGGACATATAACAAATCAACTGGATTTGTTAAGTATTCGAAGAAAGAACTTCCTCCAATTCTTAACAAGTTTACTGATTTGCACAAAGCGTCAAGCAGGAATTTAAAGCATTTGTTTTCCACAATTTTTGGGATCCTATTATTATTTTTGGCGATATCATCATTCTGGATGTTCAAAACAAAGACAAAATTGTTTCGCAGGGGAATTTGCATTGCAGGTCTAGGTGTTGTGTTTGCAATTATTTTATTGGTTTTATAGTAGTAAACTACCACCGACCTTGCCGGTGGCCTTGAAATACGGCAAGACTCCGGACAATGTCCTCCGCCTTGCCTGAGAAGGATAAAACAATTCTTTTCAAATATTGTTCACCAACAATGTTGGTTCACTAAAGGTGTGGGGCCTTCGCCCCCACGCCCCACCCCTGACTACGTCAGGGGATTTGCTAAGATTAAAAAAGTGTTAAAGCCTTAGTAATTCTTTGCTCAGACTTCAACGCTTAACGATGGCTTCCTGAAAGAAACAGATCGTCAACTTTCATAAATATACAACGTTTCAAACTAAAATATTCAAAAAAGCTATAGAGCT
>MWDG01000031.1 GCA_002070455.1 Deltaproteobacteria bacterium ADurb.Bin151
CACCTCCATCCAGGTAACTTAGCAACCGGACAGTTTATGTGCTACAAAACCGGACAAATCATTTGCTTCTTACACAGGCACGAAATGGACTTGACATTATCTATTGTTACACGTAATATAATTGCGTGTTAAATGAATATATGTCATAAGTGGGCTGTGATGAAACTGAGGGCTTTTTTCCGCAACCATCCTGTTTTTACCGTCGAAGATTTGGCTGGTTTTCTGTCTTCCGATGGAACGCACAATCTGAGAACCCAGGAATCTCTTCTTACCTATCATGTAAAAGCAGGGAATGTCATACGGGTTCGACGTGGTCTGTATGCTTCTGTGCCCCCGGGGGCGTCTGCAGAAACTTATCCGGTCGATCCTTTTCTCTTGGTTGCCCGCATGGCAAAGGATGCCGTTCTGTCCCACCATACGGCCCTGGAGTTTCACGGCAAGGCCTATTCTGTTTTTGAGCGATTCACCTATCTCAGCAGCAAACCCATGTCCCCCATAACCTTTCGCGCTCATTACTTCAAAGGTGTTAGTCTGCCTAAAGCCCTTGTCAAACAAAAAGCAGTATCCTTCGATGTCATCAAAGCGGATCGGTCGGGGATGGCAATATCTGTGACCGGTCTGGAAAGGACCTTTGTAGATGTTCTTAACCGTCCTGATCTGACGGGAAGCTGGGAAGAGATATGGCGCTCCCTGGAATCCATTGAGTATTTCGATCTTGATAAAGTTGCCACCTACGTCGATCTTCTCGGTAATGCCACAACTGCCGCGAAAGTTGGCTTCTTCTTGGAGCAACACAAGGAAGCCCTAATGGTCGATGAAACGTACTTGAAAACGTTACGCGAGCGGCGACCGCACCAACCACATTATCTGGAGCGCAGCCGAAGGAAGGAAGGCCGTTTTGTAGCCGCCTGGAACCTTGTCGTTCCCAAAGAGGTTTATGGCAAATCATGGGAGGAGCAACTGTGAGGATTTCTTCCGAGGCGCTGGTCAAACAGGCGGAGACTACCGGATTCCGGTCGGATATGCTCGAAAAAGTAGGTCTGCTGCTGCAACTGCTTGACGCGATCCGCAATCACCACTTTCTGAAAAACAAGCTGGTTCTCAAGGGCGGTACAGCCCTGAACCTTTTTATCTTCGATGTCCCGCGTCTCTCCATCGACATCGATCTCAATTATGTGGGGGCGGCGGACAGGGAAACCATGCTTGCCGAGCGACCCAAGATTGAGGAGGCGCTGCAAGCCGTGTTTTCCCGCTCGAAGTATATTTGATAGTTCAGGAAGGGATTTTCCAGTATTCATCCGTGAATCATTCTCTTGTCTGTTATGCCCGAAGAGATATTCGTCATCAGCTGGCTCATGCCGCTCTGGATCAGGACAGCGTCCACAAGGCCCCGGCAGTCTTCATTATTGCAGCCGTTTATGAAAGAACAGCAAAAAAATATGGAAACCGCGCTGAAAGATATGTAAAAATTGAAGCAGGTCATGCCGCACAGAATCTGCTGCTGCAATCGACGGCACTGGGCTTGGGGGCCGTTCCCATCGGAGCTTTCCATGATGAAAAAGTGAAACAGGTCATGAATCTGCCTGTCAGCCAGGAACC
Organism: Deltaproteobacteria bacterium ADurb.Bin151; assembly: GCA_002070455.1. Lineage (GTDB taxonomy): Bacteria > Desulfobacterota > Syntrophia > Syntrophales > Smithellaceae > UBA8904. The sequence continues at coordinate 1,600 of MWDG01000031.1, forward strand.
GTTATATTTAATCCCTGTGGGTAGAAAACGTTAAAATTAATATTTCGTATGTGTGCAATCGGGGACTCTTAAATATTTAAATTAAAGCGTGTTCTGCTTTACAAAACACAAATACGCTGTTATTTTTAAATTTCTCTTATCCTCTGAAATGAAAGGAATGGATATGAAAAAAAATAGAATAGTCTGTCTGATCATTATTCTTTTTTTAACAGGGTCTGTTTCTGCCGGTTATTCGGAAAACACAGCAACAAAACAACCTTCTGTTTCAGAGATGATCTCCTCGGGTTGGGCAAAATTTAAAGAATATGATGATGGGACGGTCTGTTTATACAAAAAAGAAAAAGTTGATACAGACGACGGAAAGTATATCGTCCAATACCTGGAGAAACATGTTCTTTCCAATAAGGGCAAACAGATCATGATTCAGCAACTGAAAGAAAAGGGGCTTCAGGCTGAATTCGTGAAATTGTTTGACAAGCTTTCCTACAATGAATTTTTTGCAGAAATAGATTGTAAAAGAAAAATGATCAGGACATTATATGGTAATTATTATGATACAAATGATGAAAAAATCCTTCCCAATCCCAGCCCGATAAACGAGTGGATGTATATTGCGCCTGATGACAGAGATGAGGTGCTTCAAAATGAAGTCTGTAATTTCCCCAAAAATAAAAAAGACAGATGGATCTGTTTCAAAGAGGATGATGATGTATCAATCTATTACGACAGAGACACGGTACATAAACTGTCTGCTGATGTGTATCAGGTATGGCTGAAAATGGTATACACGGACGTTGGGAAAAAGAGAACGGCCGATGATACGAAAAACCTGGATAATATCAGGACAATGATAGAACTTGATTGTAAAAATGAATTTTATCGTGTGAGGTCGTATCACCGGTACGATAAAGATGGTAATGCGTTGACCAAAGAAATTTCCGAAGATAATGAAACTCATCCTCAGCCCAAGAAATCAGAGTTATATAAGAACATTTGTAATAAAAGATAAGTATGCCATTGACAGTTACGACAAATTCATTTAAAAGGTATTAAAAAGAAAATATAACTTTTCTCAGGCGTTAAATATATGACGTACTCAGAGCAAAGAAAATTCAACCGGGCAGACGCTCTTAATTTCCTGGCCTATTCATGTTTAAGTGAAAAGAACGGAAGCAATACGCAACAGGGAATAGGAAGGACGCTCAATATCAGTGAAGGCGGCGTTTTGCTGGAAACGAACAGCCCCCTCGACCCGACACAAATCATTTCCCTAACCATTGCCTTAAAAGAAAAGGTCATTGATGTCAAAGGCAAGGTATTATGGTGCAAGGAAAGAGAATGCGGCATTTTTATTTCTGGTATCGAATTCTTTGGACTGGAGCAAGACGATTTCCCGCATTTAAATCGGTATCTTGAATCATTTTACAAAGAGCCCCCCTCTGCAGATTAAAAAATCCAATACACAAGTTTAAGAAAAGACCGGTTGTTTGGCCTTTTTACAGTCAAAGTTGGTTTTTTTTGCCAGTTCACACTGCTATCTTCCGATATAAAATGAATCAGCTTTCAGAAGCGGCACTTGCCATGTGGACATTCGCACCTTAAATGTCGTATAATGAAAATAATAAACCGGTGTTTTCGGGGAAACCGTAATACAATTTATCAATCATTTCGGTGATCATATTCCCGGGCGGGGAGGAAATACCATGGGTAGAATAGCGTACATCAAATGGGAGCCATCCAACAGTGTTCATGTGGAGATTCTTGATGAACAGCACAGAAAGCTTTTCGATATTGTCAATGATCTGATTGATGAAATAGAAATGGGATCAGATCGTTTGCTGCCGGTGATTCATGATCTTATTGATTTTCTGGTCATACACTTCCGCCAGGAGCAGATGGTAATGACGGAGTCCGGGTACCCTGACATTATGAAGCATATTAAGGAGCATCAGCAATTCGCCGAGAAAGCCAAAGAATTTTTCCAGGAATATAAAAGCGGCGATGTTGATATGGAATATAAATGGATCACTTATTTGAAGGCATGGGTATATGATCACACCACAAAAATGGACAGGGACTATGGGGAATACCTGCTCAATCGTGCCGGGGATGTGCATCAGGCCTGAAAATACATGGGAATTCGATGAATACCGGTCCGGAGGTTTTACTTCAGACAACCGGAAGAAACGATGTTGAATAAACGGAATGCTTTGCTATCACAGTTCATGTAGACCATTTCCAGGTAAGATGGAATTATTGGATAGATGAGTAATAATGTTTCATTGATGAAATGGGCTTCTCTCACGCGCCGCCACCCCTCCGCATTTCTGCTGGCGGCTCAACTGCTTAGTCTTGCGCTATATGTGGCAATTGAAAATGTTCCAGGCGGGCAGCTTCTGCTCGGCGCTTTCGGGATCCTGATTCTGCTTTTGGTGGTCTGGGTCATTGTCCGCAGTCCCGCAATCAACTGGATCGCCTGGATCATTGCGGGGCTGGTGGTTTTGCTGTTATTGCTGGGATGGCTGTTCGTTCGTCCTGCCCTGCTCACATGGGCAACTCTTCTTGAGGCTGCGTTGTATTTTTACGGAGCGGGCAGTCTGATCACTTACATGATGGGGGATGACCGCGTGACGATCGATGAGTTGTTTGCCCTTGGCGCCACTTTTACTTTAATTGCATGGGGATTTGCCTATTTGTATATCGTATGCCAGGCATGGAGCCCGGGATCTTTTGCGGGTGGAACACACCCGAAAGAGACCCTGACTTTCATTGAATTGCTGTTCTTGAGTTTTGCCAATCTGTCGGCGACGGGACTTAGCGACATTGTGCCGGTCGCTTCACCTTCGCGTGTGCTGGTGATGCTCGAACAGTTTGTCGGTGTCGGCTACCTGGCCGTGGTGGTTTCACGGTTAATCGGACTGACGATCATTCGTCGGCAGGACGGTGGGGTTTCCTGATCCCTGCCATTTTCAACTTTTATAATTTTGGTAAAAATATACTGTAAAACCTGATTATTAAGATTCTCTGGAATATTTTTGAGACGGGATTTACAGTGGCGTCGAATGATTTGTCTAAGCTTCGTATTCGGAAAATAGGAGTTCCTGGATGTGATCAGGATAAATTTCATCAAGGGATGAAAAATTATTTATTGATTCGGAGGAGGGCGATCCATGGCAATGATTAAAGGCGGTCATCTGGTTGGCAAGTATTTAAAAGAAGTCGAAAATGTCGATATGGTTTTCGGCATTTCCGGTGGACATCTGGAATCGATTCTGGACAGTTTCACGGAATATAAAATTCGCGCCATCGACGTCAGGCACGAGCAGGCGGCGGCAATGATGGCCCACGCCTGGTCCGTTTACACAGGCAAACCGGGCGTATGTTTCCTGACGGCCGGGCCGGGATTTACCAACGGTGTTACCGGTATTGCCAATGCATACCTGGACAACGCCCCGGTGGTGGTGATTTGCGGCAGGCACCCGCTGCGGGATGATCTCAAAGGAGCGCTTCAGGAAATGAACCAGATGGACGTTGTGAAACCCATTACCAAATGGGCAGCCACATGTTACGACATTAAAAGGATACCGGAATATCTGGCCATTGCCTTCCGGCAGGCCGTAGAAGGAAGACCCGGCCCCGTTTTTCTTGAACTGCCGCCTGATATTCTGAACGTGAAAATCGATGAGTCCCTGGTGCCGATGCCTGCAAGGTCCACGCGGAAATTTACGGTTCATCCCGATGATGCCGATCTGAAAGCGGCAGCGGATATCATAAACAATGCCAGGAATCCGTTGTTTATCGGTGGGTCGGGAGTTGGATTAAGCTTCTGTTCGGATTGCCTCGGGCAGTTCATTGATCAAACAGGAATCCCTTTTATCCTGACCAATAACGGCAGAGGCACGCTGCCTGACAATCATCCTCTGTCTCTCTGGGACTGCGGCAACCTCGGTTTAATGGTCACCGCATCGCTTGCCGACGTAATCGTTCTTGCCGGGATTCGCCTTAACTGGCTCTTGCAGTCGGGAGGCATCATTCCGCCGTCAGCCAAAGTTGTGCGGATCGATATTGACCCGCATGAAATTGACCGGAACCGGCAGGCCGATGTCGGGCTTGTCGGCGATTGCGGTTCTGTGCTGGGTCAACTTGTTCCTCTCCTTGATAAAAAGGAACATGGCGAATGGCTGAAAACCATAAAAGAAACAAGCATGCCGATGATCGAAGGGGAATTGAAAATACGCCAGACAGCCTCCGACCCCATTCATCCGATCCGTCTGACTGAACAGATACAGAAATTCCTGGGAGATGACGCGCTCTACGTGATTGACGGCGGCGATACGGCTTATTACGGCCTTACGGGATTCATGTCCAAACACAGGGCTGGCGTTGTGGGGGCGTCTTCGGGGCTTCTGGGCTGTCTTGGGACCGGCATACCGTTTGCCATGGCTGCCAAACTGGCGCATCCGGACAGGAAAGTTCTGCTTCTCAACGGCGATGGTTCCTTCGGTTTTAATGCCATGGAATTCGAAACGATGCTGCGGCACAAGATTCCTGTTGTTTGCGTGATCAACAATGATTGCGCCTGGGGCATGATCAAGCATGGCCAGGAACTGTCCATTGGCTGTGACCGGCTCCAGTGTGCTGAACTCGGAACGATACATTACGAGAAAATGGTCGAAGGTCTGGGTGGGCACGGTGAGTTTGTCACAAAGGATGAGGAGATCATCCCCTCGCTTAAACGTGCTTTTGAATCCGGGAAGCCGGCCTGTGTAAACGTGATGACAGATCCCACGGTCACCAGTCCGGCAACCCTTTTGTTTTGTGAGTCGTTGAAGATGGAACCCTAAAAGGAAATCAGGAGATCCTTGCATGAAAGCACTGTATCTTAAACTTGATCCCCTTCGTTTTGTTATTTTAAACGCACTTCGGCCGCTGAGTCGTAAATTTTTCTACAGAGGACCGTTCTCGACGGTGGAACTGGTCGATATTCCGGAGCCGGCCCTTCCCTCGCCGGAGTGGGTAAAGATCAAAACCAGACTATGCGGTGTGTGCGGCAGCGACATCAATTTGATGTTCATGAAAGATTCGCCCACGGCGATGCCCTTCACATCATTCCCCTGTGTTCCAGGTCATGAGTTCTGCGGGAATGTGGTGGAAGTGGGCAGGGACGTAGACGGTGTGAAGGAGGGAGATCTCGTTACCGCTGCTCCCGCGCTCAACTGTGTAACGCGCAGCATCAAGCCGTCATGCAGAAGCTGCGCCTTAGGTCTGACAGCCAATTGCGAGAATTTTGCCGAAGGTGCTTTTGCTCCGGGAATGTTCGTTGGAATCTGCAAGGACGTAAACGGCGGGTTTGCCGAGTATGTCGTCGTCCATAAGAGCCAGATTTATACGGTTGGGTCAGGAGTGTCGCCGGAATCGGCGGCTCTTACAGAACCTCTGGCTGTCGGTTTGCAGGCTGTGCTGGACAACCGCCCGGGGGACACGGACAAAGTTCTTCTGATTGGCGGTGGAGTGATCGGAGCGATGGTGGTCAAGTGTATCAGGGCGCTCGATTGCGGCTGTGATATCACGGTTGTTGAACCGGCTGCCTTTGCATCGGATTATGTCATGAAATGCGGCGCCAGCAGGACCATCCAGGGCCGTATCCTTGATGCCACCCTGGAAATTACCGGTGGTCGTGCCTACAAGCCCATGCTGGGGGAGCGTGTGGTCATGGGCGGTTTTGATAAAATCTTTGATACAGTCGGAAGCGCCGAGACTCTGAATATGGCGCTAAGGGTTACGGCAACCGGTGGAGTGCTTTCCGTCATCGGCATCGGAAAAGAGGTAAAGCTGGATCTGACGCCATTGTGGCTCAAACTGCAGACGGTTAAAGGCTGCTACGGATACCGCTATAATAACATCGCAGGCATCAAAAAGCACACGTTTGAAATCTCACTGGAGATGATTTCCACTGGCAAAGTTAAGGTGGATGATATGCTCACCCATAAGCTTCCACTCGAAAAATACAGGGAAATGATTGATATTCATCTGAATAAAAACGCCAACCGGGCAATGAAAATCGCTTTTGCCTTTTAAGCAGGAAAGGAAGTCTACGAGCGGTAACAAGACATCCGTGAAATATAAGTAAAGCAGGCAAGGATATTGAAACCCTTGCCTGCTTTTGTGAGATTCTTATCACATTACCATTATTACCGGTAAGACTGAAATTTGGATTTTTAGTTTCTTACATATTTCTATTGTTTTTTCTGCTCTTTGATTCTTCATCGGAGCCATCTGATCCATTGATGTCTTTTCGGAGATGGTTTGCTTCGTTCCCGGTTCCCCCCCCGGATCGAACTGCTACAGCTGCAACAACGATAATGACAATAATACCGACAAATATTAACAACTCTTTTACCAGATCAGTCATGTTAAAATATCCTCCATCATGTATGAATGTAGAATGAAATATTCAAGTGCAACGGGCGATTCTTATCACGGCGCCTCGTGTCTGAAGAAACCAGTCAGCTTATAAAATAAATGCAAACCATTAGCGAAAGACGAAACATTGTTTCGACTTTCACCCTGAATGGAAACTTCAGCTCAATGATGAACAGGGTTAAGAAAAGATTTGATCCGGAGGGCCGCGTTTGGCTCTGGTAATATTATAAGAATCTTCCGGTTTCGAAAATTCCATGAAAATATTTAAGGAATGCCAGAGCGGAGGAACACAGCAGAAATTGTAATACTTGTAAACCATGCCGAAAAAGCATAGTTTGACCCGGGAATGGTTTTCGGCATAGATATCAGTTGCGTAACTGTAATTTTCGATGATAACCGGTTTTTTAAGATCACTATTTGAAAAGCAATAGCCTTCTGTTATGGTCGTTGTCAGAGAAAAGGCTAAAAGAAGCAATAAGATTTTTGTGCATTTGCCGAATTTTATTAGGCTCATTCATTATTCCCGAAGTTTAGTCGGGAATAAGCAGATACCTTTTTGGGAACAAAATCAAGTGGATTTTACGGATGTCTGATTATTTATTTTCCCTCACAAAATGAACAGGACAAATGTGTGCATTTCTGTGTGACGGATGATATATGCACATGAAAAGATTTTTATAAAATGATCCTTTATGGAGGTCATAGCAGGTAAAATGCCTATTAAAAAATATGAAATTCATCATGTGGTGATGGGGGCAGACTTAAACCATCACGGGACTCTGTTTGCGGGGCAGGGCGCAAAGTGGTTCGTTGAATCAGGTTTTATTGCCGCAGCAAATCTCACCTCTCCGGAAAACATTGTCTGCGTCAATATTCACGGTATGCATTTCAAAACACGTGTACCTTTAGGCACGATTGTCCGGTTTGAAAGTAAAATGGTCTTAAGTGGCCGGACCCGTTTGATTGCTTACGTGAAAGCAGTGAAAAGCGAGAATGAGGAACACATTGTTGACGGTTTTCTGACGTTTGTCCATGTGGACCCGCAGGGGCATCCAATGCCCCATGGCATTACAATAGAAGCGGATTCAGATGAGGATGTCCTGCTGCAGGAAAAAGCCAGGGCATTATCAATCTAGGAATCCGGGATAGCCCTATAAGCCTACAGCTCGATTTGAGCGCCAAGTTCAACTACCCGGTTGGCAGGGATGCCAAAATAAGCGGTAGGATTCCCGGCGTTTCTTGACATAAAAGCAAAGACCGCTTTTCTCCAGCGCATCATGTTTGATTCTCCGCCGGTAAGAAGAGTTTCTCTTCCGAGATAGTAAGTGGTTGTCATCGGATCTGTGATGAGTCCGTAGGGAATGACATCCTGCATAATCTCAGGAACATCAGGCCTCTGCATATAACCGTAGGTCGCAATGACGCGGTAGAATCCCTGCCCCAGGTCATCCAGTTTAACACGTTCTTCCTGCGGAACAACGGGCGAATCAATGGAATGGATGGACAGAAGCACAACTTGTTCATGCAGCATGTGGTTGTGTTTCATGTGATGCAGGAGAGTTTTAGGAGTCCCTTCCGAAGACAGTGTCATAAACACGGCTGTTCCGGGCACTCTAGGCAGTTTGCGCTTTGCTGCGCCGGCAAGAAAAAGATCAAGGGGCAATCTCGCATCTGCCAATATCCGGGAGAGCTCTGAACGGCCTTTTCGCCATGTTGTCATGGCAACGGCGACGACTGCCGCGACAAACACAGGAAACCAACCGCCATCCGCTATTTTAAAGAGATTGCCGGTAATAAAGGCAACATCAAAAAAAATAAATGTGGCAACAAGGGGAACCGCCTTTACCAGGGACCAATTCCAGTTATGTGTCAGCACCAGAAAATAGAGCAGAGAAGTTATGATCATGGTGCCTGTGACGGCAATGCCGTATGCGCCGGCCAGTCCGCTGGATTGCTTGAATCCGATGACGACGCCTATACAGGCAATCATCAGGGCATAGTTGACAACAGGAATATAGATTTGTCCCTTTACATCACTCGACGTATGGACAATGCGTATCCGGGGACAAAGACCCAGTTGCGCTGCCTGCTGGGTCAGAGAAAAAGCGCCGGAAATCAAAGCCTGAGAAGCAATCACGGTTGCGGCAGTAGCCAGGCCGACCATGGGATAGAGAAGAACTCTGGGGACAAGCTCATAGAAGGGATTAACGTTCAGCTCCGGGTTTGCCAGCAGTAAAGCGCCCTGGCCGAAATAATTACACAGCAGGGCGGGACAAACAAAGGCGAGCCAGGAAAGACGTATGGCGTTTTTCCCGAAATGTCCGAGATCGGCATAAAGAGCTTCACAGCCCGTGATACACAGGACCACGGAGCCGAGAACGATAATGCCGTGTATGCCGTTGCGCATAAAAAAATCAGAAGCGTAAAATGGATTTACAGCGAGCAGAATCCGCGGTTCACTAAAAATTTGTATCAGACCGAAACCGGCGATGGAGATGAACCAGATCATCATGATTGGACCGAATAATCTGCCAATATTCTTTGTCCCCCGATGTTGCAGCAGGAAGAGGAGCACAAGAACCACACAAGTCAGAGGCATTACAAAAGGGGATGCGGCCTTTGTGGCCACTTCCAGACCTTCCATGGCAGAAAGAACAGAGATGGCCGGTGTGATGACTCCGTCTCCGTAAAGAAGGCCTGCGCCCAGAATACCGGCAAAGATGATTGATGCCTTGAGTGGAGCAGAGATCTTTCTTTCTGAAGAAGTCACGAGGCTCAAAAGAGCGAAGATTCCGCCTTCACCCCTGTTGTCTGCACGCAGGATAAAGATGATGTACTTGATACTGACAACGATCAGCATGGACCAGAAAATCAGGGACAGGACTCCAAGAATGTTGGCAGGATCGGGATGGATGGCATGCTTCCCGTGAAAGCATTCCTTGATGGTATAAAGGGGGCTGGTGCCGACATCGCCAAAAACAACACCAACGGAACCAAAGGCAAGCAGGAGAAATTTTTTCTGAAACCAGCGTGATGAAGATGTTTCATCTGATGGTGAAGCTGGATCACTTTCGCCACTGGATAAGGTAGTCATCATAAACCTCCGAAGCATAAATTCAGGAGGATGATCCTCCCGAATCAGTTCGGTTGGGTCTCCTCATCGAAGCCTGCGAAGTTAGCTGAAGGGCTCGGGCCGAAGAGGTTGCCTTACGTTAAAAGACGATCCGCCCCAAAAAAATGGTTCCTCCGCTCCCGGGAAAAAACCGGGATTAGGCATTTGCGGGCTTATTTAAAGCATCTATCGGGCAATGTCAATATCGTTTATTTTGAAGAATCGTCAGGGATGATTTTAAAAATTAAGAATGCGCGGCAGCATCGGATGATAACTATCCAGTCGCAACTTTGTATGACAAGGTATGCACTTTATGGTGAATCTTTCATTGACATTCAGAGCCACACCTATTATAAACCCCATAATATATTGTCGAAATTGAGGGTAAAATAGTTTGACAAAGCAGATCATCCAGATCAAGGCAGAGCCACTGCGGTTAACTTTGAAAACCACTATCCGGCATGCCGCCGCGACCAGGAATGAAGGGGAAAGCATCTGGGTCCAGGCACAAAGGCACGAACATACGGGATATGGTGAAGGTTGTCCAAGAGATTATGTGGCCGGTGACGATCTCGCATCCAGCCTCAAATGGATCGAAGAAAATTTTTCCGAGGGCAAGGCTGATTTTTCTACTCTCGATGAAGTCAGGCAGTGGATATCCTCTCACGAAAAAATCATTGATCAATACCCATCAGCATGGTGCGCCGTCGAAATGGCGGTGCTGGATCTTCTGGCCAGAGAAAAAGGCTGTTCCGTGGAGGGACTGCTGGGAATTACTGAAGGCATGCGTTTTGGTCGCTACACGGCTGTTTTGGGGGACAGCAAGTCCTGGCAATATGTCACCCTGGTTGATCAATATCTGATCCGCTCAATCACAGATTTCAAAATCAAGCTCAGCGGCAATCTGGAAAAAGATACACAAAAAATTGATTTGCTGGAGGCTTTGTCCGTTCAACACCACGTGTCCAATCTCCGCATTCGTCTGGACGCCAATAATTTATGGAAGAAACATTGTGACGAAGCCATCACGTTTATTCAGACTCTCGGATGTGAACGGATATACGCCGTTGAGGAACCCGTGCAGGCAAGAGATGTTAAGGAGATCAGCCGCTTCAGCACCGCCACAGGCCTTCCCGTGATTCTGGACGAAAGCCTTTGTACCCTGGAGCATCTGCGGGCATTTCAAAATGTGCCCGGTCAATTCATTGCCAATATCAAAATTTCACGGGTGGGCGGTCTTATCCGCGCATTACGGATGATCACCGAGGTAAAAAAACGGGGATGGCCGATAATTATCGGTTGTCATGTTGGTGAAACATCCTTGCTGACGAGAGCCGCACTCGTTGCCTCTGCCGCCGCAGATGAAAGCCTCGCGGCTCATGAAGGCGCCTTTGGCGATTATCTGGTTCAACGGGAGCCGGTTCAACCGACACTGAAGTTCGGACGCGAAGGGAACCTGGATTTGCGCTTGCCCTACTATCTGAAAACTGTCCTAGGGCTTCAGATTGTCCCGGTGGAAAACTGGAATACGGGATTTGGTATGCAGTGCCGTATGCCTCAGACACCGGATGATGGCGCACCGGACATCTTTTTTCTGGAAATGCCTGATGGATATAAAATTCATTACCGGTGCTGGGGTCGTACAGAAGGTGATGATGCGTTGCTGATTTTGCACGGAGGGATGAGTCATTCAGGATGGCAGGCGCCGCTGGCGATTCAGTTGCAATCGATGATGCCGGAACTGACGGTGATCGCCGCAGACCGTAGGGGATGCGGATTGAATGATAAACGGGGAGACCTTGGGTCCGTGCATGCGGTCATTGAAGATGTCATTCAGCACGTTGAATTTCTGAAAAAATCTTTTAAAAGAGTGCATCTTGCCGGCTGGTGTCAGGGTGCGCAGTACGCTGCCGTTGCCGCATCTGGAATGCCTGATGTCGTTTCCAGTCTCATACTGCTGGCGCCAGTTTTTTTCTCGGGTGAACGTTTCCATTCGGTTTCAGACATCACAGAGAAAGTTTTACGGGGTATGATTACCGAATTTAAGCTGAAACCAGGGTACGATCATGCCTGCATTCCTATTCCCATGGAATCGACAGATTTCACCCTGGTTGATGAATGGCTGGATTTTATCGAGAAGGATGAGCTTAAAACGACGTTGCTGAACCTGAAATCCGTAAGAATCATGGATGAGATTCAGGAGATGTCCTGGCCTGCCATGCTGAAGAACCGACTTCCCGTGATTGCGATCATGGCAGAGAAGGACCGCATTGTGGACAACGACAAAGTCATAAAATTTTTGGATCACTTATTTTCCGGTGATACCGGGAATCAGATAATCATTTTAAGCAGTGGGCATGCGATACAATTTGAAAAACCTGAAGAAACCGCCCTGGCAATTTTGAATTTCATACGGAATCTAAACAGCAGAATTTCCAGCAGGAGCCTGTTACATGAATCAGAGAGGTCCTATCATTGTAGAACAGGTTAATGAACAACCTGATCCTGATGTTGTGGACAGGCCGCTCTACTTCCACCATCATGATCTTGTTCAAAACCTCGATGCAAAAAAGACTGTCTCGCAGAGAAAGCTGATCAATCTGTGGAACAACATCCACTTTATGGATGGCACAGTTCAAGTCCACCTCCGTCACTACCACAATAATAAGGAAATACTTGTTGAAGCTTATCCGGTTCCCTGCAGCGACCAATCCATGACCTGCTATTGGCCGGAGAAAAACCGTTCTTTTGTGGAAAACGCAAAAATTTTGAATATCATTCTTATGGATGGCCTTACGGTATTTCTTCTGCCCGCTAAGATCAAAGACAGCCAAGAAGATCATTTCACAATTACAATACCCGATAAGGCGTATGTCCTGGGTAAACGGCAGGCCAGGCACTTTAATTGCCATGGTGTCAGAGCCACACTGGTCCAAGATGGATTTCAGGCCCAGGGGCAGTTGACGGATTTCAGCTCCCGGGCCTTCACCATCAAAGTTAGACCAGAAGGTATAGGCTCTTTCCGCTGGTTTAATGCCGACAGGTTATCGACCATCAATCTTTATCGGAATGGCCGGATGGTTTGTTCGGTATACTGCCGATGCATCAGGCAGACAGCAGACCAGGGGATTCGGGAAATTGTGTTTTCTCCGACAACCAGCCAGATCAACCGTTTTTTAAAGAAAAAATGGCGCAATCCCCGTGTTGGGGTCAATCCCCGGCCAAATATTACCTTCGAACATCCACTCATTTCTAAAAATATCCAGTTGGACATAAAAAACCTTTCCTCCTCGGGCTTCTCCATTGAGCTTTCAGCCGAAGAAGATGTTCTGATGCCGGGAATGATCATCCAGGATTTGAAGATGAACTTTTCAGGCGCCTTGCCCATATCGTGCAAGGCGCAGGTCCTCTACCGCCGCAGGGAGAAAAAGAATCTTATCTGTTACGGTTTTGTCATTCTGGATATGGATGTAGTCGCCTATAACCGGCTGAGCCATATTGTGATGAACATTCTGGATCCCAGCATCCATGTTGCCGATGAAGTCGATGCCGATCGGCTGTGGGAATTTCTTTTTGACAGCGGTTTTATTTACCCCCAAAAGTATAATATCATCCATGCGAACCGGCAGATGATGAAGCAAACTTATCAACGGCTGTATCGCGATAATCCGGAAATTACCACGCAGATAACTTACCAGCGAAACGGACGGATTTACGGGCACGCTTCGATGATCCGGTCCTACAGACGGACCTGGATGGTTCACCACCTTGCCGCCAGACCGCTTGGCAAAAAGAGGACAGGCCTGCAGGTCCTGAAGAGTATCATGCATTATTTCAATGGCCTGTATCGGCTGCCTACTGTTGGAATGGACTATATGATGTTCTATTTCCGCCCGGAAAACAGCTTTCCGGATCATTTTTTTGGCGGTTTCGCCAGGCATTTTAAAAACCCGCGTGCCTGTTCTATGGATCTTTTCTCTTATTTGAACTATCCGACAACCTGCTCCCGCAAACCCCTGCCGAATGGTTGGTCGCTCGGAGAGTGCACAGCCACGGATCTGGAAGAACTGGACTTCTTTTACCGCAATACGTCCAATGGCCTTCTGCTGGATGTGTTGCGGTTGGACAAGGATAGCGAGGAGGGCGTCCAGCTGGCGGAACTATATGCACGTCAGGGGTTTATCAGAAGCTGCCATAGCCTTGCTCTCAGTCAACACGGCAGAGTCAAAGCGGTTCTGGTGGTGAACCAGTCAAATGTCGGCCTCAGCCTGTCGGACTTCTTAAACGGGCTTAAAATCCTTGTGACTGATGCGGCAGGCCTGCCCTGGCCGGTCCTGTCCGCTGCCATTTCCCAGGTGGTCGGCTGTTACCGCGTGGAACAGATCCCCATTCTCGTTTATCCATCCGATTATTTTAAAACGCAGGAAGTTCCTTTTTTCCAGAAAAAATATAATCTTTGGATCATTGACGCTCATCGTGCCAGGGAATACAGTGAATATATGATGGAAAACATAAAGTTCAGAATCAGATTTGTCATCCGGCATCTTCTGAAAAAGTATAAAGGAACCTGATGGAAGAAAAAAAGTATTACAGCAGCAGGATTATCAAGAGCTATGTGGAGTATCTGAAAAAGTTCTTGCCGGATATTGATGTAAATCCCCTGCTGAAACATGCGGGTATTGAAATATTCCAGCTCGATGATGAAGGACACTGGCTGACACAGAAAGAGGTTGACCGTTTTCATGACATGCTTGCGAAGGTGACGCAGGATCCAGACATCTCTAGAAAGGTGGGACGTTTTTCGGTGACCTCTCGAGCTTCCGGTGCCCTCGGACAGTATATGCTGGGATTCATGAACACGGCAACAGTGTACGGTGTTTTGGAGAAGATCAACAGCCGCCTCAGCCGGGCAGCCGTCATGAAAACACGGGCGATCGCGCCGGATAAGATTGAAGCAAAAGTCACTCTGGAGCCGGGTGTGGAGGAAAAACCATACCAGTGTGCCAACCGGCTGGGTGGACTGGAGGCCCTGGCAAAACTTTCCACCAATAAACTAGCCAGCATCGAACATCCCGTTTGCGTCCATAAGGGGGGTGACTGCTGCCTGTACGTCATCTCGTGGGAAAAAACTCCTTTCCTAAAGTGGAAACGTATCCGCAATTACGCTTCTGTCATCGGTCTTGGTATTTGTATCGCTGCATTGAAATTTGTGCCAACCGCTTACTGGGATGTCATGGTCCTGTTATATTTTATTCTCCTGATAGGATTGACGCTGCAAACCGAACATCTGGAAAAGAAGGAATTGTTGTCCACTATCAACACTCAGGCGGATGCGGCCGACCGTCTCCTGGATCAGATCAACAGCCGGTATAACGAAGCCCTGCTCATTCAGGAAATCGGGCAGGCGGCATCCATGGGCTCCGAGGTGAACAAGATCCTTAAGCATATGATGAAATCGCTGGTTGTCAGGCTGGATTTTGACCGGGGAATGATCATGCTGGCCAACGAGCAAAAAAATCTGCTCGTCTATTCAGTAAGCCATGGATACAACCCCAAAGATGAAAGCTACCTGAAAAACATTGCATTTCATCTGGATAACCCGCATTCAAAAGGTGCGGCTGTTGAAGCATTCAGAAAACAAAAGCCTGTTTTGATCAATGATATATCACTGGTCGAAAAAGACATGTCTTCCAGAACCCTTGCCTTTGTTCGCGACATGGGATCGCAGTCCTTCATCTGTGTTCCGATTGTATACAAGGGGGAATCCATGGGGATTCTCATGGTGGATAACGTTCAGACGAAAAAGCCCCTGGGCCAGACAGAGATGAATCTGCTGATGGGCATTGCTCCCCAAATCGGTATCAGCATCAGGAATGCTGTCTCTTACCAGAAAATGAGGGAAAGCGAAGAACGTTATCGGACCATCTTCGAAAGTACAGCTACCGCCAATATCATAGTTGTTGAAGACTCGACCATCCTGATGGCCAATAACAACTTTGTGAACCTTTGCGGATATTCAAAACAGGAACTGGAAGGAAAGATGAAATGGGAGATTTTCATTCATCCCGACGACCTGGGAAAAATGAAAATCTATCATAGTGCACGCCGGCAGCGCCACAGATCAGCGCCACCCTCTTCCTATGAATTTCGCGCCGTAAACCGCAATGGTGATGTTCTGGATCTCATGATGAGTGTAGCCCTTATTCCAGATAAGAAAGAAAGTATTATTTCGATGATCGATTTAAGCGGCAAGAAGAAGCTGGAGTCACAGCTTTTGCAGTCGCAGAAGATGGAGTCTGTGGGACAACTGGCAGGAGGCGTTGCCCATGACTTCAACAACATGCTCAGCGTGATCATCGGGAATGCCGAAATCGCCCTGAACAGAGTTCAGAACACCGATCCTGTTCATAAACATCTTAAACAAATTATGAGTGCGGGGATGCGTTCTGCAGATCTGACGAGACAACTGCTGGCATTTGCCCGGAAGCAGACCGTTACCCCGAAAATTCTCAACCTCAATGATACCGTGGAAAGCATGCTCAAGATGCTGAGGAGACTGATCGGTGAAGACATCAATCTTGTCTGGTTGCCAGGCAAAATGATATGGCCGGTGAAAATGGATCCCACACAGATCGATCAGATCATGGCCAATTTGTGCGTCAATGCCCGGGATGCGATCAAAGACGGGGGTAAGGTCAACATCGAAACGGGTACATGTTCCTTCGATGAAGCATACTGCGCATATCACGCGGGTTTTGTTCCGGGTGATTATGTTCTTCTTACCGTGAGCGATACCGGATGTGGCATGGATAAGAAAACTATGGATAACATCTTTGATCCTTTCTTTACCACCAAGGAGGTCGGTCAGGGAACCGGATTGGGACTGTCCACCGTTTACGGTATTGTAAAACAGAACAATGGATTCATCAATGTATATAGTGAACCAGGCCTTGGCACGACATTTAAAATCTTTCTGCCCCGGTATGTAGGTGATGTCGTACCGATCCAAAAGGAAGATGTTGTGGAACCTCCTATGGCAGGAAATGAAGTGATTCTGCTGGTTGAAGACGAGCCGAGCATCCTGGAAATGACTTCTACAATTCTGGAAAATCTTGGTTACACCGTGCTGTCCGCGGTCACGCCGGGCGAAGCGATCCGATTAGCCGGGGAGCATAACTCTCCAATCGATCTGCTGTTGACAGATGTCGTCATGCCGGGAATGAATGGCCGTGACCTGGCGCAAAACATGATGCATTTTCATCCGGGCATCAAGCACCTTTTCATGTCCGGATACACAGCGGATGTTATTGCACATCAGGACGTTTTGGATGAAGGTGTAAATTTCATCCAAAAACCATTTTCTGCAAAGGGTCTCGCTGAAAAAGTACGAGAGGTGTTGAGTATCAGCAATTAATGGTTTCTGTATCCGATAATTTTCAGCCACACTTTGGCCCGCCGAAAAACCATCCGGTAAAATGAGGATCAATCAGCCCATTGAATTCAGAATTTATTAGATTTAAAATTTTGTTATCCGTCCCATATCCAGTTTTTCCAAGCCTGCCGCGGAATTGACCAGGTGTTCCCTCAATTTGATATCATACTGCATGGTGATGGCGATTTGCTCCATAATGGGAGACCCTCCGCCATGATAAGAGCCATAGCACATGAAACCGGTATTGGAGGAACAGGTTACTTCCGAGAAAAGAAGCCAGAATTTTAACTGATCAGCGATCGGAATTTTAGGATTGCGCTTGAGATATTTTTCCAGAAGCGGCCTCAGTTCCGGATTGGCGAGATCTGCTTCATAGGGGAATGTTGAAGGCAAACCGCCGGCGATGTTACACAGCATTTCCTGCTCGTGAAAAACAGCCTCGCCGGACAGACACCTGCCCACGTTGGCGTAAATGGAATGCGGAATATAACTGCCCGGACCATAAGGCATCTGGCCTATGCCCGGAACATAGATTTCGGGTTTGCTTTTTGCCGAGGCTGTGAATCCGGCTGCATAACCCAATTCGGTAATCATAATGATTCTGGAGAGCATTTCCCTGACATGAGGCGCTTTGGATATCCCGTTGTGTCTGGCCGCAAGGGAGGCAAGCCCCAGCAGCATGTCGCCAATGGCCGGTTTGCAGCCAGAGTAACTGTGACGATGGAACAGGGCAAACAGCATGGCTAACGCTCCGCCATGGATGTGCTCACCGCACAGGAAAACTCTCTCCCAGGGAACGAAAACGTCATCAAAAATAACGTAAGAATCCGTATATCCAATGTCGGGATTCCCTGTTTTAAAATGGGTTCTCTTGCGTATTTTATGAATATGAACAACCTGCTTCACTCCGTCGTAATCCGCCGGCACGGCAAAGGATACCGCGTATTGCTGTTCATCCGGCCCGAGAATTCTTGTGGGAACGACGATGATTTCATCCGCGATGGAGGCTTCCGAAATATGCAGTTTACAGCCCCGGACCACGATGCCGTCTTTCTTTTTTTCAACGACCCGCAGGTACATATCGGGATCAGTCTGTTCGGCCGGCCGTTTGAGACGCTCACCTTTCATGTCGGTCTGTGCGCAGCAACCGGCCAGATCGTTATTCTGAAAATTCTCCAGCCACCTGAGAAAATTTTTGTGATATTCAGTGCTGCCGTTGTTTTGTTTATCCGCCTCAAAACTTGCCGCGTTGACGGCATTAATCGCGTCCGTTCCCATGCAGCGTTGAATGCACATTCTTCCGGTCCGGCACAACGTCCGGGTCATGTCCTGCTTATGATGCAAATCCTGCGGGTTCTGATGAATGTGGCAGAAGCGGTTGATGGTTTCTCCTGTCAGGTGGGACTTTGCCGTGCACAGATCCCTGAGTTCCGGAATATGCGGGGCGTCGAAAGTAAATCCCATGACATTTAGGGAGGGAAGCTGCTCTTCGTCATCCCGGTCAATCTTGCTGCCGTTAAAGTAAAGATTTCTTTTCATCTTCCTGAGCCCTTCGATGTATTGTTCCCTGGTTCTCATCTTCGTCTCCTTTCGTGTCAGCAAATTATTGTCCGGATGATGCTATTTTAAAAAAGTATTTTTATCGTCAGATACTCACCTCTCAAGAAACAAACGCCATCCTGCGTAAAGCGATTCCGGAATAAGATCCAGTGCGCCGGAAGCTTCAGCAACCGGCGTAAATCCGCACGCATCGCAGTTGATTCTGCCGCGGTTTTTGACATAGCAGCCCTTTGTAATGGTGCCGTCGGGATCGACGTTGATCAGCATGTCATCATGACAGCGCCAGTGATTGTCCTTCATTGCCCGCAACCTGCCTGCAGAGTTCAAAATAGGGTATCCCCGTTTTTTGAGGTCGAGCAGTTTCTCTATGGCTGCGTGGCGTTCATTTGGTGACAGGGCAAGATTATCCTCCCCCTGATTGTAAGGATAGAAAAACTGAACGGTCATTCCCTTTACGTTTGGCATGTCCCGCACCCATTTTGCCAGCGGTTCTATATCCTGCCAGTTTTTGCGGTTCAAGGTGCAATGAATAAAAACCCTGGGATGCCTGGTAGTCTTGATGTTGTTATAAACACGGTCAAAGGAATCGCCCCTCAATGCGTCCTGTACTTCTTTCATTCCGTCAAGGCTGACCCAGATGCTATGTGCAGGAACATCCAGCGGCAAGGTTCCGTTGGTTGTCACCGCGACCCGCAGAAAACGTCTGCGCGCATAGGACACAAGATCATGAAAGCGATAAGGGCCGTCGCGCCATAGCAGGGGTTCGCCGCCTTCAAAAACAACCACGCGCGTACCGAGACGGTGCAGGGATTCCAGCGCCACAATTGCCGTATCCCACGACATGTGGCCGTTTTCAGCACCGGCCCGCAGATGAAAAGGACAGGCGCGGCAGGCCAGGTTGCACCGGTAGGTAATCTTGAAGCTTGCCAGCAGGGGAATCCGGTGCCCCAGAAATTTTCTTTCAACAAAGAACCGTGACAGGTCGAGCGGCCATGGAAGTTGCACGGTCTTCAATTTTTCTTTTGCCTTTTCATTCAACGCTGCCCGGGGTCAGGATATTTCTTCAATGCCCAGCGGATATTTCGACATCACCTCGCATCCGTCATTCGTGATGACGATGTCGTTTTCGTAACGGAAGCCGATGTTTTCCTCGGGGGCTGCATACTGCATGGCGCAGACGACCATTTCGTTTTCCTGGTAAACGTGGTCCTGGTCCGTCCAGTAGGGAAGGTCAGGATTGACAACGGCGCCGATCCTCCACTCGTCACCGAAAAGACCGATTCCGTGTTCGCAGGCCGGCTGAATAAAATCACCACAGCCACGGGATTCCGCAAAGTCCATCATGAGGGCGGCCAGCGTTCCCGGTGTTGTGCCGGCGCGGTAATTGTCAATAACTTTCTGAACGATCGCGACAAAATTGTCCGCATGCCAGCGCTGACGTTTTGTTGCCGGGCCGATCAGGTAGTTGTGCGAATGGTCCCCCAGCGCCAGTTTGAACATTGCGTGAAAATCCAGCATCAGCGGTTCGCCGGCCATGATCTCTTTGGTGGTGGGAGGCGTGCAGGCCCCCAGCCCGGTGCGGACCCCGCTGGAGATTTCGTTGAGTCCAGCAAAATTCCACTCGGACACGCTGCCTGCCCGGCGCATGGCGAGGGCGGCAATGCCGGCAATTACTGTTTCCGTCATGCCTTTGTAGCCGCCATTTTCGAGTGCCGCGCGCGCCGCTTTGTGCCCTTCGTCAACAATCAGCGAGGCGGTGCGGAATCGTTCAATGGTGCCCTTGTCCTTAATCAGGGAAAGAGCGTCGATGATATCGTGAGCGTTTACCCATTCAAAACCGGGAAGAGCGTCTTTAAAATGTGTATATTCCCAGTGCGACAGGTTTCCTTCCGCCGTGTACGTGGAAATTCCGTCCTCGTAACCCAGTTTACCCTTTTGAATGCCGAGCTCGTCCTTGATAAAGTCCGTGATGGCTGAAACCTGATCCATGCCGCCCATCGGTCCGTAGGCCCGAACGTGATCGCCGTCCAGCCATGTTTCGTCACCCACGCGCAGGGCGTCAACCACAAACGTAAAATAGGTGGGCTGCCCTTCGGGCGGGATGATCAGGTAGCTTCTCCACGGACAGAAGGTGTCCATGACGAAACTCATCGTGCGGATGCGTGATCCCAGATACACGTCAATTCCACGCCTGGCCATTTCTTTTTGAATCGCTTTCACTCGTCCGGGATTGTCAATGTAATATTTGTCTGTTGGGTCCAATATTCTGGTCATATTTTTTCTCCCTTCAATACTGTGTCGGAATCCGTGACAGAACTTTGTTCAGACGGTCGGACACAGATGCCAGTTTGAGCGCTTTGGCCAGATTGCCCTTGAGTTTGAGTTTCCCGGTCATCAGGGCTTTTTGGGCGCCGAGTTCCGCACGGGAAATCCTGGAAAACGTGTCATAATCACCGATGATTCGAAATTCGGCCTGGGGAGGTTCCCCCGTTCCCGTCTCCACGCGGGTGACCTTCCCGTCTTTGCATTCGACAAAGAGGAATTGCTCCTCCCCGCTGGGGCAGTTTTTGTAAATGTTGGACATCGATGTGGTGACGTTGTTCATCTTTTCCGGTGGAAGTTCGGCCTGGAGCCTTTTCAATGCCTCGTCACGCCATGAGGGGCTCAGATAGGTGAGCAGTTCTGACATAGGGATTCCTCCTGTCTGGTTGGGTGGCCGGCCTGAAAGGGGCCTGCCGGATAGTTTGTAGTTACAGGATACTCCTCCTCTGAAAGGGGAATTATGGCTGGATGACTATAGGACCAAAAGAAAGGTCTGTCAATACCATTAAAACCGCTCTATCAAGCTCAGAAGGTGAGCTCCCTGGTCATGCTTCCGGCTATGCCCCAGGCCATTTTCACACAGCCGGGAAGCTGATCCCGGTTAACAGCCTCCTGTTTGAAATTTGGTTTTCCCTTCATAAATTTCAGTTAAGATGCAGCGGGTCTGACAATCCCCTCCACTCTGATGCCATGTTTTTTCATGAGTTTCCAGAGGGTTACCCGGCTTATCCCCAGCAAACGCGCCGCATCCTGCCTGCTTCCCTGTGTGGTCTCCAGAACTTTTACAATGTCGTCACGCTGTCTGAGTCTGGGGAGATCGTCTTTTCGCCGGCTGGATCCAGTGGCAGGATTTTCCTGTGTTAATGCGTGTGGCAAGTGTTGAGGAGAAATCATTTCCTTATGGCAGACAACAAACGCGTATTCCAGGACGTTGGCTAACTCCCTGATATTACCCGGCCAGGGATAGTCGATCATTTTCTGCATGGTCAGCTCGCTTACCCCGCTGATGGGCTTCCCCGAGCGCTTTCGAAGAATCTTCAGAAAATGGTTTATAAGCAAGGGGATGTCTTCACGCCTTTCTCTCAAGGGCGGCAGGTAAATGGGGATAACGTTAAGCCTGTAATAGAGATCTTTTCTGAACCGGCCTTTTGTGCACATTTGTTCCAGATCCCGGTGTGTAGCTGCAATGATCCGCACATCAATGGAAATTGTTGTGTGGTCCCCCACGCGTTCGATCTCTTTCTCCTGAAGTGCCCTAAGAAGTTTTACCTGAGTCGATAAGGGCACATCGCCAATTTCATCCAGAAAAAGATCACCTTTATGGGCGGCTTCGAATCGTCCTATTCTATTTCTTCCCGCTCCCGTAAATGCGCCCTTTACATGACCGAACAGCTCGCTTTCGAGGAGTGACTCGTTAAGGGCGGCGCAGCTCACTTTAATGAAGGGTTCACTATTCCTCTTTCCCAATGAATGAATAGCGTTTGCCACCAGTTCCTTGCCGGTTCCGCTTTCTCCGTATATCATAACGGGCGCATCTGATACTGCCGCATTTTGAATCAGCTCTTTGACAGCGTGCAGGTTTGGGGCGCTTCCGATGATTCCCTCGAAGGCGTCTCCGGGAAGGAAGAGGTCTTTTAACTCCTGTATGGTCCTTTCTTTCTCCACAAGGTTGGAAATATCGGTCAGGGTTTCAATTCCACCTATGATTTTGCCGTTGGTATTCTTAAGGACCGTCGCGTTTTTCAGAGTGTAAAACAAAGAACCGTCCTTCCTTCGCATTTGGCAGCGTCGCTTTATTACCTCTCCGGAAGCAAAGAGCGGGCAGATTTTTTCTGTTTGTCCATTTGGACCGGTAACAAAGCACCTGTCGCAATCCAGTATTGTGCATGGTTTTCCAGATAACTCTTCCGGATTATAGCCGGAGATATCCTTCATGGCCTTGTTGGCGGCGATAATGACACCATCCGTGTCAACGACCATGACACCGTCCATCATGGTGTCGACGATTGCTTTCCAGTATTCCCCCAGATCGCTTTTCATGAAGTGTTCTCCTGGTGATTTTTTGCATCAGATTGCTATCAATGTTAACTTAAATGTCCTTGTTAAGAAACATATGTTAAATATATATTAACATTAACAACTGTTGTTTACAATCAAAAGTTTCATCATTTCTATTGATTTGAAATTTAAAGTGTTTTACCATACACAAAGAGGGATAAAAACTGGTATAAATGTTGCTCTATGATTAACGAAGACAAAAAAAATCAAGGAGGATAAAATGTATAAAAAATTATTCGTTCTGGTAGCGGTTCTGACTTTCGTACTTTCCACGGTCAGCGTGGGGATGGCACAGGATAAAGAGGGCAATAAAGCAGTCGCTGACAAAGTTACATCATTGGTTGCGACAGCTAAAAAGGCCATTAAGACGGTGCCCGCAGATGCTGTCAAAAAAGCAATAGATGCCAAAGAAAAAGCCATTTATCTGGATGTGCGCGATGGAGGAGAGTTTGCTGCCGGACATCTTCCTGGTGCAAAAAACATTTCCAGAGGAACCCTGGAGTTCAAGGTAGCTAAAGAAATTCCGGACACAAACGCGAAAATCTATGTATACTGTAAAACGATGGGGCGGTCGGCGCTTGCCACTAAAACCTTGAATGATCTGGGTTATAAAAATGCAGTTCTGATGAATGCCAAGTATGAAGATTGGGTAAAGGCAGGATACCCGGTAGAACGCTAATCTTCGATAACAGGGGGCACCGGGAATTTACCGGTGCCCTTATTCTGAATGGCTAATTTTCTAACACAAGAGCAATCGGTAGAAGACAGATGAAGCCAATCAAAATATCGCGACGCACTTTTTTGAAAGGTTCCGGCGTGGCCGCCGGGGCGCTTTCCATGGGATTTTTCGATTTTACAAGCTGGTCCAGGGAAAGCATGGAAGGTCCCGTGACCAGGATTCCCACGATTTGCAACGGATGCGGAAACCGTTGCGCCATCTTTGCCTATGTCAAGAACAAGCGCATCTGGAGGATTGAAGGAAATCCCGAGGCCAACGGCAACCAGGGGGTGATCTGCCCGAAGGGCCACGGCTATATTCACGACCTGTACAATCCAAACAGAATCCGTTCCCCTCTAAAAAGAGTTGGTACGAAATTCCAGCCAATTTCTTGGGATCAGGCCTATAAAGAAATTTCTCAGAAAATTAATATTATCCTCATGGACAACGGTCCGGGATCCATCTTCTGGGTGAACTACCCCATGCCCAACCATGCCTATGCCTTAAGATTTATGCATTCACTGGCGAGTCCCCATTATTTCACACATGGGTCTACGTGTTACACCGCAAGAAATGCCGCGTGGAACTTCACCGTGGGGAAACTTCCCTCAAATGACCTGGTGAATTCAAAATACATCATGATCCTTGGGCGTAATCCTGCGGGAGGGATCGATCTTGGACAGGTCAAGGATATCGTGAAGGCCAAGGAAAAAGGTGCCAAGGTGGTCGTCGTTGATCCGCGGCACAGCGAAACGGCAATTCTGGCGGATGAATGGCTGCCCATCAAACCTGGTACGGATCTCGCTTTTCTTCTGGCGATGATCAATGTCATGATCGATGAAAAGCTATATGACAAAGATTTTGTAGAGAACCATACGGTCGGTTTTCAGCAGCTCGAGGACGAGATCATCAATTACCCTCCCCAATGGGCTGAAAAAATATGTGAAATTCCGGCTAAGACCATTGTGCGCATTGCAAGGGAAATGGCCATGCAAAAACCGCGTGCTCTGCTTCATCGGGGTTATCACGGAGCGTTTGGAGCCCAGTACCTGAACAGTTTTCAAACAGCAAGAGCGCTTGCGATCACGAACAGTCTTCTTGGTAATATTAATAGGGAAGGTGGAATCTATTTTTCGGAATCTGCCAATCTTGGCGAGTTACAGCCCACTCATCCCGCCCCGCCGGGTCCTTCCGGTTCCAAAGCGGATGGAACCGGCATCCCCGGTCGATACCCGCTGGGCGCTTACGGAGACGGAATATCCCATTCCATCCCTGAACTTGCCTTGAGGGGGATCCTCAAATGCGGTTTTGTCTATCACCATAACCCTCTAAGGACGAATCCCAATCCCAAGAGGGTCATCGCAGGCTACAAGAAACTGGAACTTCTTGTAGTTATAGATCCGGTGCTTTCAGAGACAGCATCCATCGCCCATTATGTTCTTCCTGCGTCTTTCTATCTGG
Source organism: Deltaproteobacteria bacterium ADurb.Bin151 (assembly GCA_002070455.1). GTDB lineage: Bacteria > Desulfobacterota > Syntrophia > Syntrophales > Smithellaceae > UBA8904. The sequence goes on from MWDG01000031.1 coordinate 26,686, forward strand.
AGGCAGACGATGCGGTGGACACCAAGCATTCCGGCAAGCAGGCCCAGGTTAGCATCCAACAGAAGGCCATCGAGCCTGTCTTCGATACCCGTTCTGCCTTTCAGATTATCACCGAACTGGCCAAACACCTGGGAGTGGGTAAGTATTACAATTTCACTCTCGACGAGGCAAATGCGCTGCGGCTCAAGCCATTTGGTGTATCCCTCGAAAGCCTGAAAGCCAAGGGAGTGTTGCCTGTAGGTCCTCAATGGAAGGAGGGATTCGTAAAAGCAGACACCCCGTCAGGAAAGGTAGAGATTGCTTCAGCGGTTCTTGAAAAACTGGGCTATCCTGCGGTGCCCCGATGGGAGGCGCCGTTGGTCTCTCCGGATGACAAAGACCCTCATTCCTTCAGGCTTATCCATGGAAAGCAGGCGTACCATACGCATGCCATGACCGCCAATCAGCCCTACCTCATGGCCATCAGCCGCCGTTATGACATGATCCGGTTATGGATCAACCGGTCGAGAGCGGAAAAGATCGGTTTGAAGGACGGGGATGTGGTTCAAATGAAATCCATGATTGGAGAAGGAAAAATCAGGGTGAAGTTGACGGAAGGACTGCACCCTTCCTGCGTCTGGCTTCCCAGCGGTTACGGCAATTTTTCAAAATATCTGACGACGGCTTATGATCAGGGCGTGTCTTACAACGACTTTCTGCCGACACTGTTTGATCCCGCTGTTGGTCATGTGATGGCGTCAGAAGTTATTGTTCAGGTGAAAAAAGTTTAAAGGGGTTAATCATGGCACGATACGGAATGGTTATTGACGAGACAAAATGTGTGGGGTGTTACGCCTGCCGGGTAGCCTGTCAAAACCTGAACCATCTGCGGGAAAATGAGGCATACAATTTCCTGGAGGAGCGGGAATATAGCAAATTTCCCAACTTCCACCGTGTATTCCTGCCCGTTCAATGCCAGCACTGCGACAACCCTCCCTGCGTGTCGGTCTGTCCGACCGGCGCATCTCACAAGAGGAAGGATGGAATTGTTCTTGTCAATGAAAAAGACTGCATCGGCTGCAAATATTGCATCGCGGCCTGTCCTTACAATGTGCGTATTATCAAGAAAGAAGGATATATTGAAAAATGCCGCTTCTGCCTCGAATTTGTGGAGCAGGGGGGGCAGCCGGCCTGCGTGACCACTTGCATGACCGGGGTTCGCATGTTCGGCGATCTTGATGATCCGAACAGCGAGATTTCCCTTTATGTGGCTAAGAATGTGCACAAGTTGAAGACTTACAAAGAAGAATTTGATACGCGGCCGAGGATTTTTTACAAGAAGGTTTGAAAACATGACGACACGGGAGAAAGAGCAGATTTGTTCGATCGCGGCGATGCTGTTGGCCCCGCCCGATACTATGCTGGTGGAAGATCTGGAACAGGAAGGCTTCCGTCATTTGCTTGCAAAATGCTTTTTCAAATGGGGGCGTGATTCTGAAATGGTGTCTCCATTTATCTGTGGATTGGACAGGGATTCGTTTCTCGGTTCACTTCAGGACGAATACGAAAGGCTTTTCACCGACATGGACGGTGTTAGAATTTCACTCGTTGAATCTACTTACAAGCCGTGGACAATGGATAAGGAATGCGGTGTGGTCTTTGCCGCATCCAAAGGGCTCGTCATGGGAGATTGGGCTGCGCATATTCTGGATATTTATGAGCGTCTGTCAATGGAAATTCCGGAAGGTTTTCGCAGCACACCTGACCATTTAGTGCTTGAGCTGGAATTCCTTGCCCTTCTTTATCAATCGGCTTCACAGGAATGGGTATCAAAGTTCATTGAGGATCATCTCGACTGGATCCCTGAACTGAAAAAGGAAATGGAAAAGGCGGGCTCTTCCCCTTTTTACAGCAATGCGGTTGAGTTTATACGGTTATTTTTAGAAAATGAAGCAAGTAGACGGGAAGGTTAGAGATCATGGAAAGAAGAGGATTTGTTAAACTAAGCATTGCGGGTTTGCTGGCATGTGCTGTACCTGTACTGGCCAGCTGCGCTAAAAAGGAAAGCGCGTCGAAGCTGTCCAATCAGGAAAAGAACTGGTCAGTTGCGACGTCATCCGAAGAGGTGAAGGAACCCATTGACCTTGCCTACGCGAAAAGTACGCCCGCTTTTTTCAAGGACGCCTCTTTTGGCAAAGAAGATCCCAATTTCAAGCCCAAAACAGGCGGTGGGTGAAGCTAAAACCCGATTCGCCGGTGGCGAATCAAGATTACACGAGGGGATGGCAGGCACTTTAAAAATTTCAAGCTTTCTTATTCATTTGAACATCACTACAGGGAGAGGAACATGGAAGGAACGCACTTTGTTTTCTGGAACTGGACAATCGCGGTCTATCTTTTCGTTGCCGGGGTAAGCGCCGGGGCATTTGCGATATCGGTTCTTGCCTATTTCATTGGCGAGGAAAAATACGAAGACATCGCACGGATCGGTGCCTACATTGCTCCCTTTCCCCTGATTATAGGACTATTGTTTCTGATTTATGACCTTGAAAGGCCCTTTACTTTCTGGAAACTTCTTGTGACCGTCCAGATCAACTCCGTCATGTCCCTGGGAGCCTGGCTGCTTCTTGTCTTTTCAATCCTAAGTTTCCTGAATTTCTATTTCTGGCTGCCGGACCGGATTGACCTCATTGAATTCATTCGAGAAAAGCTTAAAGATCGGGAGAAGCCCGCTTTTTTGTGCAGGATCAGGGACAGCCGTTTCCTGGAATCCCTGACCCGCCCAAACCTTAAGCGCTTCAGACCATTGTTAGGGTTGATCGGAATGCCGGTAGCCCTTTTTGTGGGTATCTATACGGGCGTGCTTTTAGGGGTGCTCTCGCCAAGACCTTTCTGGAACAATCCCATGTTGCCCATGCTCTTCCTCGTGTCGGCCCTGAAGACGGGGACAGCTTCAGTATGTTTCATCGGTTGTTTTATCATGGGAATGAAAGGCATGAGCCGTGAGAAAGTGGAAACAAACAAGTTTGTCATCCATTCCGTGGATTTCTTTCTCATGATTCTGTCCATGATCACAATCATCCTGTTTATCTTTGGTCTCTACACGGTTTCGCGCAATTCGGCGGAGGCGGCCAAGCTCATCATGGGAGGAGAATATACATTTCTCTTCTGGGGACTTGCCGTGGTGGTCGGGATATTGGTTCCCTTCTGTCTGGAAATCTATGAACTTCTCCCTCATTTTGTCGATCATACGGCTCTGCGGGAACACAACCCCTGGATTTCCGGCGTTACGACGGTTGCGGTTCTTGCAGGAGGTTTTGTGCTCCGGTATGTGATCGTTTATGCCGGACAGGCAACTTTATATATCACTTCCTGACGCCTGATTTTATGAGCCATCAATAAAGATACGAATATCGCCTGTTGTCTCTACGCATCCGTTGTCTTCATGAGGATATGACGCAGTCGTTTTACAGGAAATTCCCGGTTTATCTAATATTATGTCCAAATCAGGTTTTGCCATCAGCAATTTTTATCATACAGCGCGGGGAGAACTGTTTCGGGGATAAGCGGCTACCGGGATATGATTTTATCTCTTGACATGTTATGAGCATATGCCTATAATGAAGACAAAGGAGAATGAAGATCTATGACCCGGCCGAAATGTCGACGCCACATTTGCACAATGCCTGATAAAAACTATTTCAAGCCCCGGGGAATCCCATCTCCGGAGCTTGAAGAGGTCATTCTGAACCTGGA
>MWDG01000032.1 GCA_002070455.1 Deltaproteobacteria bacterium ADurb.Bin151
GGGCTTTGGAACAAAACATCACGCTTCTCGTTGCCCGTAACCCTTCCGACTCCAAACTCTATTGCGTAATCTGGGATAATGGTTGCCGGGCTGCCAGGTGATCTTATCATCAAAGGCCGCGACCCTTTTACCGCATTTGCGGATTTTTTTAAATCCGGTGATATCAATATGGGAAACCTGGAAACATCGGTTGCGTCAGGGGGCAAGCCTTTAAACAAACCTTATGTTTTCCGGGCGGCTCCTGCAGTCGTTCCCGTTTTAAAACGTTATTTCCACGCCATGTCACTGGCCAATAATCATTCAGGAGATTATGGACAGGGAGCATTGAAAGAGACCTTTCACAATCTAAAAAAAGGCGGACTTAGTTACTTTGGTGCCGGCTATAATTTAAATGAAGCGCACACTCCGCTTATCATTGAGCGAAAAGGATTTCGTATTGCTCTTTTGGGATACAACGAGTTTTTTCCAAGACAATTCGAAGCAGGCGCAAACATGCCGGGGGTTGCCTGGAGTTCTGAAGATGAGCAGGTGGTAGCCGACATTAAAAGGACGATCAAACAAGATAATCCGGATATCGTGATCACTTACATGCATTGGGGTTGGGAGGACGAACCGCTTCCCTGTGAAAGGCAGAAAATGATGGCCCGTAAAATGATTGATGCCGGTGCCACGGTTGTCATCGGCAGCCATCCACATGTCCTTCAAACCGTTGAGTATTACAATGGAGGTTTGATTGTATACAGTCTGGGTAATTTTGTGTTCGATGAGTATGATGATGACGCCGGACGTACCGGATGGCTGCTTCGTTTAAATTTTGATCGCAAAGGTCTTCTCAATTGGGACACCATCGTTTCATACATAGACCCGAAAACCGGTTTCCCTTATCCCAAATTGGATATGAAGAGCCCCTGCGGGAACCGGCAAAGTTATGAGATTGCATCTTGTACTGCGGGGAAGCCCTTGAAAGAATGATTTCAGACAGACATCAGCTCAAATTTGGTTGATTTGCATACCTTAACTGACCGTCAATATGAATTGACAAATGGTCACCTTTCCTATAGTTCGCGTCAAAGAAACCTGACCATTAAAACATGTTGCCCATCTCCGGAGTGGAGGGACAAACTGTTTCTCAAAAGGATATCGTGTGGGCAACAGGCCGTTGAAAGATCAAAAGGAGTAAAAAATATTTTGGTTTTGTGTACACTTTTTCACTGTAAGCACCATCGGCTGCTCTGCATCTGCGGACTCTTACTGGTTCTGGTGCTTGCTTCAACGGCTTTTGCCGGAGAAAATATTGCCGTATATCCTTATTTGCCAAAGGGTTACAAATCCATCAGGGTATTTGACAGTCAGGGGAGATTTGTAGGCCGCGTTCTTGCGGAGAAGCGCTACTGGGTTGAAATTGATCAGATTCCCGTCTTTCTGCAAAAAGCGCTCATTGCCGTTGAGGATGCCCGCTTTTATGAGCATAGCGGGATTGATATGCGGGGAATCGCCCGTGCCCTTGTTAAGGATGTGATGAAAGGACGAATGGCGGAAGGCGGTTCGACGATTACCCAGCAGTTGATCAAGAACAAGTATTTTAAGGGGGAGAAAACGATTGAGCGAAAGGTCCGGGAAGGAATCCTGGCCATGGAATATGAAAACAAATACTCCAAGAAGCAGATCCTCGAGATGTACTTCAACGAGGTCTATTTCGGAAACGGGGCATGGGGCATTGCGCAGGCCGCCCGGCTTTATTTTGACAAAACGCCGCAGGAGTTGAGCGAGATGGAGTGTGTCATCCTGGCTGCGACGCCCAAGGCTCCGACGCACTATAATCCCCTGGGCGATCCGGCGATGATCGACAAGAGGAAGAGACTTATTTTAAGTCAGATGGTAAGCCTGAAAATGATCACCTCGCGGAAGGCGAAAGAACTCCGCTCTCGTCGTGTTTCCTTCACAAAACAGGGAGAAGCCCCGTATTATGTGGCCCATGTCCGCAAAAAGCTGATGGAGCAATATGGGCCGGATATCATTGAGCAGGGAGGTCTTGATGTCATCACGGCCATGGATTTACGTATGCAACGGCTGGCGGAGAAAGCATTGCGGGAAGGTGTCCAGCGCATCAATCCGCAACTGCAGGGCGCGCTGGTGGCTCTTGATCCGAAAACAGGAGATGTCCTGGCGGCAGTGGGTGGTATTGATTTTATTGAGAATCCTTACGATCGGGCTTTTTCGGCCAGGCGTCAGCCCGGTTCCGCCATTAAACCCCTGATCTATGCAGCGGCCCTTGAAAAAGGATACACGGCGGGAACCATTTTCAACGATGCTCCGGTGTCTTATGGGCGAGGGAACGGCAGGAAATGGACCCCTAAAAACTTCCAGCGGAAATATTACGGAGATTTAACCCTAAGGCAGGCCCTGGCATATTCAAACAATGTCATTTCCGTAAAGCTCCTTGATGCTATGGGAGTTCCTTATTTTGTTGATTTTGCTTCCCGACTCGGGTTGACTTTAAACACAGGCAATGACCTAACTCTGGCTCTCGGTTCCGGTGAAGTTACCCTGCATGACCTTGTCGGTGCTTATATGCCATTCGCGAATGGCGGTCTGCGGCCCCGCTCCCGAACCATCATCCGCGTTTTTGATCGCAATCGCAGGACCTGGACGGAAACACCCCTGTCCATATCCTCTGTCATTTCCCCCGCATCCGCTTTTATAACAACGCAGATGCTTAAAGACGTTCTGACCTATGGCACCGCAAAAACCCTGAAGAGTTTTGTAATGAAGCGGCCGGCTGCAGGGAAAACGGGCACGACCGATGATTACAGGGACGCGTGGTTCATCGGCTATACCCAGCAGATCATCGCGGGAGTCTGGGTGGGCTACGACAGGCCAAAACCGGGAGGGACGGGTTTTACGGGTGGAGCAGTCTGCGCGCCCGTCTGGGGACGCTTTATGCGTAACGCTCTGGCCGGGAAACCTGTTTCTGATTTTTCAAAACCCGATACGGTTGTCCGCGTTATGATTGATCCGGAAACAAATGAATTGGCAACGCCTGAATGTCCTGTTTGCCGCGAAGAATTCTATATTGCGGGTACGGAGCCGACAAAACCCTGGTAGTGTCAATAATCTTTCGCACTTTTTTTAGCAATCCAAAAATCCGGTAGTCGATAAGCCAAGCGCGGGGAGCCACCATAGCTCCCAAAGCGCTTGGCGTTCATGCCATCTCCACCGCGTTTTCTGTCAATCTACCCATATTCAAATATTGCCGCGTACCCCACCTTGTGCCGGAAACATGCCGGAGTCTGGCCGCAACCAGCATCAAAGCCGATTGGCCATCCGGGAACGCTCCGACAACCCGTGTCCTTCTTCTGATCTCCCGCATGAGCCGTTCCAAGGGGTTGTTGGTGCGTATCGAGCGCCAGTGCTGGCTGGGAAAATCATAATAACTGAGCGTCTCTTTGGCCCCGTCTTCAACGATCTTGGCGGCATTCGATAGTTTCATGCCCTTGAGCTTCTTCGTGACAGCGGTTATTTTCTCCTCGGCTGCCTGGCGATCCTCCTGAGCATGAATCGCCTTGAGCATGGCGGCAACCTCTTTAACCCTTCCTTTCGGAACAGCGGTAAAAACGTTCCGGTAAAAGTGAACAACGCATCGCTGCCATTGGGCTTTCGGATAAAAATCAGCCAGCGATTCCACCAGCCCCAAACATTTGTCGCTGACAAATAGTTTTACACCCTGAAGGCCGCGGCTCTTCAAGTACCGTAAAAATCTCGTCCAGCTCTCTTTGTCTTCTTTCGCACCTTCCTGTACACCCAGCACCTGACGGCATCCGTCCTGATCCACCCCGATGGCCACCAGAACGCTCACATTCTTCACTTCTCCCGCCCAGCATCTTTTCAGCCATATCCCATCTAAAAAAACGTAGCTGTACTCGCCTTCAATCGGATTATTGATCCATTGCTCAATTCGCTCATAAACCTTCTTGTTCAGGTTCGAAACGGTCCCGGGACTCACCCGTGTTCCCCACAGAGCTTCGGTAATATCTTCCACCCGTCTTACCGATACCCCGGCCAGGTACATCTCGATCAATGCCTCTTCCACTGAACTCTCTCTGCGCTTATACCGCTCAATGATGGCCGTCTCGAATGTAAGCGTCCGTAATTTGGGTATCTTCAATTGGACTGGCCCGGCTTGGGTGTCCAGATTCCGCTTATAATGCCCCGCACGTGTATCCTGACGCTTCTGGGTCCGCTCATACCGACCTGCCTGGCACAGTCGATCCGCTTCCGCGTCTAGCATTGCATTTAATGTCTCCTCTACGGTCCCCCGTACAATCTTATCCAAATGCCTGGTTAACTGCTCCTGCTCGATCCTGATAATCTGCCCTGCTTTTCTCTCTTTGCTTTCCCTTAATGATTTGCTATTCTCCATGCGTAGCCCTCCTGACGGTATTAGTTTTTGTCCTTGACCAACAAAACCTCTTACCAGATTGAGGGCTACTTCTCAAAATGTGCGAAAAATATTATACGTTATCAAAACCCTGTACAAAGCACGGAGTTCCCAATCAGGAACCCGCCCTTGTTCCTCAATTACAGATACCTTCGCAACCGGTACAGGAAGTGGAGATTCCCTAAAGGGGGGATGAACGGACTTATGGACATAACCAGTCTGAAAACAATGTGATCATCCTCTAGAAAACAATCCACAATGCAATCAACGGCACAAGGTTAAACAGGATGACGGCAATTTTGTATACGGCCAGGCCTGCGTAATGAATGGCATCGAATGTTTCAACCGGGATTTTGAACCAGCGGCTGTGCAGCTTGTACATCCAATCATGGGCCAGGATGAATGCCCCTGCCCATATCAGAAGCATGACATAATTGACGATAGTACAAAAAAGAAGAAAGTCTTTGATTTCATTCATAGTCATGATAAACCTCCGTGGCATCCTCCAAGAGATTGTTTATTTTACCATTTGACATTCATGAAGTTGAAACCCTGTTTTAAAGGCATGAATGGTTTTTTATCAGGCCTCATTTTCTTTTTTGAGCCGCACAGCGACTTCGCCATCCTGTTTTCTGAAAACAGGGAAGCGCTATCTTTTGATCAGGCGATACAGAATCAACAAAAGAAGAGCGCCTCCGATGGCCAGAAGCAGGCTTATTATATTGAATCCGGTCACGGTTCCAACTCCCAGAAAAGACCCGATATACCCGCCCAGAAAAGCACCGGCAATGCCGATCAGGATGGTAATGATAATACCTCCGGGATCCTTGCCCGGCATAATTAATTTTGCAAGAATGCCCACAATAAGTCCCATTGCGATCCATGATAAGATTCCCATGACCAATCTCCTTTCAATTTTTAAAAAGGTTAATGTGAATTTAAGCCTTGCCTGTACCGGGACAATATCATTTCTTTAACATGCTTTTTCTATCACATCATTAATGTCGCGGTCAAATTAATCCACGCCCTGCGCTCTGAAACGCCTGCGGAATTCTCTTGGCCGTTCATATTCCGACAGCGACCAGATTCCTCTTTTTGCTGATTTAGCTTCGCTGCGGGCATCAAGAAACGGTTTGCGGTAAGGGTGTCGAAGGTATTCGAAATAACAGTCCGCGTACCCTTCCCTGATCATTTCCAGGTTGATGTTCCTGTTTTCCAGACGGACAATTCCAACCATGCGCCTGTATTGGTCAACTTCAATAATGTCCAGTTTTATCTCATTGCCTAAAATTTTATTTTTAAGAGCTCTGGCCGATTCTTTTGCGTGGGATTGACCGGGGATATTCCATTGACCTGTCCGGTAATCGGTCTTCGACGTTTCGGGTGCATCGATACCATACAGTCTGACCTTAAGAATGGTTTGGTTCGGTGTTGTTAATTGAATTGTGTCACCGTCATATACCCGGGTGACGGTTCCTTTTACCGTACGAATTGTTTCGGAATGAACTGGTGCTCCTGTAAATGTTACGAGGATAATGAAGGCCGGCAAGAAGAAAAATATTTTTAACAGAAATCCTTTTGACCGCGTCATGATGGCAATCCCCCCGCTGTCTTATGATTGAGCATAAAGGGAACCGTTTTGATTGTCAAAACAATTGTGCCATGCTCATAGAATGTACACACGCATCTTTATTTCACAGCAGCCGCTGTAACAAAGAAGAAAAGATTGACAGACGAGGTTTCAAGGCTGCAATTTCAATAACGCGCGTATCTGTAATAATCATAGACGTTGTCAAGACACTTTTCTATTTCTGAAGATTTGGCAATGCAAAAGACGATATGTTTTTCTTTGGGGATGGCTTTTTCCAGATATTCAAAAACGGATAAATGAGGGTCTGCAACAGCTACGGTCAATTTTTTGGCGCTGTTATTTAAAACAACAATCCGATTCTTCAATGCATATTGTTCCCCTATGGCTTTTTGCAGGATGCGGGATACAGTGTATCCTCTTAGCGAAACGACAGGCATGCTGAAGTGAGCAGACAGAGCATGAACATAATCTTTTTCGCTAATCAACTTGCTTTTGGCCAGCAGGGTGCCCAGATTTTTGTGAGTACCAAAGTATTTTTGTTGTTTTTGCTGTTCGAGAATGTCATTTAACTGTTCCCGGGTAATGATATTCAGGTCGATGAAAATTTCTCCCAGCTTTTTTCTTTTGTTGCTGTAGTAAAGACCTTTCATGATTTTGGATTGAGAAAGTCCCATTTCACAGAGTATTTGCCCAAGATATTTACCGGGCTCACGTTTTTTCATGTACATAGCTGTTTTTAAATCAGATTCCGATATGATTCCTTTCGACACCAGAATCTGGCCGATTTTATGGGACGAGGATTCCGCCTCCTGAATTTTGGATTCGAGCTTCCTGGTGACAGCATGCAGACCGTTCAATGCTTTGCTGATATTCATATAGGAATTGGCCTGTACGAGTCCCATCTCACGAAGGATTTGTGCAGGTGTCTTGTCTGGTTCCTGTTTTTGCCTTTCCATGGCTTCGCTCAAATCTTCTAGCGTAATGCTTCTTTTCGCAATGACAGGCTTCCCATCTTTTTCAGACGAAAACTCGGCCTGTTTCATTCTGGATTCGAGTTTTTTTGCCGCATCGCTCAGTGTGTTTAATGCTTTATTGATTTGGACACTGGGCTTTTGAGAGGATTTGATGGGACTGGTACGTTCGGGTGATTTGTCGGATTCGCGTTTTTTTGTTTCCATGGTCTCGCTCAAATTGTTTGTTGGGATTTTATCAGGATTGGAATTTGAAATATAGGCTCCACACGTTTTGCTCCGCAGAATGTTCCACAGTTACTTCTTTGACGAATTGTGATTCCCGTTCAGGTTATTTTGAGACTTGCCGCATTCAAAAACCGTTTGGGTTGTTCATTGTTCATCATTTAACCGATGAACGGGATTAGGCTTATAAAACTTCAAAACAGATCCTTCGCCGTCAAAACTGCTTCGGAATAATAATACCCATTATTTTTCCTGTAACGCAATATAAATAAACCTTTTAAATAATGCAATGAAAATGCCGTGAATCTGCCGATTAAGTGAGAAACCGCTGTGATTTTAAGTATTAAACTATTTGAAACTGCCAGTCTTAAGACAAGGATGCCGGTTCTGCCGGCATCCTGAATGATGATTTTCCTGTAAGGGTTATTATTTTATTTTCCCGATTTTCTCCTCAAAGTAATTCCATAACTCCATTGACACTCCATGCCATCGGGATGGAGGTACCGCGAACTGGCTTCGCCGGTTGCCAGTTCATTGGTTAAAACGGTCAATCGAAAGGCGTTCGTCACTTCCCCGCCCTCATCATCTACCTTCGCCTCGTTGACGAAAACAAGTTCATTTCCCGACAACGTACCGTTGAAGGTGCACAGAGATGCAGGGTTGCACACTCTGCCGGATTGAAAAACAAGAATGTAAGGACGAGCTCCACCGCCCTTGCTGATGCTCAATGTGCCCGATGCCGGGCCGCCGGCAGGGCACATTCCCTGAACCGTGGGCATTGTTGCGTTATAATTCCAAGTCCCGCTGATCTTGATGAGTTTCGGGTTGATCGGCTTCACGAGAGGTACCAGGGGAATATCACTTTGGGCAAAGGCTGAAGAGCTGCCTAAAACAACAGCAAGGATGATGCTGAACACAGCCGCATTTATCTTTTTCATGATTTCCTCCTTTTATAGAAATGACCATGTTTCCCGATAAATTCAGCCGAAGCCCTGATGAACAGGGCAAAGGGCCTGGCAGAAATACTTTCAGATACCTATTTTAGCTCAAACGCAAAGGTGCTGACAACCCGTATCTTTTTTACCGGGGTGCTTGTCGGGCTGTATGGGGCCGATTCATCGTTGCCGTCGCTGCCGAATATCTGGATCATCCCCTGATTGGCAGAACAGATTCTTCCGACCGTTGCACCTGAATCAGAGGCAAACTGAGAAGCGGTGAGGCGGGCGTTTTTTGTGGCTTCGGCAAGGAGCTGCGGGCGCAGGTCGTTAAATGTTGTGACGACATAGCGGGGATTCGCCATGCCTTCCCCCTGCTGTCCATCCAGGAGGACTCCTGATTTGAGCAATTCCTCCGTGACGCCCAGGGCTTTGGTCACGAGGTCTATATTCGTGGTCGTGACCTTCACGGAACTGGTTACAACATATCGAAATCTGTCGCCTGCCTGGTTTTGACTGTATTCGCTGGCGAGTTTATCGATGGTCCGCGTCGGCTGCCGGCTGATTTCCTTGTCTTTAAACCCCTGCTTTTTGAGGAAGGCAACGGTGGTGTCCCGGTCAAATGTGATTTTGTTGTGAATGTCTATAATGTCTTCGCCGGCTCTTCTGAAATTCAATGCCCAAATCGCCTGGTCCGCCTTGACCTCTTTTTCCACCAGGCCCTTGACCGTGACCGTGCGGGTATCCGACTTGAAACGGGTGACACCTTTCCCGACAAAGTATCCCCCCAGAGTTAGCCCTGCAATCAGAGAAATTCCAAGAATGATTGCTGCCAAAACCAGATTTCGGTTTTCACTGGATGCCATGACATTTCCCTCCCCGCTTTTTTAATTTAATCCCGCTCACGCGGGACGAGCGTTAATTCTCCGCAGCTTGCTGTGATATAATAACGTTTATTCGATACCTCGACAGCTTGCTGCGAGGTGTTTGATTTGGATATTATTGCCCTGGCAAATAAAAGTTTTAATCATTAATGTTGCCTACGTGTCTGGCGTGTACCCCACTGGCGAGTTGCCTTCTGTTTGTCCCCCTCTGGAGGGAGACTGTGTCACAATGCAGAATGGTCATTGCGAGACGCCTCTCAGGCGTCGTGGCAATCTCGTGTATTCGGCTACTTAGGAGATTGCTTCAGTCGCTGTTGCTCCTTCGCAATGACATTACGACACAGTCTGAGGGGGTAGGGGGAGGTGTCTCATGGTAATTCTTTCTGCATTGCTGCTATACTATAAATCTACCACCTCCGTCACTCTGTGACACCTCCGCCAGCGGAGGACAAAACAGTGACAATCATTTATGTGTTTAGTTGCCGTAGCAATATAATAGCATTATTCATGATATTTGAAAGAGGAAATAAACATTTATGACAAACCCGTCGCCGCTTTGGAAACAAGATACGAGGCCTCAGAATGTGCCATTCTTTTTCATTGCAATGAGGTCGATCACAGTTTGGCAAATAGCTCACGAAGCCAGAAGCTTTTCCAGCGCCGGGAAAACCTGAGGCAGATTTTCCGGTCCGGTGCCTCCGGCCTGGGCCATGTCGGGACGGCCGCCGCCCTTGCCGCCGACGATCGGGGCCAGTTCCCTGATAATATTTCCGGCGTGGTATTTGCCGGCCAGGTCCTTCGTGACCATGCACAGGAGCATGGCTTTGTCATTGGTCCTACTACCCAGAAAGATGATGCCCGAGGCCATTTTGTCGCGCAACTTGTCGCCGAAGTCGCGCAGGGTTTTCGCATCGGAAATATTCACTTCCTCGGCCAGCACTTTCACGCCGGCGATTTCCCGCACACGGCCCATCAGGTCACCGGAATCTTTTGCGGCAAGTTTGCCTTTCAGACCCTCAATCTCCTTTTCCAGTTCTCTCACGTTCTTAAGCAGTTTCTCGGCGCGGTCGTAAACTTCCAGGTGTCCGGCTTTGAACAGGCCCGCGGTCTGTTTTAATTCTTCCTCCGCTTTTTGAATGTGCAAAACGGCTTCCCTACCGGTGACGGCTTCGATTCTGCGAACGCCTGCGGCAATGGCCGATTCATGTATGATTTTTATAAGTCCGATGTCCCCGGTCCGATCCACGTGCGTTCCGCCGCAAAGTTCCATGCTCATGTCTCCCATCTTGACAATGCGCACGGTCGCACCGTATTTTTCGTCAAACACCGCCGTGGCTCCAGTCTTGAGGGCGTCTTCCAGCGAGCAGACTTCCGTCTGAACCAACAGGTTTTTGCGGATCATGTCGTTGGCAATGGTTTCTATGCGTTGAATCTCTTCGTCGCTGATTTTGGAAAAGTGGGTAAAGTCAAAACGCAGATGTTCGGCGTTGACCAGCGATCCGGACTGCTTGACATGGTCCCCCAGCACGGCCTTGAGCGCTGCCTGAAGAATGTGCGTGCCGGAGTGATTGGCGGCAATGGCCCTGCGTCGTTCCAGATCGACTACCAGATTTGCGGTTGCTCCGATTTTGATTTCGCCGCTTTTCACGCTGCCTTTATGGACGATGAAGTTCTCAACCGGCTTTTTGGTATCCTCAACAATGAAATTGAAATCAGCTCCTTCCAGGTACCCTGTGTCGCCTGTTTGCCCGCCGGATTCGCCGTAAAAAGGCGTGGCATCAAGGACGATTTCGGCCTGTTGTCCTTCGCGTGCGATGTCCACAGGTTTTCCGTCCACAAGGATGGCGGTGACTTTTGCCTTGTCCCGGGTCACACCTTCGTAGCCGCAGAACTCGCTCTGGATTCCTGAACTCGATACTTTCAGGTAACATTCCGCCACCGCTTCTTCGCCGCTGCCTTTCCAGGCGCCGCGTGCCCGTTCGCGCTGAAGCTCCATTTGGGCTTCAAATCCGTCCATATCAAGGGTCATACCGTCTTTTTTAACGATATCCGCCGTTAAATCGGTCGGGAATCCAAAAGTGTCATAAAGCTTGAAAATCAGCGAGCCCGGCAAAACCGATTTGCCTGCTTCTTTGAGCCCGGCCGTTTCTTCCTGCAAAACGCGCAGCCCCGCGTCCAGCGTCTCCATGAAACGCTGCTCTTCGTTGAGGATGACTTTGGTAATGTAGGATGCCTTGTCGGCCAGATCCGGGTAAGTGTATTTCATCATGTCGATGACGACCATCGCCGCCTCATTCAGAAACGGTTTGTTGATGCCGAGCATTTTTCCGTGGCGGGCGGCACGGCGCAGGATCCGGCGCAGCACATAACCGCGGCCTTCGTTCGACGGCATGATCCCGTCACCGATTAAGAAAGTGACGGCACGGCTGTGGTCAGCGATGACGCGGATGGAGATATCATGATCCGCATTTTTGCCGTAGGTTTTTCCGGATGCTTTTTCGACAAAACGGATGATCGGTGCAAACAGATCGGTATCGTAGTTGCTTTTGACGCCCTGAATGACGGCGGTGAGGCGCTCCAATCCCATGCCGGTGTCGATGCTGGGTTTGGCCAGAGGAGTCAGTTTGCCGGTTTCGTCGCGGTCGTATTGTGTGAAAACGTTGTTCCAGATTTCCAGGTGGCGGTCACAGTCGCAATAAACATCGCATTCGGGGCGGCCGCAGCCGGTGCCTTCGCCCTGATCGTAGAGGATTTCGGAGCAGGGGCCGCAGGGGCCGGTTTCTCCCATCATCCAGAAATTGCTTTTTTCTCCCATGCGGATGATGCGCTCCGCGGGCACTTTCATTTTTTCATGCCAGATTTTATAAGCCTCGTCGTCGTTTTCGAAAATTGTCACCCATAGTTTATCCTTGGGCAGTTTGACCACGTCAATGAGATATTCCCATGCCCAGGAAATCGCTTCTTCCTTGAAATAGTCGCCGAAGGAAAAATTGCCCAGCATTTCGAAAAAGGTGTGATGGCGTGCGGTCACTCCGACGTTTTCCAGATCATTGTGCTTGCCGCCTGCGCGCGCGCATTTCTGGCAGGATACGGCCCGCGTATAACCCCTGTTCTCGAGACCCAGAAATGCGTTTTTAAACTGTACCATTCCCGCGTTGGTGAAAAGGAGTGTGGGGTCATCCTTGGGAATCAGCGCGGAGCTTGGAACCCGTGTGTGTCCCTTGCCTTCAAAAAATTTAATAAAACTTTCCCGTATCGCGTCGCCTGTTTTAACCATCCGTATCTTCCTCCGCTGACTTTCCCAGTTGATGTAAGATCAAGCCCGGGGGGAATCCGCGCCCCATCAGGCTTTGGAATATTCTCTGTTTTTCTTTGACGTTCATTAACCCCGTGCTCTTCCTTGCCGTCCGTTTTTTAATCAAAATGGCAATGGCGTTTTCTTCGGTCATGTCCTGCCTAGCCGAAGCGACGGCATCGTTGATCAAACGGGCAGGTACGCCTTTTTCCTGCAGGCTGGCGATGATTTTTCGATTGCCCCACAGTTTGTTTGTCGCGAGGTTCCGCGCCCACTGCATGGCAAAAGACGCGTCATTGAGATACTTCAAATCGAGGAGTTTTTCCAGCGCTTCTTTTACGACAGCTGCGGGAAATCCCTTCTCCCGCAGTTTTTTTTCCAGTTCTTTTTCCGAATGAGGCCGCATCGATAAAAGACGATACGCTTTCTGCTTGGCTGCCGCCAGATCCAGGGCTTTCACGCTAGGATTCCTGATCTTTTTCCACGATTCCAAGCTTTTCGCGGACGTCATTTTCCACGGCCGCAAGGACATCCGGATTATCCTTGAGGAAAATCCGGGAATTGTCGCGTCCCTGGCCCAGCCGGTCGCCTTTGTAGGAATACCAGGCTCCGCTTTTTTCAACAATGCCGTTTTCCGCAGCGAGGTCCAGCACATCGCCTTCGCGCGAGATGCCTTCGCCGAAAATGATGTCAAATTCCGCTTCCCGGAAAGGAGCGGCCAGTTTGTTTTTAACCACTTTCACCCGGGTCCGGAAGCCGATGACATCCTGGCCGTTTTTAATGGAAGTCATCTTGCGGATGTCAAGACGCTGGGATGAGTAGAATTTGAGGGCGTTGCCGCCGGTCGTGGTTTCGGGATTGCCGAAAAAGACACCGATTTTCATGCGCAGCTGATTGATGAAAATAACGGTTGTCTTGGATTTGCTGATGCTGCCCGTGAGTTTGCGCAGCGCCTGCGACATGAGGCGTGCCTGCAGCCCCATCTGGGCATCGCCCATTTCCCCTTCGAGCTCCGCCTTGGGAACAAGCGCCGCCACGGAATCAACCACCAGCACGTCGAGCGCTCCGCTGCGCACCAGCGTTTCGGCGATTTCAAGGGCCTGTTCACCGGTGTCCGGCTGGGAGATCAGGAGCTCGTCGGTATTGACGCCGATTTTTTTTGCGTAGGTCATGTCCAGGGCGTGCTCCGCGTCAATGTAAGCCGCGATGCCGTTTTTCTTTTGCGCTTCGGCAACGATGTGCAGTGCCAGTGTGGTTTTCCCGCCGGATTCCGGCCCGTAAATCTCCACTACCCGGCCGCGCGGAACACCGAATGTCCCCAGCGCAATGTCAAGGCTCAGCGAACCGGTGGAAATAGCCGGTACGTCGGCCACGCGATCATGGCTGCCCAGTTTCATGATGGATCCCTTGCCGAACTGCCGTTCAATCTGCGTGATTGCCAAATCCACGGCTTTTGATCTGTCCATATCTGCACACATATTAAGATGACCTCCTTCACCCTTTAATTTGTAATTTATTTTTCAAATATTTCCTGGATTCCGGATCGCGCTTCGTTTGTCCGGAATGACCAGATGGTAAAATCATTACTGCGCCTTCATCCCGCCGCCGGGAATACCGCCAGCTTTGTATAAATTGCCCCTTTCGCAGAAAGTGTTAATTTATTTATCCTTCATTTCTTCGATCACCTGAGCGATCAAATCTTTTTCTGATGGCAGATATTTTTTCAAGTCGGCAGGCAGTTTTCTGGTTAATTTATATTCAGCTACACCTACCGGATTTTTTGCGCATCTTAATGCATATTCTACAATGATGTTTTTCTTTTGCGCACATAGAATAATGCCGATTGAAGGATTTTCGTCCTTGAGTTTTACTGTATCGTTCAATAAATGCAAATAAAAATCCATTTTACCTGCATATTCGGGTTTAAAATCACCGGTTTTGAGTTCTATTGCCACAAGACATCTTAGGGTACGATTGAAAAATAAAAGATCGACAAAGTATTCATCACCATCTAGTTCAACCCTGTATTGATTACCGATAAAAGAAAATCCTGCGCCAAGTTCAAGGATGAAATTTTTTATTTTTTCAACAATTCTTTTTTCCAATTCTCGTTCCAAAACCGGCCGGGTAATTCCTAAAAAATCCAAATTGTAAACGCTTTTCAATGATTCATCCGCCTGTTCCGCCAGATGAACGGGCAGTGCTTTTTCGAAATTATGCTGTTTTTTCTTTAAACTTAATTCATATGCGTCAGCCTTAATTTGATTAAGAAGCACATTTCTCGACCAGCCAAACTCCGCAGAAGATCGTAAATAATATTCTTTGGCTTTTATCTCTTTAACTTTTTGCATGATGAGCACGTTGTGCCCCCACGGAATTTCTGGCACAAGCCGTGCCAGTTTTGGCTGATCCTTGTATGAGAGATAAAACATTCTCATTCGCCACAGGTTATCCGGTGAAAATCCTCTCAGATTTTCATATTCACCCGCAAGATCCTGCGATAACTTTTCAACAATACTCTGTCCCCATTTATGCTTTGATTGACTTTCAATAATGCTTTTACCGATATCCCAATATAATTTAATCAGTTCTTTATTAAGAGATCTGGCGGCATGAATACGTGAAGCCGCTATTCGCGACTTGATCTCACTTAGCCAAACCCTATAATCTTTTGATGAAAAAATGTTATTCATCATCTTATGTTGTTCGCCCGTCTTCTCTTTGTACTGTTGCGAAAAATACGACAATTGAAACATCATCCGTTCAAAGGAAAAACCGCCAGCCTCGTATAAATTGCTCCCCGGGGTGTCAGTTGGCTTTGAAATAAAATCAGTTCCCGGCAGATAAATTCCCCGGCGGCAAATGCGCCGTGTTTGGCCAGGGCTTCGCCAAGTCCCGTCACGCCACGCGGATCTTTCATCCGGGCAAGCGTTACATGCGCCCGGAAAGGCCGGTCTTCATTTGGAAACCCGAGGGCGTCAAAATCGGTGTCCAGCTGCTTTTGAAGGACAGAAAGCTGTGACACATCGCCTGCCGTGCCGCACCAGAGAACCCGTGGTCTGCGGGCATCAGGAAACACGCCCAGTTTTTCAAGTTTCAGATTCAGAGACAATCCCGATGCCACCCGATTTTGCACAGCGGAGGAAATCTTCTCTACATCCTCCATCGAAACGTCGCCGAAGAACTTCAATGTGAGGTGCCACCCCTCCGGCCTCGTCCAGCTAATCCGGCCGCTTACTTCGCGTTTGAGTTTTTCCTGCAGGCGTGACATTGCCTGTAAAATATCTTCCGGAGGCTCAATGGCCAGAAACGCGCGGATATTTTTTTCGGCAGTTGTCATCAGGCTTTATCCTGTAAATAGTTTTTCAGCATCATCAGGGCCACTTCCGAGGACGCCAGCTTGTTTCTTTTGCGGTCCCATCGGAATGTATGATGACGGCAAACCGTTCGGCTGCCATCGGCCAGCGCCACGTAAACGGTGCCGACCGGTTTTTCTTTGGTCCCGCCGGTTGGTCCGGCGATTCCGGTGGAGGAGAGGCCCAGATCGGTTCCTGAAATCTTCCGGACACCCTCGGCCATGAGCCTTGCCGTTTCTTCGCTTACCGCGCCGTGCTTTTCAATGATATCTGCAGGAACGTTCAGCATGCTGATTTTGGCTTCATTGCTGTAGGTTACAAGACCGCGTTCAAAATAAACGGAACTGCCGGAGACATCGGTGAGGCGATTGGCAATCAGCCCCCCCGTACAGGATTCCGCAATGGCAATGGTTAGCTTTTTTTCGGTCAGTTCTTCGGCGATGATTTCTTCCAGCGTCTGCTCGCCGAAGGAAAAAATATAATCAGAGAGGCGTGCCGTCACTTCATCCTGTGCTTTTTGCAGATTCTTTTGCGCCTGCTCCCGGGAGTCGGCGTGCGCGATCAGCACCACATGGTTTTCCGGGAAAACGGGATAAAATCCGACGTTCACGCCCAGGTCTGCAAAATTAACGTCCGCCAGCTTTTTATCTACGGCTCCTTCCCCCAGCCCGAAGGTTTTAATGGTTTGTTTGAGCGTGTGTCCGGCGGTTTGCGGAAAATGCCGGCGCAATATCGGAATGACGCCTTCAGGAAGCATTCGCTGCGTTTCGGAGGGAACGCCGGGAATAACAAAAACCAGTTTGCCGCTTACCTGCAAAGCAAATCCCGGTGCCGTACCAACCGGATTGACGATAACTTCCGATCCTTGCGGAAACACGGCCTGCTTGGCGTTATTTTCTATCCATTGAAAATGGTATCTTGCAAATCTGTCTTTGATGGACTGCAAAACGTCCTCGTCTGTGAACAGCGGCAGATCAAAGGCCCGGGCAATGGCGGCTGTGGTAATATCGTCCGCGGTCGGGCCAAGACCGCCGGTGCAGATCACCGCATCGGTAAGGGACAGCAGGTAATGCAGGCGGCTTTTAATGACGGCAAAATCATCGCCGACCGACATCATTGTCTCAATTTGCCATCCCTGCAGGTTGATTTCGCGGGCAATAAATGATGAATTCGTATCGGCAATGCGTCCGTTCATCAATTCATTGCCAATGGTTAATATTCCAATCTTCATAAAACACCTGTTAAAGTAAATAAGAACAACACCAGGCCGCCGTAAACGCCGGCGCCGAGATCATCGGCCACCACGCCCCATCCTCCCGGAAACTTTTGAAAGTGGTTCAGTGGAAAAGGCTTCCAGATGTCAAAAATCCGGAAAAGAACAAACGCAAGCAAAAGGTGCAGACCGGTGATGGCCACCGGCAGCATTGTGACCTGAAGGCCGGCGATTTCATCAATGACAATACGTTGATCATCTGTTTTTCCATACAGCTTTTCCGCCTGCCCGGCAACATAAACGGAAACGGCTGATATCGCAACCACATAAAGAAGCCGTAACGGCCAGGCCAGCGGGTAACTGAAAAGACAAATCACAAGCCCGACTAAGGTTCCCACAGTGCCGGGCGCGACGGGTGACAGGCCGGCGCCGAAACCTGTTGCCAGAACTTGAATGACTTGGTCTTTTTGCGCGGATTTCACAAGGATCCTTTATAATGTTATATATTATCAATAAGTTAGGTTTTGGAACCCTATCCTCTTTTTTGTGGTGTGTCAAACAATTTCAACCGCATTCAAACCTTTTGGAAGACGATTGCGCCATTATTCATACTAGAACGATCGTTCTATATCACATCCGTCAGGGAAGTCAAGTAATCTGTAAAACCATAAATCAAAAATTGGCAGGTACGTGATTATGTGTTATTCATTTACAAGTGACGGAAGAAAGGAGGGAAAATATGGCCATACCCATCGTATCCATTGTCGGGAAATCCAATTCCGGCAAGACAACCCTTCTGGAAAAAATTATTTCCGACCTGGTTGGCCGGGGTTATCGTGTCGCCACGATCAAACACAACCGTCATGGTTTTAACATTGACCATGAAGGCAAGGACAGTTACCGTCATAAACAGGCCGGAGCGCATACAACCGTGGTTTCTTCTCCTCATCAGATCGCGATTATCCAGGACGTGGACCGTGATCAGACCTTTTCGGAAATTCGTGACAACTATATTCGCGAAGCGGACATCATTCTCACCGAGGGTTTCAAGGTGAATGACTATCCGAAAATTGAAGTGTTCCGTTCCGAACTCAAGCGCGAGCTGATCAGCAAAAAAGAAGACGGCCTGATTGCGGTCGCTTCGGATGTGAAACTTGGCGTGGATGTTCCCTGCCTTGACATCAATGATGCTAAAGCGATTGCCGATTTCATCGAAGACAATTTCCTGAAATAAATTGCCACAAACTGGATTGGCGCATGTAGCGCGCCGAAGGCATATGTCCCCCGCTGACGGGGGCGCAGGGGGTGGATTCTTTTTGACCTTTGTCCTTCTCCTTTTCCTTGAACCCCATCGGACGATGAAATTGTAGGGCGCGATCCCCGAGCGCGCCGACTGTTCCCCGACCCTATAGTCGCTGAGCCAGTCGAAGTGTTCTTCCACCATTTTCTTCCACCATTTTATTCTTGCACTGTATTCAATAAGTTGTAAGATGCAAGTCAAAATGAAAGACCAGGTGGAAGCAAAAGGATAGCTTTTCAAAGCTCTCTTAATTATCCTGAAAAAAATAATTATTTGATGTGTCTTTTACAAGGAATACAATGAAAACTCAGGTATCCATTGATAATACCAAAGGCCAGGTTCTTTTATATAAGAACAAACTGGAAGTACGTTTGGAAGAAGACACAGTTTGGCTGACACAGAAACAAATGTCAGAACTGTTTCAAAAAGATATTCGAACAGTTAACGAACATATCAAAAACATTTTTGGCGAAGGCGAGTTGAAGCCGCGATCAGTTATCCGGAAATTCCGGATAACTGCCTCTGATGGAAAAAGATATGACACAATACACTATAATCTCGATGTAATTATTTCTGTTGGTTACAGAGTTAAATCGCTCCGCGGCACCCAATTCCGTATCTGGGCAACCAATGTTTTGCGCAAACATCTGGTGGATGGCTACACCATCAACGAAAAACGGCTGAATGCCCAGCAAAACAAGATCAATGAGTTACAAAACGCCGTGCATCTGTTGGGCAATGTTGCGCTTCTGGAAGGCGTATCCGATGAAGCGAAGGGCATTGTTCAAATCATTTCCGAATACTCGTGGGCATTGAATATTCTGGACGACTTCGACCACCAGCGCCTTGCATCTCCCAAAGGGACGAAGAAAGCAAAATACAAACTGACCTACGAAGAAGCCAGAACCATCATTGAACAGATGAAAAAGAAATTTCGGGATTCCGCTTTGGTTGGTCAGGAAAAAGATAAAAGCTTTCAGGGTTCCATCGGTGCGATTTATCAAACCTTCGACGGCAAAGATGTTTATCCCACTGCGGAAGACAAAGCAGCACACCTGCTTTACTTCGTAACAAAGAATCACAGCTTTGTGGATGGCAATAAACGCATCGCCGCGGCGCTGTTTGTCTGTTTTTTGCACAAAACGGGACTTCTGCTCACCAAAGAAGGCAATAAAAGAATCGATGATAATGCTCTTGTTGCTCTTACATTGATGATTGCCGCCAGCAAGTCTTCTGAAAAAGACATCATGATCAAGGTGATTTTAAATTTATTGCATTAATCGCATATATCCACAATGTTCCCCACTGGCGGGGGCGCAGGGGGTGGATGCATCCTATCCTTTCGCCTTTTCCTTGCAACTTGTCCCTTGCTCCTTTTCATTGAACCCCATCAGACGCTGAAATTGTAGGGCGCGATCCCCGATCGCGCCGACTGTTCCCCGACCCTTTATTCGCGGAGACTGTCAGTTGATGCAGGACGCTGAGCCTGTCGAAGCGCTCCTTCCACCATTTTATTCTTGCAATGTTTTTAAGAAGTTGTATTATTCCTTTCGGCAATAAATAGGCACATCTTATAGAATCAAATACAGAAAAAATTAATGAGGGGCGCTGAAAATGGCGAAAGACAAGAATAACGGCGGTGCGAATCTTGGTTTTGAGGCCGACCTTTGGCGCGCCGCCGATGCGCTACGTTCCAATATGGATGCGGCGGAATATAAACATGCGATCCCTGGGTTTATATATCTTGCAGAACCTAAAAAGCAGATGGAAGATGGCGCAAAGCTTGGCAAGCTAATCTGTCAAAATCTGAAAGAAAATGGCTATGGCAGATAAGAAGAAAGCAAAGGACAATAAACGATTATTTCGCGGGCGGGAACGATCTGGCGTTTCATTTCCGCTTGCGCCTTCCGCAAGCGAGATGCCTGATAATTATGCCCATCTTCTTAAAGAACTGAAACAGCGCATTACCACCGAGCGCCTGAGAGTTGCCATCACCGCAAATGCCGCTATGATCCTGCTATACTGGGACATCGGGCAGGCCATTCTCCACAGGCAGAAACGCGAAGGCTGGGGCGCAAAAATCGTTGATCGCCTGTCCGCCGATTTGTGTGAGGCCTTTCCGGACATGCAGGGACTCTCACCACGTAATCTCAAATACATGCGCAAATTCGCCGAGGCTTGACCGGAGCGCGAATTTGTGCAACGCACCGTTGCACAAATTCCCTGGCGAAGTAATCTGGCTCTTCTCGATAAGCTGGAGACGCGCGAAACCCGTCTTTGGTATGCGGGCAAAGCCATCGAGAATGGCTGGAGCCGGGACTTATTGGTTCTTCAGATCGAGGCAGAAGCGCACCAGCGCGAGGGAAAGGCGGTCAACAATTTTGCCTTGACGTTGCCTCCGGCGGATTCCGACATGGCGTTGCAAGTTTTTAAAGACCCGTACCTGTTCGATTTCTTAGGCACCGCCGATCCCCGGCGTGAGCGTGAAATAGAGCAGGGGCTTGTTGATCATGTCCAGAAATTTCTACTCGAACTTGGCAACGGCTTTGCCTTTGTTGGGCGGCAGGTCCATCTTGAGTTTGTGAGCAAGGATTACTATATCGACCTGCTTTTCTATCATCTCAAGCTGCGCTGTTATATTGCAGTGGAACTCAAGGCCGTTCCTTTCGATCCCGCTTTTGTGGGAAAGTTCAATATGTACCTTTCGGCTGTGGACGACCTCCTGAGACATCCGGACGATAAGCCGACCATCGGGCTTTTGCTTTGCAAAGGCAAGGACCGGCTCATCGCCGAATACGCCTTAAGAGATTTTCGAAAACCCATCGGTGTTGCGGACTGGGAAACTAAAATTGTCACCAGGCTTCCAAAAGATTTGCAAGGCAGCCTGCCGACCATCAAGGAAATTGAAAAGGAACTGGCTGATGTGGCAAAGGTTGAACGCAAAGCGGGAGGTAAAAAGAAAGTCGGCAAAAAAAGATCGAGTTGAAGAAATAGATTGATATAGTTCAAACCGAAGATGCCGCGCCGTGATGGAGGCGGAATACTTTTCGCTTTTGTCCTTTCGCCTTGCCCCTGAACCTCTCCTGTCCCCCGCTGGCGGGGGCGCAGGGGGTGGATGCATCCTATCCTTTCGCCTTTTCCTTGCAACTTGTCCCTTGCTCCTTTTCCTTGAACCCCATCGGACGCTGAAATTGTAGGGCGCGATCCCCGATCGCGCCGACGGTTCCCCGACCCTTTATTCGCGGAGACTGTCAGTTGATGCAGGACGCTGAGCCTGTCGATCGAGGCGGTACGCTGGTCTTGTTGGTTGAAGCGGTACACTGAGCCTGTCGAAGCACTTCTTCCACCATTTTATTCTTGCAATGTTTTTAAGAAGTTGTATTATTCCTTCCGGCAATAAATAGGCACATCTTATAGAATCAAATACAGAAAAAAATAATGAGAGGCGCTGAAAATGGCGAAAGACAAGAATAACGGCGGTGCGAATCTTGGTTTTGAGGCCGACCTTTGGCGCGCCGCCGATGCGCTACGTTCCAATATGGATGCTGCCGAATATAAACATGCGATCCCTGGGTTTATATACCTTGCAGAACCTAAAAAGCAGATGGAAGAAGGCGCAAAGCTTGATGAGCAAATCTGGCAAAATCTGAAGGAGATTGGCTATGGCAAATGATCTGATTCCAAAATCTCCTAATGGGCAATTGCTGATTTATGAAGACGGCGCCCTGCGCGTTCAGGTGCGTATCGACGGCAAAACCGTCTGGCTAACTCAGCGGCTTATTGCACAACTTTTTCAGGTAACAGTTCCCACTGTGAATGAGCACTTGAAGGGCATATATGCAGAGGGCGAACTTGATACAGCGGCAACTATTCGGAAATTCCGAATAGTTCAAAACGAAGGCGTCCGTCAGGTATCGCGTATGGTGGCTCACTACAACCTCGATGCCATCCTCGCCGTCGGCTATCGGGTACGTTCCGCTCGCGGCACGGCCTTTCGCCAGTGGGCCACCGCCCGTCTTTCGGAGCTTCTCGTCAAGGGCTTCACCATGGATGACGACCGGCTCAAAGAAGGCCGCACCCTGGGCGATAACTACTTCGATGAACTTCTTGAACGCATCCGTGCCATCCGCGCCTCGGAGCGGATGTTTTACCAGAAAATCACCGATATCTATGCCACCAGCATTGATTACGACCCCGGCGCCAAAATAACCCAGACCTTTTTTGCCACCGTACAAAACAAACTGCACTGGGCGATTCATGGGCACACTGCCGCGGAAGTCATCTATCATCGGGCTGATGCGCAAAAACCGCACATGGGCCTCACAACATGGAAAAACGCACCGCACGGGATGATTCGCAAAACAGATGTTACCGTTGCCAAGAATTATCTTGACGAAGACGAAATCCGCGAACTCAATCGCATGGTCACCATGTACCTGGATTATGCAGAAGATCAGGCGCGGCGTCACACGCCGATGCACATGGCCGACTGGATAAAGAAGCTCGACGCCTTCCTGCGATTCAATGAGAGAAATATCCTGACGTATGCCGGAAGAATTTCACAGGAAATGGCCGAAGAACATGGGCACATAGAATTTGAAAAATATGAAGCCAATCGCCTGAAACACGAAGCGGTGCAGCCGACAAGCGACTTTGACAAGTTTTTGGAAAAAACTACAAAACTGAAAATCACAGCAGGTAAAGCATTGCCGCTGCATAAAAAAGGTGTGAGGTCAAAGAGAGAAAAGCATGATCGTACAGAATAATGTTAACTCGATCATGCCGGGGATATTAAAGAAAATAGAGATCAGCGGATATTTAGTAAAAATTGAAGGAGCTTGTCCGTGGCGGGGGTGCAGGGGGTGGACGTTTTCTCTACCTTGTCCTTTTACTTGTTCCTTGCCCCTTTTCCCTTGAATACCTTTGGATTCTGATATTGTAGGGCGCGATCCCCGATCGCGCCGACGGTTCCCCGACCCTTTATTCGCGGAGACTGTCAGTTGATGCAGGACGCTGAGCCTGTCGAAGCGTGTCCCTACCGCAACTCTAGCGACTCTAAGGATTTGGGCAACAGCCCGTAAAGATCTGATCCCGACCTGTTAAAAATGATTGACATACGCACCTATAACGGGTACGATTGCACCCGAAAAAGGTACAATAAGCCATGGGTAAAATAGCAATAACCAATAAACTTTCCGAAATCATGTTCGGTAAGACGAGGCAAGCCGTCTTATCATTGCTTTACGGGCATGCCGATGAATCATTTTATTTGCGTCAGATTGTCCGTGTGGCCGGAGGCGGAATGGGGGCGGTGCAGCGCCAAGTTAATTCGCTGGTTGATGCGGGGTTGGTGACAAGAACTAGTAAGGGCAAGCAGATTTATTATCAGGCCAATTCTAAGTCCCCCGTATTTGGCGAATTAAAAAGCATCATCATCAAGACTGCCGGAATCGGCGATATTCTAAAAATCGCACTGACGCCGATAGCGCAGGAGATCGATTGCGCTTTTATTTATGGTTCTATAGCTCGCGGGAGTGAAAAAGCCGACAGCGATGTCGATGTATTTGTCGTAGGCCGGGTTACTTTTTTGGATGTGGTTGCGGCGCTGAATAAGGCGCAAGAGATATTAGGCCGGGAAGTCAATCCAACTGTTTACCCTGCTCGCGAATTCCGGGAAAAGCTGGCAAAGAAAAATCATTTCATAAAATCCATCATGACCGGTGAGAAAATATATCTGATTGGAGACGAGCATGAGCTTAAAAAACTGGCAGCTTAACAACTGGCTGTCTGCTCATACGACAAGCCCTCAGGAAATTGCTGATCTTTTGGCTGTTGCCGATCGGGATTTGCAAGATTGTACGGCTTCGGGATTGAGTGCGGACTGGCGTCTCAACATCGCATACAATGCCGCTTTGCAGGCGGCGACGGCGGCACTTGCGGCGTGCGGATATCGAGCCGTGCGCGAGGCGCATCACTTTCGCGTTATCCAATCTCTTGTTTACACCATTAACTTACCCGCTTCGGTGGTGACGCAGTTTGACTTCTTTCGAAAAAAGCGAAATGTAGGCGGCTATGAAAGAGCAGGGATGGTATCCGATCATGAAGCGGAAGCAATGTTGTCGCTGGCAAAAAACATTCGCAAAAAAGTTGAAGATTGGATGAACAAGAATCACCCGGAGTTGTTTAATTCCGATTAAATTTATCTGGTGATGCCGTCTAATGAAGATATTGAAGAGAATATTTTCATTATCCATTCATTTGATCTTCGGACTGGGATGAAACTTCGGTTTTCGTGTTTCTATATGACGCAACGTTTTCCAATTTGTTTTAATGTTGGTTGTAATGGTTGGTTTCGGATGAAATGTATAACTGAAGAAGGCGGATCATTTCTTAATGATGAGTCGTCCGGAAGAATTTAACCGAGCATTGGAAAAAGCTATCAAAATTCTTTTGAAAAAATCTGGGAGATAAAGGATCCGAAGCAGGTCAATAAAGCCGATCGCCGCGCTGCGGATGATTTCATCATTATGCACATCAAATAATGTGGAGGCCCTAATGAATAGACTGGTAGGCATTTTGGTGATCGTCTTTTTCGCGGCATGTTCCGCTGTGGCGGATCAAGACAATTTCAGATGCTATAAATCCGTTGGCTTAAAGAACATCCTTAGAATTCAATTTGTAATCCAATCAGATAATGATGACGCTGGATATGTCGTCTATGAGGGTGGCAGTGCACGCATCCCCGTAAAGAGGTTAAAAGAGAAGGAATTGAAGAGACTGCCCGGGGGAAGACCATCGGTGTTTGAAACCCGTTGGCGGGAAATCACTTCTGACGAAACCGGTGGTACATATGTATATGTCAGCCAGGGTGCGATTGTATACGACTTCAGATACATCCGTAATGATGGGAAGATATTTAGGTTTGTAGCAGATCTCGGTGCTTCTGCCGATAATGGGTGCGCCTGGGCTACAAAATAGATACGGAGAGGTATAACCAATGCAGCTGATCGCTGCGCTTCGTAAGATATTTTCGATAGCGACCTTGGAAATCCAACATGGAAAAATACCGAATTTATTGTTCAGGTCCATTATTTTGTGCGGAAGAAATTAGCCGCATGAGCGCAATTGCCAAAGTACTGGAAGATGAGGGTTTCCAAACATTCCTGCCCCATCGTGACGGATTGGAAAGTTATGTCCTGCGTTTCTCAAACTCATCGTTTCCATCCACTGTATCCGGTATACGTACCCGCATGGATTATGCCATATTTTCTCTGGACGTATACGAGCTGATCGAAAGATGCAGCGCGATGGTATGCAGTCTGAATGGACGTGTCCCCGACGAGGGAATGATCGTAGAGGCGGCTCTTGCCTATGCAGCCAGTAAGCCCCTTGTATTTTTCAAAGATGATATCCGGGCGCCTTTTGGCGGATATGATAACTCAATGTTGACGAGTCTCGTGTGTGGCAAAATTGTCAGTAAGTTACGCGATTTGCCTTCTGCTGTTATGGATGCGATGTCCCGGAAAACGGATTCAACCTCTTCACCGCTATCGAACGATTTGAAGAAAGCAGTGTCTAATGGAAAACGCATTTCATCCATATTGGAAAAATTACCTGACAAAATGTTTAAAAAAAGTTGGCCGGACGAAGTGATCCGCCAGTTGATAGATGAATCATGGACCATGGGATAATTTTAGCCAATAAGAGCATCCGGGCAGACGCCGGTTGGGGAAGAAAAGGAAAGAAATGAAGACGGGTCAATTTATTGACGGCTGCATTTGGTGTTTGGCACACATCATTGCGTTGGGCTGTTGAGGTGTTGCACGTTGTTAGATGTCAGAACAGGGAAAAAACTATGAGCAATGCCCGTGCATACCGTTATCGGGTCGTTGATGTTTTTACGGATCAGCCGCTGGCAGGAAATGCCCTGGCAGTGTTTCCCGATGCTTCCGGAATCGATGATGTGACCATGCAGAAGATTGCCAGAGAGATGAATCTTTCAGAAACGAGCTTCGTTGTACCGTCAACCCGGGCGGACTGCGCGGCAGGTGTGCGTATATTTACACCGGCAAAAGAGATGGCTTTTGCAGGCCATCCCACGATCGGAACATGCTTCGTTCTTTTGGATGAGGGAATTCTGCCGGCGAACAGCGGGCATTTTGTGCTGGAGGAAAAAGTCGGGCCCGTACCCATTCGTGTGGACAAAGGTCCATGCCCGCTGATTTGGCTGCGCACCCCTCCAATCAGCGAGGGAAGAACATTTGACCGGACGATTTGTGCGCAGGCTCTCGGGCTTGATTCAACGGATCTTCTTGATATTGCCCCCCGGCTCCTGAGCGCAGGTAATCCAACGGTCTTCGTGGCATTGAAAGACACAGATGCAGTTGATCGAGCCTGGCTCGATTCCCATGGATGCGCTGTTCTCAAGGGAGGGGATCAGGAGCCGATGTGTGTGTTTGTCTTTACACCGACACCTGATGGAGCCTACTCAAGAATGTTTGCTCCGGATTACGGTATAATAGAAGATCCGGCTACCGGAAGCTCAACGGGTCTGCTTGCCGCATTCATGATACGGCATAATCTTATATCAGGTGCCGCAGGTACACAGTTTATCAGCGAACAGGGGACAAAAATGGGTCGCCGAAGTATTTTGCATGTTCACATTCATGGTGAACAGGGGCAGCATGGGATCGACGTTGGCGGTAATGTTGTTCCGGTTGCTGAGGCCACAATGATACTTTAACATGGGTGACCGTTTTGGTAAACAGTTTGTATAGGGAAGAAGCCCGGAAACGTTTCTTTTCAGGAGAATATGAAAATTTTTTTTGCGGGAAAACAGTATCAGGGCAAGAGATATTTTATAGAAAATGAATAAAAAAGAAATTCACACAACCCCGCAGTCCGGGGGGGCTAAATTAAACAGCAATGTTCCCTTTTCTTCTAAGACGTTTACTTTACGTGTTTTATTTCTGTTGCTGTTTAGCGTTGTCATCGTTCCATTCCTGCCCCTGTTGATTACCTGGCGTTGGGATTGGTGGGAAGCCTGGATATATGCCGGCATCTGGATTTTGGGCTTTGCGGGTAGTCGTGCGTTGGCGGCACGACGCCATCCGGACCTGCTTGCAGAACGTGCCCGCTTCATGCAGCACGAGAATGTGAAAGCCTGGGACAGAGTTTTGTCGACTTTAGTCGGACTCGGCAGCGGTGTCATCCCCATGGTTGCGGGACTGGATGCAAGGTTTGGCTCATCATTTACATTCAGTTTACCGGTTAAAATGGTGTCGCTGGCAGGTATTCTGGCCGGATTTGCCTGGGCATCCTATGCATTGATTGAAAATCGTTTCTTCTCCGGTGTGGTGAGGATTCAGACCGATCGCGGTCATCAGGTTGTGTCGAGTGGTCCTTATCGCTGGGTCCGACATCCCGGTTACGCAGGCGGGCTTGTTTCCTTTTGGGCAACACCCTTTTTCCTGGATTCTATATGGGCGTTTCTTCCTGTAGCATTCGTTACGATTGCATTGGTGATTCGCACCCATTTGGAAGATAAAACTTTGCAGAATGAATTAGACGGCTACCGTGATTATGTAAAACAGGTGCATTACCGCCTGCTGCCGGGAGTGTGGTGAAAGAAAGGAATGGGACTTTAGCACGGTGAAACTGGTGTGGGACGGGGGTCAGGTCTTGACTGCCTGTTGCTCCACCTGGTTGCACTCCGCCGGACTGTCCAGGTATAATTATCACTATGAGTTGCGAGGGGACCGACTTTGAAAATAAAATGGCAATACGATCAGGAAAATATTGATTGGAACGAACTGTCAGAACTGTATAAAATTGCTCCGCTTGGTGAAAAGGACGCAAAAGATCTGGAAATGGTATTTGGCAACAGCAAATTCAAATGTTTTGCCTTCCACGAAAATAAAATTGTTGCGGTGGGGCGGGCTCTGGCTGATGGAGCTGACTGTTCCTATTTGTGCGATGTGGCCGTTCATCCAGGTTTCCAGGGGTTGGGGCTGGGAAAGGCTGTAATCCAAAAATTGGTTGATTTTTCCGAGGGGCATAAAAAAATCCTCCTTTACGCAAATCCGGGCAAGGAACCATTCTACAAAAAGCTTGGATTCAGCCAGATGAATACCGCCATGGCCATATTTAAAAATCATGATTTTGCTGTCAAGAAAGGCTTGATCAGTAATTCTTAATCATGCCCTCATGCTGTCTGCAGACAGGATCTGCCTGCTCATAGATTGACTAACCTGGCGGACCGTTTTTTTTCCGCCTGACCCGCAGACCATCGGCGCTGCGCTCAAAACACGATTGTCCACAAAACTCCGGTTCCACACTTATCAGAAAGCCCCAAACTATTCTTAAAGGTTATAAAAGGGCAATTCATATAACTATTATGAATTTGCCTTCCCATTTGGTCTTTGTTACACATCAAACATTTCAAAAGGAAAGGGGACTTTATGAAGAATATCTTTTCAACCCGTGCAGGTATAATTGTTGTTGGTGCGGTGATCGGTATCGGAGCTGCCCTTCTGCAGTATTTTGGCAATCCACCCAATATGGGTATTTGCGTGGCCTGTTTTGAGCGTGACATCGCCGGAGCTTTGGGATTTCATCGCGCTGATGTCGTACAATATCTGCGTCCGGAAATCATGGGGTTTGTTCTGGGTGCTTTTGTCGCGGCGCTTATTGCCGGAGAATACAAGCCGCGAGGCGGGTCTTCTCCGCTAATCCGGTTTTTCCTTGGTATTTTTGCCATGATGGGAGCGCTGGTCTTTTTAGGATGTCCCTGGCGGACTCTTTTGAGACTGGCCGGCGGCGATGGCAACGCTATCCTGGGCATCGTGGGGTTGGTTGTCGGGATCTTTATCGGCGTCCTCTTCCTCAAAAACGGCTATAGCCTGGGGAGGTCCCACGCCCAGCGTAAAGCCAGCGGATGGGTCTTCCCGGCGCTGATGCTCTGTCTTTTTCTATTGCTGGTATTTCAGGTCTCTTTTACTCCCGGTGGCCCGATTTTCTTCAGCGCGAAGGGGCCTGGGTCGCAGCATGCTCCTATCCTCTTTAGTATTGCGGCTGGTTTAATTATCGGCGCTATCGCACAGCGCAGCCGTTTTTGCACGATGGGTGCGTTCCGTGATGTTATACTAATTAAAGATTTTCATTTAATCAGCGGCGTTGCTGCGCTTTTAATATTCGCGTTTGCTACCAATATGGTTTTAGGCCAGTTTAAGCCAGGATTTGAAGGTCAGCCGGTCGCTCACACGCAACATATCTGGAACTTTCTGGGTATGGTGCTTTCCGGTCTGGCGTTTGTCCTCGCGGGCGGCTGTCCCGGACGCCAGTTGTTTCTCTCCGGCGAAGGAGACATGGATGCAGCGATTTTTGCCACCGGCATGATCGTCGGCGCGGGCATCGCGCACAACTTCGCCATGGCATCTTCGCCCAAGGGTATCGGCGCGTTTGGCCCGGCGGCTGTGATTATCGGGTTCCTGTTCTGCCTGATCATTGGCTTTACGCAACGCGACAAAATTTCCGCTTAATGTTCTGGAAGGAGAATAAATTATGAGTACCAAAAAAGTAGATGCC
>MWDG01000033.1 GCA_002070455.1 Deltaproteobacteria bacterium ADurb.Bin151
TCCACCAAGACAGAATCCAACAAAGTCCAAAGAAGTGCAAAACCCGTTAGAAATAGCGGGTTTTTTGCTGTTAAGACAACTCTCGTGGCGACTATTGGCTATTTACTAGTCAAGTCTAGTAAAAATAATAGACATATCTAGTAAAATATGTATAATGCATCCATGGCTAAATTATATGAACGATCATTTGTGGCTCAACTGGAACAGCGCCTTTTGGTTGACCGGCCGCTTATTCAAGTGCTGGTTGGCCCACGTCAGGTTGGGAAAACGACAGGGGTCAAGCAACTTCTTGCCCGATATCCTGATGCCGCTCATTATGCCAATGCCGACGATATTTTGACGACGGATCGCACCTGGCTTATGGAACAGTGGCAAAAAGCGCTGCCTTCCGGAAAAAAGACCCTGCTGGTGATTGATGAAATTCAGAAAGTTCCAAACTGGTCGGAAACGGTAAAGTCTTTATGGGACAAGGCGCCCGGAGCATTGCGGGTCATTCTTTTGGGGTCCAGTTCGCTGCAGTTGCAGAAAGGGCTTTCGGAGAGTCTTGCCGGGCGTTTCGAGTTAATTAAAACCCATCAGTGGAACTATGAAGAGCTCAAGTGCGCGTTCAAATACAGCCTGGACCGTTATTTAACCTATGGCGGTTATCCGGGAGCTGTATCCTTTGAAAGCGATTTCGACCGATGGTATGGCTACTTGAAGGATTCTATCATTGAGGCGGTGATCGGCAAGGACATTCTGCTCAACCACAAGGTCGGCAATCCTGCTCTGTTTCGTCAGGCATTCGAGATATTGTGCCGTTACCCGGCTCAGGAGATCAGTTACACCAAACTGCTGGGGCAGCTTCAGGACAGGGGGAATACCGATCTGGTCAAATATTATATCGAGCTTTATTCCGGGGCTTTTCTTGTTCATCCGCTGGAAAAATATTCAGCGAAAAGTTATCTCACGCGGGGATCGAGTCCCAAAATTCTGGTTTCCTGTCCTGCTTTATATACGATGAATGAAGGGCCACACGTTTTGAATGATCCGGAAAAACGGGGACGGATATTTGAGGCTGTGGTAGGCGTCCGGCTGCTTCAATTGCCCGGCAATCTTTATTACTGGCGGGAGAAGCGGGAAGAGGTTGATTTTGTATACAGCTATCAGGGACAGCTTTATGCCGTGGAGGTCAAATCCGGCCGTCGTAAATTATCCCGGGGTTTAAATGCCTTTGTAGAGAAGTTTCCCAAAGCCTCACCGGTTATTATCACACCGGACAATTTTGGCGTCTTTTCAGAAAATCCGCGTAATTTTCTGGATGCAGTCGCCAATCAACAATAATACAGCTGAATGATTTGTTCAAAGTCAATGAGCAATACAATATCCAAGGGGGTATAAGGCGTAAGATTCTCTGCTGAAACCCGATAATGTATTTGATGTAAAGAGTTATTATTTATATGGATCCAAGATTATTCTTTTTCAGGATTGGTACTTATGGTATATTTCTTTCGTGTAATAACACAGCTTCAACCGAAGGAAAGAGAGACATTCGGAGTGCTTTCCTCCGAATGTGACACGGGTGCCCCGCAACATCAATAATTAGGGAGTTTACCTATGAAAAGAGCCTTTATCCTTTGTCTCCTCATGATGTTTCTGTTGCCATGCGTTGCCATGGGAAAAGAATCGCCGGCAGGAAAAGCCAAAACAATCAAAGGCAATGTTTCGATCATTCGTGACGGCAGACAAATACCTGTTTCTGTCGGAGACAGATTTTTCCAAAAGGACACTATTCGCACGGGTGTGGAAAGCTCGGTGGGCATTATTTTTGAAGACAATACCATTTTATCTCTGGGGCCGGAAAGTGAAGTCGTGATTGACGAATATGTTTTTGCTCCCGAAAAAGGGTTGTTTTCCATGATCGCGCGAATGGTGAAAGGGACCGCGTCTTATCTTTCAGGTATTATCGGTCACCAATCTCCGGAATCGGTCAAGTTCCGCACGCCTGAAGCGACTATCGGCATTCGTGGCACACATTTCCTGGTTAAGGTAAATGGCTGCCTGTAAATCATTTTGATACAGTTTTCAGTAACACGTTTTACGCCAAACGGCGTTTTGCCGGACAATTATGATAATGGAGGCGGACATGAAGCAATTTATTAAAACTTTATTCTGTCTGGGTTTCGTCCTTATTTTGGCAGGCTGCGCTGCCCGGAGCACGGTTGTATTGATTCCGGATCCTGACGGTCGTGTCGGACAGTTGGTGGTGGCCAACGAGGGTGGACAGCAGATTTTGAACGAAAAAAATCAGTCGGTCAAGGTTGCGGATGTGAAAACATCGCCGGGGCAGGTAACAACCATGAGCGCGGAGGAGATCCGGACCACTTTTGCCGATACTCTTGCTGCGGAACCCCTGCCACCGGTTAGATTCATTCTTTATTTTATGCAGGGTTCGGATGAACTGACGGATGATTCCAAAGCGATGCTACCAAAAATTTTTCAGACCATCAAAAGCAGGGAATCGACAGACATTGTAATCTCAGGCCATACCGACACGGTTGGTGAAAAAGAATACAACTACACATTGTCCCTGGAAAGGGCCAAAGCCATTTTTAAAATTCTCGTTGTCCATGGTGCGGTTCCTGCCCACATCACCGCTACCTCGCACGGGGAAGGAAATCCCCTGATAAAAACCGCTGATGAAGTTGCGGAACCCAAAAACCGGAGGGTCGAAGTTACCGTCCGATAAACAGCGTTTGCACTGATTATTCATGAAGCAAGCATCGAACAAAAATCAAACGTACAGCGCTGTCACAAGAAGCAAGCCGGAAAGAAGGCGTATCCTGATCTGGGGTATCCTCTTCACGCTGTGCTTTGCGGTGATTTTTGCCTTCAAACCGAATTTAATGCAGCGGCTTGATTATCTGGAGTACGATTTTCTTCTGACAAAATTCCCCAACAATAACACCAGTAAAAAATTGGTCATTGTGGATCTTGACGAAAAAAGCCTCAACCGCTATGGGCAATGGCCCTGGCCCCGCTATCGCGTGGCCGGATTACTCAACAGGGTGTCGGCCATGCAACCGGATGTCATCGGGCTCGATATTGTCTTTGCAGAACCGGACAGAACGTCAGCGGGTCCCCTGTTGAAAGAACTGGGAGACGTTTATAAGATTAGAATTGATGTTCACGGACTGCCCGGTAATTTGAGAGACAATGATCAGATTCTTGCTGAAACCATCGCCGGAGGGCCTTTTGTTCTGGGCCATATCTTCCAATTCAACAAGATGAAGAAAGGCTCGGATCAATGTATTCTTCATCCCGTCAAATTCTCATACATTCACAAGGAGGGGTATCAAAAAGGAAACACGGAAATTCCGGTGGGTACGGGTGTGCTGTGTAATTTGCCCATTCTTTCCGAAAAAACCAGCGCATCCGGTTTTTTTAATTTCAGCCCTGATAGTGATGGAGTGCTGCGGCGTTTGCCCATGCTGATTCAGTATCACGGAGAAGTTTATCCCAGCCTGTCCCTTGCCACCGTGTTGAAGCTAAAAAAAGAAAACCATATTATTTTGAAGAAAGAC
The DNA here is from genome assembly GCA_002070455.1 of Deltaproteobacteria bacterium ADurb.Bin151. GTDB lineage: Bacteria > Desulfobacterota > Syntrophia > Syntrophales > Smithellaceae > UBA8904. Next base: position 3,564 of record MWDG01000033.1, read on the forward strand.
GGCAATGTTCTGCAGTCAATTCATTACAGGGGAAACGCCGTGTCTGTTGACCGGTATGGCCAGATGATGATCAAGTTCCGGAGTCCAAAGAACAAATACGAATATATATCGGCAGCGGATATTCTGGATAACAAAGTATCGCCGGAAAAATTACGGGGCCGGATTGTGTTTGTTGGTACGTCGGCAGTCGGCCTGAAAGAATTATTAAACACCCCGCTGGGTCCCGTATTTCCAGGGGTAGAGGTACATGCAACGGCTGTTGACAATCTTTTGAATGGTGATTTCATTTCCATCCCCGGGTGGTCCAATGGTTTTGTTTTGCTGCTGTTGATTGTGTCGGGTTTGGCAATGAGCCTGTTGATCAGCAACCAGAAAGCCGCCACCGGTTTTGTTGTCATGTTGCTTTTTGTCGGCGGTTTATGGCTGACAACACAACAGGTTTTCTTCCGCATGGGATTTTTTGTAGCAACCGCGTTTCCCATAACGGCTGTTATCTGCAATTATATGTTACTGACCGCATTAAAATACCGCCTGGAAGAAAAGAACAACCTGGCCCATATGCAGGAACTGCTTCTGACGCAGGACATCACGATCGATAGCCTGGCCAATCTGACGGAACACCGTAATCAGGAAACGGGCGGCCACATCAAGCGTACTCGGATGTATGTACGACTGCTGGCCGAGCAGATGAAGCGTCGGGACAAGTACAAGGCATTTCTCAGTGATGAGAACATTGATATGCTTGATAAATCAGCCCCGCTTCATGATATCGGAAAGGTCGGGATTCCGGATAAAATTTTATTAAAGCCGGGTAAATTGACGGAGGAAGAGTTTGAAATTATCAAGACGCACACCACCAATGGCCGCAACCTGATCCGATCTTCCGTCCGTCAATTTGGAAAAATTTCATTCTTAAACATTGCCGAAGAGATTGCCTATACACACCATGAAAAATGGGACGGGTCCGGATATCCTCAAGGCCTCAAAGGAGAGGTTATTCCTATCAGCGGCAGATTGATGGCGCTGGCGGATGTCTATGATGCCCTGATCAGCAAAAGAGTCTATAAGGCATCTTATCAGCATGATGAGGCTGTGGACATTATCGTCAACGGTAAAGGGACACACTTTGATCCCGACATGGTGGTAGCGTTTCTGGAAATTCACGAACAATTCAGAAATATCGCCCGTAAACACGCAGATACAGAGGAAGAAGAAGATTCCCTGGCGCGCGAAACCAATCAAAAAATATGACGTATGCTCCACTGTCATTTTGTATTTACTGTTTTGGTTTCATTCAGACAGCTTTGTGTCATATTGGGGGTCCCGGTTGCTATTCAAAATTGCTGAAGAATCAATCAAAGTGTGCTAAAAGATTTTTACAGTTCAGGAGGTCGGAATCAACCATCTTGAAGCATGTTACGGAGAGTTATCGATCTTTCCGTTTGAACGGGATGAAAAACAGGGATGGATCGCGATGGACGAGAGAAGAAGGGTCAACAGGCTGGTAGGGGACAGTGAAGTCACCATAACCGTCCTTTCCGATGAGGGGACGAAGCCTAAAGAAATTGTGTGCTGCATGAGTAAGGATGTGTCTGTGCTGGGCACCAAAATTCAGTTCAATTATTTTATACCTGTAAATACCCTGATCAAGATAGATTTTAATTTAAAAGATCTGTATCAAAAGATAACCGCCATTGGAAAAATCATCTGGATCAATGCTGTCCATGGGGGCGAGTCATATGAAGCCGGCATACAGTTCATTGATTCGATTCCCGAAGAAAGCAGACTTCAGGAGCATTACGTTACAGGCAAAAGCCAGTGAAGGGATGGTATTGATCAGCCCTTTGTAAAAAAAGAAATGAGGCCATGATGAAAATATTAATCCTGAACGGAAATCCTCCCGGTGGTAAAGGCCAGATTGACTCTTATATAGACCGTTTGGTCGAGAAGATGAAATCAGCCGGACATGATGTTACGGCCATTACTTTACGGGACCATAAGATCAGCCCATGCATCGGGTGCTTCCAGTGTTGGGTCAAGACGCCGGGGATCTGCAGTATTGATGACGATGCAAGGGACATTACCAGGCAGTTCATGGCTGCACAGTATGTGATTCTCGCCTCGCCGCTCATGATGGGATTTCCGAGCTTTCTTTTGAAAAATGCCATGGACAGGAACATCTGCATCGTTCATCCACATCTTGAGGAAGTGGACGGAGAGGTTCATCACAAAAAACGTTATGACAGGTATCCGGTCATCTCCCTACTTCTGGAAAAAGAGGCCGACACAGACGAAGAGGATATTGACATTCTCAAAGATATCTTCCGGAGACAGGCCGTTAATATGTGGTCGTCTGTCGGTTTTATCCATTTTACCGAATCACCTGTTGAGGAGATCATCCATGCAATTACTGTTCATTAATGCGTCCCCGCGCGGAAAGAAAAGCAATACCGGCATCCTGATGGGACACTTCATTAGGGGATTTTTGGAAACGTCAGGCAACGCATGTGACGTGGAGTACCTGGTCAAACACAAAAATAATCTCAAAATCCTGGTAGAAAAATTCAATGCGTCGGATAACGTCATCATCGGCTTTCCCCTGTACATAGATGCCATGCCGGGAAGCGTCAAGGCGTTTATGGAGGCTTTGGCGCCCCTGCAGGGCCGGAAAGAATTTCCCGCCCTTGGTTTTATGATCCAGTGCGGTTTCCCCGAAACAGCCCATCTTCGTTTTGTGGCCAGGTACTGCGAAAAGTTTACCCGAAGAATCGGTTGCCGCTTCCTGGGGAGCATCTTGAAAGGCGGTTGCGAAGGGCTGGATGTTCAGCCGACCTTTCTAACAGAAAAGTATTTTAGTTTATTTGGCATGCTTGGCGTGGATTTCGGAAAGACGGGGAAAATCGATGAAGTCATTTTAACAAAGCTTGCCAGACCGGAGCACTTAAGTGCAGAAAATATGGCCATGGTCGTTCCTTTCATCAACCAGGGATTATGGGACGCGCAGATGGAGAAAAACGGCGTTTTGGATCGGAGTTTTGATCGACCGCTCATACCGTGACATCTGTCTTTCAAAATTTTTACCCGGGCTCTACAAGATACATTTTAAGATGGCTGGTTATTAATCAAAACAGGTCAGATTGTGTTCGAAAATATGAAAGTAAAAGGAAATGCCATGAGACGGGTCGTGATGATCTGCCTTATTATTTTTGTTTTTCTTGCAGTTTGCGGTTGTCAAAAAGAGACCGATCAGGAAAAGGTTAAAAAAGTCATTACTGAAATCCAGGCAGCTGGTGAAGTGAAAGATGTCAGTAAGATCATGAAACATCTTTCGAAAAATTACAGCGACCCTCAGGGGTTCAACTACGAAGGCATCAAGGGCCTGCTTATCGGATATTTTTTACGTTACCCGAAGATATCCGCCTACATCAGCAATCTTACGATATCTCTCGAGAACGAATCGGCCAGGGCTGAATTCCAAACGGTTTTGACCAGCGGAGAAAAGACCGGATCCATAAAAGACATGATTCCAACTTCTCTGGGTGTTTGGGACTTTTCCGTAACCCTGAAGAAAGAATCGAATGCGTGGAAAGTTACTTCCGCTAAATGGGAAGAATCCGCGATGATGAATACAGGGGAGTGATCATTAAAGTTAAGTGACCGGAAAGCAATAATTTCAAAGACCGGTGTTACAGGAGATGAAAAATGAAACGATTGAAATATATTTCATGCATGGCAGTCGCTTTTTTGCTTTTTGCCCTTACTGCGGCAGAGAGCCTTTCCAGTGAAAAACTGCAGCTTGCAGAAGGGCTTTACGCGAAGGTAGCCACCTCGAAAGGGGATATTCTGATCAGGCTGGAATTTGAGAAAACGCCACTGACTGTCGCGAATTTTGTCGGTCTGGCCGAGGGAACCAAGAATTCCAACCGGGGCAAAGGTGTTCGCTTTTACGATGGGCTGACCTTTCATCGCGTCATTCCGGATTTTATGATTCAGGGGGGCGATCCCGATGGAAACGGCACCGGTGGACCCGGTTATCAATTTCCGGATGAAATTGTCCCTGCGTTGAAGCACGATGCTCCGGGCGTATTATCGATGGCCAATGCCGGTCCGGGGACAAACGGTAGTCAATTTTTCATTACTCACACAAAGACACCGTGGCTGGATGGTAAACACACCGTATTTGGTCGCGTCATACAAGGGCAGAGTGTGGTCAACGCCATCCGGCAGGGGGATGCCATTCAGAGAATGGATATCATCCGGATAGGTAAGAAAGCTGCCGCGTTCAAAGTCAGTCAGGATTCTTTTGACGCTCTGCTTGCAAAATACAGGCGGGAAAACCAGTGAAAGAGTATGTCTGCGATCCAGCTGCCGGGGCCGCAGGCATCGTGATCAATCCGTTAAAAAAATTTCGGCGAATAGCACCGATGACTAATCCGACATATGGACATGGCGCGCATAGATGACTGCGGCTTCAACCCGGTTCCGGATCCCCGCTTTCTCGAAAATGTTACGAACATGCGTTTTCACAGTCTTGGTGCTCAGGAAAAGCTTATCGGCGATCTCTTCATTGGTCATGCTTTCGCTGATCAGCGCCAGGATCTCCATTTCCCGGGGGGAGAGCACTTTCAGCTTTTCAAAATTCAAGTGAGCCAGCGGTTGCAGGCGGTCTCTTCTTCTGATGGCTTCTTTGATGAATTCTTCAAAAACCCTTGTAACCAGCGGGGCGTCAAGCCAGATTTCTCCCTGGGCGACTGCACGAATGCATTTAATGAGCATCTCATCGCCCAGCGCAGTCCGAAAAAATCCTCTTACTCCCGCCTCGATCTCTGCCATAACGCTTTCCTCGTTATAACGTTCGCCGACGATGATGAATTTTGTGGAATTCAATTTATCCCTGTAGGCGAGGACCTGTTGCACATCTATAGCGGCCGCATCCCGCAGAATGGTCTGATCCAGGAGAAGTACGTCCGGCTGCGTCAAAAACGTTTGCTCCAAAAAAGCAATGGACTGTTTCATCTCGCTCTTGAAATTATTAATGACGATGCTGCTGAACAGACTCATATCTTTTTCCTCGCACAGGCGATTTGCTAGACGCTGCAGATAATCGCTGTTACGAGTGATTACGGTAATTCTGATCTTCTTCATCTTTTGCTCCCGATGATCTTAATATTACCGTTTTCGTGTCTCTAAAAACGGTTCTGGAGAAAAGGATAATTTTTTCTGTTCCTTTTAAATATATTCTATCACAAGTTCAGTCAGAGTTTGCATTTATTTTATCTAAAATTCACATAACCATCTGTTGCCAGGAAATACTGTGGCGGGCAAGGTCGGGTCAACCGTCATCGAGCAGGCGAGGAGATAATCATTGTTTTTCGTGCAGGAGAAATCCTTTCACTGATTTCCATGCACCGATGCCACAGATGTATTTCATGAACGGTAAAATTTTTGTTTTCACTTTCTGTTGACATTTCAATACGATGCGTATAGAAAAAATCATTAGCTGAAAGACCGGCCGCATTTACTGGAAAAAAAGGAGTTGTCCTATGAGATCATACGTTGTTATTTCCACCATGGGGTCGGATCGTCCCGGTCTGGCCAAAGAAATTGCAGAATTTTTTACTGCCCGGGGCATCAATATCGAGCGGTCCCGCGGTTGTGTGCTGGGCAATGAATTTGGCATGATCATTCTCACATCGGGAAAGACGGACGACATCGAGCGCCTGATTAAAGATCTGGACAGCCTGCGTGAAAAGACGAAGCTGGAAATTTTCGTTCGCAAAACCAAGGCGCCGAGCCATCGCGATGTGTTACCGTCGATCCCTTACAAGCTCATCGCCACTTCGATTGATCATCCGGGGATTATCCATCAAATCTGCAAATCACTCCAGCTTCGGGGAGTCAGCATTGAAGATATTTCCACCAATGTGGATAATAATCCCTTCACGGGCGCAAATGTATTTCATATGGTCTGCTATTTTTCCCTGCCGCCCGCTGTTAAAATTATCGACCTGAAGAACGATCTCAATCGCATCAGCGACGAATACAACATCGATATCCGGTTCGACGCCGTGATCAGCAAATAAATCTATGAGAAAAACAAAAGAACACACCCCGGGAAACCAACTGCGGCACATTTTTGAAATAGCCTCAAAACTCGGATTGACGGAAGATGATCTGGAGCTATACGGCCGCTACAAGGCCAAAATAAGGCTGGAGGTGGCCCGTAGATTTTCACGTAGAAAAAGCTCGTCTTTAATTCTGGTATCGGCCATGACACCGACTCCGGCCGGGGAAGGAAAGACGACCGTATCCATCGGGCTTGCGCAGGCCCTGGCAAAAATCGGCAAATCCACCGTTGCGGCCCTGCGGGAGCCATCCCTGGGGCCTGTTTTCGGCATCAAAGGCGGGGCGACCGGTGGCGGACTTTCCCGCGTTCATCCTGTCGATGACATCAATCTCCATTTCACAAACGATTTCCCGGCGGTGGAAAGCGCACACAACCTGCTTTCCGCCATTTTGGACAATTCCATATTTCACGGCAATCCTTTAAACATCGATCCGCGCAAGATCACCTGGCGCAGGGTCATCGACATGAACGACCGCTCGCTTCGGGATATTGTCATTGGTCTGGGCGGCTCCACCAATGGAGTGCCAAGGGAAACCGGCTTTGACATCGTTCCGTCCAGTGAGATTATGGCCATTCTCTGCCTTTCGCGTTCCTATGAAGAATTGAAAGACAAGATCAGCAGGATTCTGGTGAGCTTTACCTATGACGACAAGCCGGTCATTGCGGGCGACCTGAAAGTGGAAGGCGCGGTTTCGGCGCTTTTAAAATACGCGTTGATGCCCAATCTTGTGCAAACCACCGAAGGCGTGCCGGCCATTGTCCATGGAGGCCCATTTGCCAACATTGCCCAGGGGACCAATAGTATCATCGGAACCGAACTGGCGCTTTGTCTGGCGGACTATGTGGTGACCGAAGCGGGATTCGGGTTTGATCTCGGCGCGGAGAAGTATTTTGACATCGTCGCCCCTTACGGCAATTTTAACCCCCGCATTGTTGTGCTGGTTGCCACCGTTCGTGCGCTGAAGTATCACGCGGGCATTGCGCGGGAAGAACTGAACCATCCGAATGCCCACGCGGCCGTTCTGGGGATGGCCAATCTGCGCAAACACTATGAAAACATCGACAAATTTAATGTGCCTTGCATTGTTGCTCTAAACCGGTTTCCTTCAGACACAGATGAAGAAATACAGGCGGTTGTGAAAGCCGCGGAGAACGAAGGCATGAACATTGCCCCGGCGGATATCTTTAAACGGGGAGGTGAGGGCGGTTTGGAACTGGCGGAAAAGACCGTCCGGTTGATTGCCGGAGCTGAAGGGACCTTTACGCCGCTCTATGACTGGAAACTGCCGGTGGAAGATAAAATATTTAAAGTCGCTAGTGAAATCTACGGTGCGGTTTCCATTGATTATCAGCCGCAGGCCAGACGCAACCTGGATATGATCAAAAAGATCGGATACGATAAACTTCCGGTCTGCATTGCCAAAACCCAGCAGTCGCTTTCCGACAATCCGAACCTTCTGGGCCTTCCCAGCAACTTTATCGTGACGGTTCGGGAAATCAAGATTGCTTCCGGTGCGGGATTCCTGATCCCTATTACCGGGGAAATCCTCAGAATGCCGGGTCTTTCCAAAACACCCGCCGCATACAATATCAACATTGATGAGACCGGTAATATCCAGGGTATTGTGTAAGGATTAACGATACAACACCATGTGGAAGGGGTCATATTTTATATTAAGACATTTTTCTATTTCCGAGGCTTTTGCCTGGCAAAACAGGATATGTTTACCTTTCGGCATGGCTTTTTCAAGATATTCAAAAATGGATAAATGTGGTTCCGCAATGGCAACGGTCAGTTTATCATTTGTGTTGCTCAGAACGACAATGCGATTTTTCAAAGCATATTGTTCACCGATGGCCTTTTGCAGGGAACTGGATACCTTGAAATTTTTCAGCGAAACAACGGGCATGCTGAAATGCGCGGAAAGCGCATTGATATAATTTACTTCTGTTATCGTATTGCTCATGGTCAGCATCGTGCCCAGATGTTTGTGCATCCCTATGCTTTTCTGGTGTCTCTGTTTTATGAGTGTATCTTTTAACTGCTCGTCAGTGATGATCTTATTTTCAACGAGAATTTCTCCTAGTTTTTTTCTTTTATTGCTGAAGTAAATGGTTTTGATGATCTTTGACTGGGGGATGCCCATTTCACAGAGGATTTGTCCCAGGTACTTTTTCGGCTGCTGTCTCTTTCTTGCCATGGCTTCATGTAAGTCGGACTCCGTGATAATTTTTTTCGAAATCAGAATCTGACCGATTTTACTGGATGATGTGGTGGGAAAGGCTTCCTGTTCACTGATGACAGCGGCCATGGAGCCGAATGCATTATTGCGTTTACCATAGGAATTGGACGGGGGAACACCCAACTCGCGCAGTATTTGTCCCGGTGACTTAAAGGTTTCTCGTTGCTCTGTAGTAGTAATCATGATCATTATGCTCAGCTTTCAGGTCAGTAGTAGTCAGTTTCACCGTATGCGTAAAACATTCAGGGCGGTTTTTTCTTTTATCCTCCTTTAGCCGCTGATTAATTCTTAAATAATTTCAATTAATTTGCCGGCATTTTCTTTGCCTGTTATTACTTAAAATACCGTTTTTAAAACCTGGTTATCAATACATTGGGGAAGTCGAATTGTAAATACGCAATTGGTTGTATTTCATTGTATTCAAAATTTCATTGTGGAGAAGGAAATAAGGCAAGAATGATGGCGCAGAATAGGTAGATATGTATTATTTACAATTACTTGTGACAAGACAACCTCCCCCGGGCACTCTCCGGAGGGGGACAACAACTCTGTCCTTGGCCGCTAAAGTGTCTTATGACTCTTGAACCGTAGTTTTTTCAGGTTTAACCATTATAATGCTGTCCACCGGGCATTCGGTGCTGCAGAATCCGCACCCGATGCAGGCTTTGGGATTTTTCAGGTACGGGAAGGAGTCCACCCCTTTGTTGCGTGGCCGCTCCGACAGGGCCAGACACCCGGCCGGGCATGCGTCGATGCAAATGCCGCAGGCGATGCAGCTTTTGATTACAATTTGTGGTTTTGGCCATTGTGATCGTTTCATCATGGTGCATAAAGCACCTTCCGCGTCCAGGATGGCTGATTGAGGGCAGGTTCTGCCGCAGGCGCCGCATTCGATGCATAAATCTGCGTCTATGGAATGCAGCTTCTTTTTTTCACCGGAGATGGCGTCGGCAGGACACACGCGCGCGCAGGCTCCGCACCCGTTGCATTTATCCGTGATCGTGTAGGGCATATCTTTCCTCTTACTTGATTTTCAGCCTTTGCAGGGTTTCTTCTTCGGGCTTGCCGCTGGTTCTATCCCATCCGAACTGTTCCCAGTAATCCGGGGCGAGCTTCTCCACATCGACGAATCTGCCCTTGTTGGCACCTTCCTTCTGGGGAGGTTTACCCAGGGCACGTGAGCTGATGAAGTTGTCTCTCGGTTCGATGCCGTGCTTGATGTTGAAAGCCTGTTTCAGGGTCTGAATACGTTCCCCGATGGTCATGTATTCTTCAGGTGTCAGCGTCCAGCCGGAAGCCGCATTCAGCCAGTCAAACGTCGGGACTCTTTTGGACCCGATAAAGAGGCCGAACATGCACATTCCCGCTCCATTGGCGAGACTCATGAACTTGCTGCAGGCAGCGGCGGCCTGCGCTTTTTCCCGGTTGACTTTGTACTTGCTGCCTTTCGTATACAGAGGAGAAGGTTTGGGCAGGCCTTTTACGCGTTTCCACAACTGAAACATTTCATAATACAGGTGGGCACCAAGTGTGTGCCGGCCGGGCGTCGGTTCAAGACAGTAGTGAACATTGAATCCGGGATCATTGCGCCCGTCATGCATGGCGGGCTCCTGACCACCGGCCTGAATGGCAAACTCCATCGATCCCTTGCCGATTTTTTTTGCCGCAGCTTTTGTTTCGTCAGCCAGCAGATCACCGATGCCTTCCCGTTTGATCATTTTTTTGATCAGCGTGACAATTGCCTCTGTGTTGCCCCATGTAAGCTCCAGACCGTCCGTGTCTTCCCTGGTCAGGATGCCTTTTTCATAGCATTCAATGGCAAAGGCGGCTGTCGCTCCGGCGGAAATGGTATCCATACCGGCCCGGTTCAGAAGTTCATTTAAATAATAGACACTGTCCAGATCCTCATTCATGCACAATCCGCTCAACGCCAGGATGCTTTCATATTCGGGTTTATGCACGTGCGTCTGCTTTCCCTTCGAGGAGCAGATTCCACCACAGCCCAGAGGACAGGAGTAGCAATGGTACTTAACGATTTCCGTCTTTTTAATGAGATCGGGATTGAGCGTCCGGGATTTCTTCATGGGAAAATCACGGTTGGACCCGTCCCAGTTTTTCAGGGGCGAGTCGCCCCACTCGATGGATGTCTGGTTCATTCCCCCCGTTCCCCACTTCCGGAGGATGGAAGTATACAGCAGTCCGTCCTGAGGAAAAACAAGCGGACTCACGCGCAGGAGGGTTCCCACGCTTGCCATCATTTTTCCCGGAAGTGGCAGGGGAAAGTTGACCCACTTGAGGCACTGCCGGCTTAATTTCTTCATGGCCGCCGGATCGGCAGCGCCGATACGGTAAACGCCGTCCAGGACGACGGCCTTTAGCTTTTTGGCGCCCATGACCGCGCCCAGTCCCGAACGGGCGGCGATTCTGCCCCTGTCGCTGCATACTCCCGAAATGAGGGACAACTGCTCACCGGAAGGGCCGATGACGGCGACGGCTGCTTTCGGTCCGTATTGCTGTTTGAGAAATTCCTCTGTTTCAGTCGCATCACGCCCCCAGAGGTCGGCTGCGTCTTTAAGGGTTGCTTTGCCGTTTTTGATGTACAGGTAAACGGGGCCGGGACTGATCCCTTTGAAAAAAATAGCATCGTAGCCGCTGTGTTTGATCGCCGGGGAAAACGTACCGCCGCAATTGGCGTCGCCCCAGGTTCCCGTGAGCGGTGATTTGCCCACAAGCGTCCACCGGCCGGAAAACAGGCTGCCCGTCCCCGTGAGAAATCCGGAACAGAAGCCCAGGATATTTTCCGGTCCAAGCGGGTCTGCGCCCGCAGGCATGCGGTTGTATAGGATGTAGGCTCCCAGACCCATACCGGAGAGGTAATCTTCATATACGCGGTCGGGTATGGATTCAGGGATCATGGTTTGATCCGACAAATCCACCATCAGGATTTTTCCCATGTAAGGTTTTCTCATGAAATTTTTCCCTTTCGCTTCTCAGCCTTTTTTCACTTTGCTCAGGTCAAGGGGACAGCCTTCCCAGGCCGCCTCTAGGACCATCAGGTTGTCAGTATAGTCTGTGTCTTCGGGATTATACATGGACGCCCCGTCGAGGAGCGCCGCCCCGGCAATCTCAGGCAGCGTTTCACGGGGAACCATCGGCTTCCCCTCACGGTCTTTGACCTCACGGAAACAACGGGCATGCCGACCATTCGTAAGAATGTGGAGATCTTCATTCATCTGCCGGATCAGCGAAACAACTTTCTGCGCCTTCTGTTCTTTCGGGGTGTTGAGGTAATCTGTCTCGCCGGCCATGGGCAGAAGGAGCCGCGCGATAATGTCCTCGCATTTATGCATGTTATATTCAAGGCCGTAAGGCAGTAAAATCGCCATGGCCAGCCCGTGCGGAACGCCGCAGACAGACCCGCTGGCATGGCCAAGATTGTGCACGATGCCGGTCATGGAATTGGAAAAGGCGATGCCCGCCAGGCATGCGCCTATCGACATGGCCAGGCGGCCGTTTAAATCCGACGGGTTCTGTACGACCATCGGCAGATGTTGGTAAATCATGCTGACGGCGGAAAGCGCGTGCGCGTCACTCAGCGGGTTCTTCTGGAGACAGTAGTATGCCTCTGTGGCGTGGCTCAAGGCGTCCATGCCCGTCATGGCCGTGATGAAGGGCGGCATGGTCATTGTCATGCGGGGGTCGAGAATAGAAACATCAGGAAGCAGGAAATAGCTCAGAAAGGCCATCTTCAGATGTTTTTCGTGATCTTTGATTACGGCTACCTGCGTCACTTCTGAACCTGTTCCGGCTGTGGTGGGTATCGCGATGAGCGGTTTCAGCGGACGCTTCAGAGCGCCGGCGCCACTGAACGCCATCAGGTCCGAGGCGTTTTCAGAAACAACAATGTTGACTCCCTTGGCCGTGTCCATGACGGAGCCGCCGCCGACGGCAATGATTGCATCGCAGCCGTTGTCCCGGTAGAATTGCGCCAGCTGATGGACGATCCTGAGATCAGAATCGGGAGGTACGTTGTCAGCAATCAGGATTCCGGCCAAACGGTCCTGAAGGACCCGGGAAACCACATCGATCAGTCCTGCGCCCGCGACGCCCTTGTCTGTAATGATCAGCGGTTTTTTGGCTCCCTTTTCGGAAAGCAGGCCGGGTATTTGTTCCAGCGCGTCGTGGCCCGCAACAATCTTCACCCGGCAGCAAAATTCATAGTAATCAGGCAGGACCATGTTCTTCAGCCTTTCTTTTCAGCCATGGGAGTCTTGTCCCGAATTCGTTCAACAACAGAGCGAAGATACACACCGTTTGGGTCCACGTCCAGCACTTCAAAAATATCTTCTATTGCATATGGGGGAACGCCCGCTTCCCTGAGAGTCTGCGGCACATCTTTCCCCGGTGCGGAATGGAGATCTGCCATAAAACGATGAAGAACAGAAACCGCCGCCCCGGCCCTTTGAACCTCCGGCGTTTGCGCAAACTCCTCATCCCCGGTGAGCGGGTGCAGCAGGGATGCCAGACCATTCCCATCATGATGAAGATAATCATCAAGGATGTGTGGCAGGCACATGCCCATGATGATTCCCGGGTGAATCTTCAGCATTTCCTGGAATACCTGTCCCAGTTTGTGAAGCGGGCGGGCCTCGGTGCCGGAAAAAGCGCAGCCGGACATGACGGCCGCATTAATAACAGCCAGTGTGGTTTTTTTATCGTCGGGATTGCGGACAGCAGCAGGAAGATTATCCCTGATAAACCGGATGGCCGCAAAGGAATAAGCTTGACGGAAAGGGTTCTCTTTTGCAATGATGTGGCTCTCCAACGCCCGTCCCAGGGCGGCAAGGCCCGTGGCGTAAATCGTTTTAACATCTTTTCCGCGGGTGAGCCGCGGATCAATGACAACGAGGACGGGGGCCAGGTATTCTGAAGAGAGGACTGCTCCGTTCAGCCGGGCAAACTGCGCGGTTTCCAGACCGGTGGCATCAGCCGTCGGAACCACCACCAGGGGAAGCAGGTTCCTGTTGACCGGCGTCTGTGCCGAAAGGTTCCGGACATCTGTTATCTTCAGCGAGACCGTTAGGTTTAGAATCTTGGCCGAGTCAACAATCGTCCCTCCGCCAAGAGCAATGATCGAGTCATATTCCTCCTCGATAAAAGTGGTTCTCAACTGTTCGATGAGGGCGGGATCGACCTTGTCGCCAAGGCTGTCAAAAACCCCCAGGCTCATGCCTGAATCGCCGAACGCACCCGTCAGTGTCCGGACGGCCTTCCTTCCCACTTTTGCGATGTTCGTTACAACGAGGGGTTTGCCTGCATTCAAACCGGACAGTTCAACAGGCAGATTTTCGAGAGCTATGTTTCCCGAGTTTGTCTTGACCGGGCAGGTAAAGGTGAAACAGCTGTCGGAATTCATGTCGAGATCCTTTCGTCAGATACCCAGCATCGCCCGGGAATAAATACCGATCCGGCCGAAGAACTTGCGGCCCGGTGTCCACGAGGGGTAGCGCTTGACAGCCAGCCGTGCGATCATTTTCGGAAGAAGGTAAACCTCCACAATATCCATAACCCGGATCATGGCCAGTGCTTGCGGAACTTCCCCCTCTGTGATCAGGCGATTGCGTGCCGTGGCCAGGGCTGTGCTTTCCCGGAAAGAGAGGATCAGAAAAGCTGTTTCTATATTCTTCATGGCCAGGCGGACATGAAGATGTCTTCCTTCCGGATCTCCGCCAAGGTACTTCACCTGACCTTTTTCCCTGCCAATCACCATCCAGGGGCCGTCCGGCAAAACGCCCAGTGAAAACGTGAAATCGTCCGGGAGGCTGTTGAATTCCCGCCGGACCTGTTCATCGACCTTTGCAGCGGCCTGAATGGCCCGGCCGGTGAACCAGAGAAAGATGCTCACGTAAGCCCGCTTGAATGGTTTCCCCCCGGCGCGCACGACCTCAACGATTTCCATGTTTATATTTTCCCTTTCCGAATTGTTCTCTGATACATCATAGTCAGTATTGAATCATTCCGGCAAGAGCAATTAGGATGCATGTCGTTTGCCGTTTATTTTCCTACTTTACATAAGTTCAGGTGCGGTGTCAAAGGTAATGAAAAGTTTGTTCTTAGCAAACAGAAAAGTCCTTCTCATTCATCACTTCCATTCAGGAAAAATCTAAACAGGACAATTTATGTGCTTATTTCAGGCTGGTTATCATTTTTGGAGTCCATTACAAACGACAGTTCCCCTTTGGAGGGAGCGGGAGGAGGTGTTTCCAAACTTTCCGGAACAAGAGTATGGCAAGAAAACACCTTGCCAAAACTCTTATGTTCCGGCTGGAGTCAAATTCTCAACTTTAAAGCAACAGTATAAATACTGTCTAATCCACACCGATCATAACATTCGAAGCCTTGATGACCGCGTAGACGGCTTTTCCTTTTTTAAGCCCCAGGGTCTTTGCCGAAGATTTTGTGATAATCGAAACAACGTCCGTACCGCCGGGCAGAGAAATCACTGCTTCTGAATTGACTGCACCGGTTGTCACTTTCTTAACTTTTCCTTTTAAAATATTACGCGCGCTTAATTTCATCTGGCCAACCTCCTATTCTAAAATTCAGAAAATTAAAAAACTCCTTCGCTCCCGTAATGCTTTTATCTGAAAGTAACTTTCCGTATTTATATGTCAGGTAAATGGTCATTTGTCAATGAGTCCGTCTTCAAGTTTTATGTTCAATTTTACCTGCTTCATGGTAAACTTTCAGGGTCTCTGTTTCCTGTTAATGCAGATGATCTTTTGTATTCATATTTTCCGATGAATCTGTTAAAAGCATGACAGAATTTTCTGCCAGGCGGAGCTGAGAAAAATTTCTGTCATGAGGAGTTGATCCTTGTTTTTCAAAGTGAAGACATCCGAAGAGGTTCAGGAAATATTAAAAGGCTTTAAACCGGTGGGGATGGAAACCATCCCCATTTCTGAAGCCCTCAACCGTGTCCTGGCCAAAGAGATTGTTTCCCAAGAAGACATGCCCGGGTTTTCGCGGTCTTCGATGGATGGTTATGCTGTCCGGGCGAAGGACACTTTCGGCGCGGCGGACAGTCTTCCGGCTTTTCTGGATCTTGCCGGCGAAGTGATTATGGGAAAAGAACCGGATGGCAGGGTTATTTCCGGGAAAGCCATGAAGATATCGACAGGCGGCATGATACCCGACGGTGCGGATGCGGTGGTGATGCTGGAATACTGCCACAGCGTAGACGAAAAGACTATTGAAGTGAGCCGCACGGTGGCGCCCCTGGAAAATATCATCGGAAAGGGTGACGATTTTCGAAAGGGAGAGGTTATTTTTAAAAAAGGGACAGTCCTTCGACCCCAGGACATCGGACTCCTTGCCGGTCTTGGCATTGAGAAAATCCCGGTTTATCGAAAACCTCAAGTAGGTATTATCTCCACAGGTGACGAGGTTGTTCCTATTCATCAGAAACCCGGACCGGGACAGGTTAGAGACATCAACAGTTACACCTTGAGCGCTTTCTGCCTTCAGGCGGGTGCCATTCCCGTTAATCTGGGGTTGTGCAAAGACAACTTTGAAGAAATGAGGGAAAAAGCCGGCAAAGTCCTGGAATTCTGCGACACGGTGTGGATCTCCGGCGGAAGTTCGGTGGGGACCAGGGATATGACGGTGAAGGTGCTGGAATCTTTTGATGGCATGGAATTGTTGGTCCACGGCATTGCGATCAGCCCGGGAAAACCCACCATCATCGCCAGGATCGGCAGCAAGGCTGTGTTCGGACTTCCGGGGCACGTTGCCTCGGCCATGGTTGTTGCGGAAATTTTTTTAAACCCGTTTCTGGCCGTATTGTCGGGGAAAGTGCTTTCCTCCGGAAATGCCCATCAATCCCTGCAGGCGGTATTGGAGCGAAACGTCGAGTCGGTAAGCGGCAGGGATGATTATATCCGTGTAAAACTGTGCCAAAGAAACGGAAAGTATCTTGCCGATCCGGTTTTTGGAAAATCCGGATTGATATCCACTCTTGTTGAAGCCGATGGCCTGGTGAAAATTGACAGAAATACGGAAGGCCTGTACAAAGGGCAGACCGTTTCGGTGTTGCTCTTCAGACCTGTTGAAAATGAGGAATAAATGAAAAGGAACGTCTATCTGGCCATGAAGGGGCTCCCGGAGGCCCGGGAAATTTTTTTACGGACCTGGCGGGAAAAGAAAACAATTTCAGAACGGATTGATACGGAAGACGCGCTGGGACGGGTCACTTCGGGGCCTGTTTACGCCGGTGTTTCGGCGCCAACCTATCACTCGGCTGCGATGGACGGCATTGCTGTGAGGGCGGAAAGAACATACGGGGCCACCGAGCAGTCCCCGATCATATTGAAAACAGGCGAAGATGCCCTTTGGATCAATACGGGACATGCCCTCCCGGAGGGATATAACGCCGTGATCATGGTGGAGAAAATCCATGAACTGGACGGGTCGCACATCGAGATCATGCAGCCGGCCTATCCCTGGCAGAACATCCGGAAGGTCGGTGAAGACATCGTAGCCACTCAGCTGCTGTTTCCGCAGAACCACATAATCCGCTCCTATGACATGGGTTCTCTTGTCGCAGCCGGCGTTTTCAAGGTGATGGTCCGTAAAAAGCCAGGCGTAATCATCATCCCCACGGGAACGGAAATTGTCAGCCATAAAGACATAACAGATTTCAGTCAATTGAAGAGCAACCGGATCATCGACTCGAATTCCGTCACGCTCGCCGGGCTTGTGCGCGAAGCGCATGCAGAACCGCGAGTTCTGGATATCACGGCGGATGAGGAAGGTGCAATTCGTGACGTTATCCTAACTGCTGCAAATTCTGACGCGGACCTGATCCTGATCAATGCCGGATCATCCGCAGGCTCGAAGGACTACACCGCCGGTGTTCTGGCGCAAATCGGAGAAGTTCTTGTCCACGGTGTTGCCATGATGCCGGGAAAGCCGACGATACTGGCCAGGGTCAATGGAAAACCGGTAATCGGGATCCCGGGATATCCGGTTTCTGCCATCCTGTCCTTTGAACAGTTCGCCTTGCCCCTGCTTTTACACCTTCAGGGTTTTACGCAGCCGGGAAACCGTTCCATCAAGGTAAGCGCGTCCAGGGCCATTCCTTCAAAGCTGGGAACGGAAGAATTTGTCCGCGTCAATATCGGCAAGGTGAGGGAACAATGTATTGCAACCCCTCTTTCCCGTTCGGCCGGATCGATCACTACGCTTACGCGGGCGGAAGGCATTGTCCGCATTCCGCCGTCGTCGGAAGGCATCGCGCAGGATGAGGAGATTGAAGCCGAACTTCTCGTGGAGGAAGAGGACCTGAAAAACACGATTGTGGTGATCGGCAGTCATGACATTGCAATCGATGTCATTGCCGATGAAGTCAGGATGAAAACGGGAAGGAACATCAGGATTTCGTCGGGAAACGTGGGAAGTCTTGGCGGTCTCATTGCCATCAAAAAAGGGATATGCCATTTTGCCGGTTCGCATCTTCTGGATACCCAGACCGGTGAATATAATGTTTCCTATATCAAACGCTACCTCAAGGGGGTCAGGATAAGCCTGTTCCACCTTGTCCTCCGGGAGCAGGGCCTCATTATCCCCAAAAACAATCCGAAAGGGATCCGGGGAATCGCGGACCTCACGCGGGACGATGTTTCATACGTCAACAGGCAGGCGGGTTCGGGCACCCGTATCCTGTTCGACTACAACCTGGCAAGACAGGGCATCAAACCGGAATCCGTCAAAGGGTATGATCATGAAGAGTTCACTCACATGTCAGTGGCCGTCGATGTGCTAAGCGGAGCAGCTGACTGTGGCATGGCCATTTATGCGGCGGCAAAAGCCCTGGATCTGGATTTTATTCCTATGGACCGGGAGCAATACGACTTGGTGATCCCTTCCGAGTTTTTGGAGGATCCGAATATCCGGGCCGTGCTTGATACAATTCGTTCCCAAAGATTTCGCGACAGGGTCCGGGAATTTGGCGGCTACGATCCGTCTAAAAGCGGAGAATTGGCGATGGAGTTCAATCCCTGATCCATCCCGCATGGTCAGACCAATGGCCGCTCAAAGGGATATCGTCTGGGCGACAGCCCGTTAAGATTTCTCACATAAATTCTAAATGGCAATTTGAATGATTGAAGCCGAATGCCGAGCGAAGCGAGCGGGATTAGTTACACCTTAATCCTCCGATACCACTTTCCCGCGCAGTTCTTTTTTACGGGCCTGCTGGTGTTTTGCAACAAGGATTTTTTCTTTTGCGTGTTTACTTCGTTTTCTCTTTTGACGGCGCAGTTTCTCAATTTTTTCTTTTTCTTCGGCAATAAAACCTTTTTGCTGCGTTTCAATCTTATCCAGCAGCAGCCTGCGTGCGAGAAAGCGGTTTAAGGTCTGAGATCTTTCCCTCTGGCATTTTACCGATAGACCGGTGGGGATATGGACGAGCTGGACGCAGGAAGAACTTTTATTGACTTTTTGTCCCCCGGGGCCGGAGGAACGGATAAAGGATTCCTCAAAATCGTTTTCGGAAACACCCAGATCCCGCATCCTCGCGATAAGCGCTTTTTCTTTTTCTGTGGACACGGGCATGGCGGTTTCTGATTTAAGGGATGGAATAAATTTCGTCGTCGATCAGGTTGATCCAGTTTTCGGCCAGAATTTCTCTGGCTTCTTCCAGTTTATCAACACCGATGATGACAATGGTTTCTTTTCCAATGCGGTTGATGGTGGTGTAGAGGTAAAGGATGTTAATATCCGCCTTGGCCAGCGGTTTCAGGATCGCGTTGATGCGGCCCGCGTGCAGGGGAACTTCCGCGGCAAGAACGGGAGTGACTTCGATGTTGAAGTTGAAACTGCTCAAAAGCGCTGCGGCCCGGTCCGGATCATTGACAACAAGACGGACCCGGCTGTCATGTTCGATGCTGGCAGCGGACACTGCTATGGTTCCGATATCCTCGGTTTCAAGAATATGGGTAAGTTTGGCAAACGCCCCCGGGATGTTACCCAGCAAAACGGAGATTTGTTTTACGGCCATAAAGTATCCTTCTTAATCCTTGATATAATCAAACCCGGCGGCAAAGGCTTTGCGGTTAATTTCGGCAAGGGCTTTTTTCCGGCTGCCCATGATGGCTTCGAGACTCTTGAGATAAATTTCCGGTGACACCACCTTGAGTTCTTTAATAAACGCTCCCATCATAATGATGTTGGCTACGCGGTTATTGCCCAGCTCCTGGGCCATATCGGTGCAGGGAACACAGATGGTTTTCACATCATCGCGGTTGGGACGTATGTCCACGATGGATGAATTGATAAAAATCGTTCCGCCTTCGCTTACTTTATTTTGAAACGTCAGCAGGGAAGGCGAATTCATTACCACCAGGCATCCCGGCTCCGAGGCGATGGGAGATGCAATTTCCTCGTCGCTTACCGCAACGGTGCAGTTGGCCGTACCGCCTCTCATTTCGGCGCCGTAGGCAGGAAGATAGGTGACGTGATAACCTTTGTTCATTGCGCTGTTTGCCAGGCTGATGCCCATCATCAGGACACCCTGACCGCCAAAACCGCAAAAAATGGTTTTCACTAGCATGGCGCGGCCTCCGCGGATTTCTTCATCTCGGCAATCTCATCCTTGAAAACCCCGGGAGGAAATTCTTTAGCCATGACTTCATCGATCCATTTGCATGAATCAATGGGTGTCATCTTCCAGTTGGTGGGGCAGGGCGAGAGAACCTCGACAAGCGAAAAACCGAGGCCGTCGACCTGGCACTGAAAAGCTTTTTTAATGGCTTTTTTGGTTTTGTTCACGCCTGCGGGGGAGCTCACCGAACAACGTTCCACGTAAGTTGCTCCTCGAAGCTGAGAGAAGATTTCGCAAACCTTGACAGGATATCCGTCCAGTTCTTTTTTGCGCCCGGTCGGGCTGGTTGTTGTTCGTTGATTGAGCATTGTGGTCGGGGCCATCTGTCCGCCGGTCATGCCGTACACAGCGTTATTGATGAAAATCACGGTGATGTTCTCACCGCGGTTGGCGGCATGAAAGCTTTCCGCTATACCGATGGCGGCAAGGTCGCCGTCCCCCTGATAGGAAAAAACGACGCGGTCGGGCAGGCAGCGCTTGATGGCGGAAGCCATGGCCGGCCCGCGCCCGTGGGGTGCTTCAATCATGTCCACATCAAAGTAATTATAGGCAAGAACGGCGCATCCCGCTGGCGGAACACCAATGGTAATCCCCCGGATTCCCATTTCGTCAATGACTTCGGAAACCAGGCGGTGAGCAATGCTGTGACCGCAGCCGGGGCAATAATGGAAGACAGCTTCTTTAAGACTTTCGGGATGCTTGAAAACAGTTTTTGCCATTTGCTTCTGACCTTCAGGGTGATCGGGTTATAAATCTTTTTTATTATATACTCTGGCTACGACATTGGCCAGCTCCGACGGCGTTGGCACGGCGCCTCCCGGCCGTCCGTGAAATTCAATGTTGGCGTAACCCTGCAGGGCCAGGCGGACATCCTCAAGCATCTGCCCCGTGCTCATTTCAAAGACCAGGAAATTTTTGATTTTTGCCGACAGTGCCCGCAGTTTCAGCTCCGGAAAAGGCCAGAGCGTGATCGGGCGGAAAAGGCCGATTTTCATGCCGTGGCTTCGCAGTCTTTTAATAGCCCCCTTGGCAATGCGTGCGGATGTTCCATAGGCAACAATAACCAGCTCTGCGTCGTCCACCCGGTGTTCTTCAAACAGGGTTTCGTTTTCTGCAATCACTTGATACTTACGGGCCAGTTTCCAGTTGTGTGCTTCGCTGTCAATCGGATCAAGAATAAGGCCGTGGATGAATTTGCTTTTTCCGGTGCCCGCGCCGCGCAGCATAAATTTTTCTGGATATTGGCGGGGGTTGGGCTTTTTAAAGATGACCGGTTCCATCATTTGCCCCATCATGCCGTCGGCCAGGATCATAACAGGCATACGGTACTTGTCTGCCAGATCGAAGGCGTCCATGGTCAAATCGGCCAGTTCCTGGCCGGTGGCGGGAGCAATGACGATTGTTCGGTAGTCGCCGTGGCCGCCGCCCCGGGTTGCCTGAAAATAATCGCCCTGCGACGGACGGATATTACCCAGTCCCGGACCGCCGCGCATAATATTGACGATGATTCCCGGCAGCTCACAGGCCGCCATCGAAGAAATGCCTTCCTGCTTCAGAGATATTCCGGGGCTCGAGGATGAGGTCATGACACGCACACCCGTCGCCGAAGCGCCGGCGATCATGTTGATGGCGGCAATTTCACTTTCCGATTGAAGGAAGACCCCTCCTTCCACGGTGCGCATGTGCTCGGCCATATATTCGGTCAATTCATTCTGCGGTGTAATCGGATAGCCCGCATAGAAGCGGCAACCCGCCCGGATCGCGGCCTCACCGATTACATTGTTTCCCGACATCAACACCTTATTCACGGTAAACCTCGATAGCTACATCCGGACACATGGTTGCACAAATCGCGCAGCCGTTGCATTCCGTTTCTTCGACAACGCAAACGGGGTGGTACCCCTGCGCATTATAATCTTTGGACGGTGCGATATGCCCTTTGGGGCAGAAGTGAATGCAGAGGTGGCACTCCTTGCAAAGGTCCTTTTTTATCTTGATATATCCCTTCAAATCATGTCCCCGAATCGGTTTTTGCCTGACTTTCAATTACATTCGGCGGTTGCTATCTTGCGCATAATGCTCAGAAAGTCAAGTATTTTTGGTTAGACTTGATGACCGGAAAAACAGAATCCCTATATTTTGCTGATTTGAAACCCTTCCAGCTTGATGGCCACGGAGCGCTGCATCAGCTCTATGGAAATGACGAAAAGTTCTTTTTCCAGGTCGCTTTTCACTACCGTGCCTTCAATCCCGGCAAAGGGGCCGTCCAGGATTCGCGCCGGTTCACCCGCTTTCGGATACTGCATGGAAATCATTTCCACCTTCTTATCCACGATCCGCCGGATTGCGCTGATTTTATCATCCGGTACCGCAATGGGTTCGGCATTCTCCTTTTTTCCGAGGATTCGGACCACCCCGGGTGTCTTGAGAATTGCCAGTTTGGTTTCGTTGTCCAGGGAGGCTTCCACAAAAAGATAACCGGGGAAAAGCGGCATGGAAATCTTTTTTTTGCGGTCTTTTCGCTTGCTCCAGACTTCCATCTCCGGTAAAAAAGACGTCAGTTGCTTTTGTGTCAGACCGATATGGGCCTTGTATTCGTGACGGCTTTTCGTGTGTACGGCGTACCAGGGCATGATAAAGCACCTTCTTGAGTAAATGATTACAACTCGATTGATTATCGCATGTATTTCCTTTTTGCAATGGAGAAAAAATGAAAGCGATCCGTCTCAACGGTTTGAGGCTGGCACTGGATGAAACCGAAGAGTGCCTTGCGGCAAAGGCAGCCGGTGCGCTGGGTGTCAGCGCAAACGATATCCTTTTGCTTGAGGTGATCCAAAAAGCGCTGGATGCCAGGCGAAGCAGGCCGCCTCATTTTGTCTACGCGGTTAAAATTTGTCTGCCCGATACGGTGGCGATACCGGAAACCTTATCCGACGGGTTGCAGATTCTGCCCTTTAGGGAAGAACCGGACATGGAGCCGACATCAACAGATTCAACTGCTGTTCTCCGTCGGTGGGGGTGGCCGGGAGCGCCGGGGGTGGAGAAGACTCCGGTTGTGGTGATCGGCAGCGGCCCGGCGGGCCTTTTTGCAGCCTGGATGCTTACCGCAAGGGGCATTCCCGTTCTTCTTCTGGAAAGAGGGCGTCTCATCGAAAAAAGGGTAGAGGACGTAATAAAATTCTGGGAGGAGGGTGTTCTTCAGCCGCAGAGCAATGTTCTGTTCGGCGAGGGAGGGGCAGGGACTTTTTCCGACGGGAAATTGACGAGCCGGACCAAAAACCCTAATGCCTACCTGGTTAAAAAAGTGCTGGTGGAAGCGGGGGCGCCTCCTGCTATTCTAACCGACGCCAAAGCGCATATCGGCACGGACAGATTACGTGAAGTGATTATCCGGATGAGAAAAAAGCTTGAGGAAATGGGATGCGTTCTTCAATTTGAAGCGCAGGTCACGGATTTTGTTATTCGGCAGAATGAAATGGCGGCATTGATTGTCAATGGTGAACGGGAAATAAAAACGACTCATGTGATCCTGGCGATTGGCCAGAGTGCGGACGATACGTATGAGAAACTGCATGAACGCGGCATCAAAATGGAGCCCAAGCCCTTTGCAATAGGGCTGCGCGTCGAACATCCGCAGAACCTGATCAACTCGATTCAGTATGGCAAGTGGTACGGACATTCCAAGTTGCCGCCTGCCGAATATTTTATCACGGCTGCCATTGATGAACCGGATCGTTCCGTCTACACATTCTGCATGTGCCCGGGGGGGCAGGTGATCGGATGCAGTGCGTTTCCGGGGGCGGTCATTACCAACGGCATGAGCAAACACAAGCGTGGCGGAGAATTTGCCAACAGCGCCGTCGTGGTAAATGTGCGTGTGACGGACTTTGCCGTTTCGGGGGAACCATTGAGCGGCTTGGGCTTCAGGAGCCGCTGGGAACGTGAAGCGTTCAGGGCGGGAGGTGGCAATTACTGTGCCCCGGCTCAAAAAATGACAGACTTTCTTGAAAATCATTCATCTGGAAGGGTAGGGAGAACCAGTTTCCTGCCCGGTGTGAGGGCTGCGGAACTTGCGGAAGTTCTGCCTTCATTTGTCGCTGATGCCCTGCGAAATGGAATCCGTCAATTTGATCAAAAAATGAAAGGGTTTATTACCCAGGAAGCCAACCTGATCGGGGTGGAGACAAGGACGTCTTCGCCTGTGCGTATTTGCCGCAGTCCGGACGGGCAGAGCGAGAGTGTTCGTGGACTGTATCCCTGCGGGGAAGGTGCCGGCTATGCCGGTGGAATTGTCAGTTCGGCGCTGGACGGTATGAAAGTGGCTCAATACGTGATCAGGGTATTACGCGGCAGTCCATGATCACATCCGTGCCCTTTTTGGCAACGCTCTTCACGGATAATTTTTTGGCTTTTTCCAGATTGCGAATATTCAGGTCGCCCACGGCTTCT
>MWDG01000034.1 GCA_002070455.1 Deltaproteobacteria bacterium ADurb.Bin151
TCGAAGTTCCCAAAAAACTTACGGACAGGCAAATCAAGCTGGTTGATCAGCTGGCAAATGAAGGAATGTAAGTTAAGGATTCAAAAACAGAACCTTCCCCGTACTTGTCTTTTGTATCCCAATAATTTTGGACAATATCAACATTATATAAGCTATGATATTCTTTTTTGCATTTGCATTATTGTTTTGACTGGAACTAAAGTATAGACATAGAAAAATGGACTGAAGTGGAACAGAAAGATTACTATGAAACGCTGGGATTAACCAGCAATGCAGATGTTAAGCAGATACGGGATGCCTACCGCAGGCTGGCCCTGCTGCACCATCCGGACCGTAATCGGAACAACCCGGACGCGGCGGAACGCATGAAAATGATAAACGAGGCCTATGCGGTCCTTTCCGATCCCGCAAAAAGAAGGGAATACGACATATACAGGCAGTCTTACGGATCATCCGCTTATGGCCGTTACCGCCAGGCACATACCGATCAGGATATTTTCAGAGGCTCTGATATACAGCAGATCTTTGAGGAGTTGAGCCGTGCCTTCGGCTACCGGAGTTTTGAAGATATCTTTCGGGACGCTTATGGTTCTGCTTACCGGTCTTTTGAATTCAGGCAACCGGGTGTTTTCGGCCGGGTGGTTATAGGCGGATTCGGGGGAGGGCAGGATACTGGCAAAACTCCGCCGTTTGTAACCTTTCTGAACAAGCTGCTCCGATACGGATTGAAAAAGAAATGGGGCATTGAGCTTCCTGAGAAAGGAAAGAACATTATGGATTCCATTATGGTTTCTCCAGATCAGGTCGGACGTGGCGGCAAGGTAATCTATACATGCAAAATGAGCGGCCGAAAATTGACTGTAAACATTCCTGTTAATATCAGGGCAGGGCAACAACTTCGTTTGAAGGGTATGGGTGAGGCTGGTCGCGGCGGCGGGGAAGCCGGAGATCTTTATCTAACGGTCAACATCAAAAACTCACTCATCCAGAAAGCAAAAGAGATCATTGATGCCATCCGTTCTTCAATAAAATGGTAAGATATGTGTATGGATTATAATAATAAGATACGCTCTCATCCTTTAGAAATGTTGAATGGAACACTTTTCTGATTGTCCATGCATTGAAAAACAAACAGTGTTTGTAGGAGTTGCGTAGTAATTATAAGTATTTATGCGAAATAAATTTCGTTCAAGACCCTTCAAAAGGGTCTCAATAATTCCTCGCCATTAGGTCTTATAAGATATGTTATGTTAACTTGAAGCAATATATTTTTGTATTTCATTCTCTCGGCTTCATAACTAAAAAAGTTCCTATGGCTTTTGCAATAATATTTTCTTCTGATTTTACATCAGCTTCTATCACGGCAATCTGTTTCCCTCTTTGTATGACCCTGGCTTCGCATTCAAGCACTTTCTTATTGGCAGGTTTTAGGTAATTGATCTTTATTTCTACCGTAGCGGTTTCTTCATCTTTTTTAAGTGTGGAATAAACGGCAACTCCCATGCTGATGTCTGCCATTGAGTAAATGACGCCTCCATGGACAATTTTCCTTTTGTTTAAAAATTCTTCCCTGATTTGTAACCTGCTGTGACAGAATCCATTTTCCAGCTTTTCAATGGAAAGTCCCAATAGTTTTACAAAAGCACTTTGTTTTTGTATTTCTGCGGTATAATCAAACATTTTGCATTACCTTCTGGCCTTTACTTTTTTTCGTCTCTTAGAGAAACTCGACATTTCCGATTGCCCCCATATCGCTTCCAACAATAATAACAACTCCAATAATTCCAGGTATTTTAATTCCATAATCGAGACTTGGCTTGATATCTTTTTTGTTTTTCACGCGGTTTCCGATAGCGGAAGCGGCAGCATCAGCCAAAGTCGCGGATTTGGAGATCACGCACACCGCGTCGGCGATCCCAAAGCTCAGCGATGGCCCTACCTTTGCAGATGACGTACATATTCCCAATGGAGTTTCTTCCGGTTTTACAACTATATTGAACTTATAACTTAAAGCAGATTCTCCGGCATAGATGCCCACATTTACTTGATGCTTTACTTTAAGGAAAATGTCGCCGCCATTCTCAATAATGAGATTTTCAGTAAAATCAATAAGATCATACCCGACAAATTCCGCCACTGCACCCGCTACCGATGCCATTGGCCCCACCCCGCAAATTTTCGATTTTTGAATCATCTCGCGGACAATCGGAGGGGCTAAATGATCTTCCGGTACCGGGACAAGTGACGTCCTAAATTGCTGATTAATTCCTATATAACTTTCCAGTGAGCTTCGATGGGTAATCAATGATTTTCTGGCTTGCTCAGCGAGGTTTATATCAGAACTTATAAACAGATCGCTTTCAAAAATCTTTATATTATATGATAAAAAATTATCTTTATTTATTAAATATCTATATACTCTTTCCTCATATTTCATATCATATTAATTACTATGTTGATAACTTTAGGTTGTGGATAACATTAGCCTGTGGATAAACGCATGGCTGAATGTTATTTTTTTCTGCCGTCCAGAAGTCTACAGCCTGAACACCTATAGTTTTTAGCAGTAAATTGTACTGCCCTCCCCCAGTATCCTGTCTGCGTCTCTTTTCAAACGATCGCAAATATCAAGCCGTCCTGAATCTCCCAAACGGACGATGATTTCACTTTTTTCATTCAGAATATGGATGTAACTTTCGTATTTACCTTTATATTTCTGTATGGTTTCATTCAAAGACATGATGCCGTCAGGGGTAACTTTTTCAGAATCAACCATGAATCTAACCTGTTTGTAAGGGTTTTCAAGAGCTTTATTTAATAAAACAACATCCTGAGCGATTACTTTTAGGGATTCGTCACCTTCATCAATGATGCCCTGTACGACAACCGGTTCATCGGCATGAAGCAGATCGTAAAACTTTTTATAAACATCCGGCCAGAATATGAGATTTACAGAACCCTGAAGATCTTCCAGAATCACATTGCACATTACATCCTTCTTCCGGGTTAGTCTTTCAGAAAAGGAACTTACGACGCCTGCAATGGTAATGGTGTCTTTGTCCCTTTTGGTACTCAATGTAGCTGAATTTGCGTTGGTAATGAGCGTTAATTTGTTTGAATAACCATGCAAGAGATGCCCTGTAATATAAAACCCAACCGTTTCTTTCTCAATGGAAAGAAGTTCCTTGCGGTCCCATTCCGGAAGGAACGGAATCTGAAAGGTGGATCCCCCATTTGTTTTAGAGGGTTCCTCTGCATTCATATGATCAAAGATGTTTGCCTGATTGCTTGACCTTTCCTTTTGATTGCGCTGGGCTTCCTCCATGGCCTGATCCAGACATTCCATCAGTTGACGGCGGTTGTTTCCCAGAGAATCGAAGGAACCGCATTTTATCAGGCTTTCAATCACCCTTCTGTTCACTTTACGCAGATCAACACGGTTTAAAAAATCCATGAAAGACGTGAATTTAGATTCCTGGCGCATCGCGATGACAGATTCGATGGCCGCTTCACCGACATTTTTGACTGCAGCCAGACCGAAACGGATATTCTCCCCTGAAATGCTGAAATCCTTTAGTGATTCGTTGATATCCGGTGGCAAAATATTGATGCCCATTTCTTTACAGTTAGTCATGTGCTTGATAATTTTATCACGGTTGTCCTTTTCACTGGTCAAAAGCGCCGCCATAAAGGCAACCGGATAATGGGCCTTGAGATAGGCTGTTTGATAGGTAATCATAGCGTAGGCGGCGCTGTGAGATTTGTTGAAACCGTATGCGGCAAAGGTTTCCATCTGGTCCCAGATGGTTTTTGCCTTAGTTTCATTGATTTTTTTCTTTTTCGCACCTTCGAGAAATTTCGGTTTCTCTTTTTCCATCGCCGCAACCTGCTTTTTCCCCATCACTTTGCGTAGCGTATCGGCCTGGGCCATTGTATAACCGCCAATAACGTTGGCAATCTGCATGACCTGTTCCTGATACAGGATAATGCCGTATGTTTCTTTTAGAATCGGTTCAAGCTGCGGAAGTTCATAGGTAATTTGCTGTTTTCCGTGCTTCCGGGCGATAAAATCGGGAATCATCTTCATCGGCCCAGGACGGTATGCCGCAATGAGAGCAATAACATCTTCTATACGGTCGGGTTTGAAATTGACCAGCAGGTCCTTCATCCCGGAACTTTCCAGCTGGAAGACACCGTCTGTTTCACCTTTGATCAGCAGTTGGTATGTTTTGGGGTCATCCGGTGGCAAGTCATTGATATCAAGATCGATATGATGAGATTCTTTGATGAAATTCAAAGCGTTTTTGATGACGGTCAACGTCTTGAGACCCAGAAAGTCAAACTTTGTTAAACCGACTGCCTCAATATCTTTCATGGAATACTGGGAAACAATATCGTCTTTCGGCGAAAACAGAGGTACCCTTTCGACCAGTGGTGCATCAGAAATCACGACGCCGGCGGCATGAACTGAAGAATGCCTGTTGAGACCTTCTAAAACCAGTGACAGTGACAACAGTTTGTCAATTTGCGGATTTTTCTTTCGTTCTTCAGCAAAACGGGGCTCCATTTTAAAAGCATCTTCAAGCGTGATATTGAGAACATTAGGAACCAGTTTTGCGATTCGATCCACTTCGCTGTAGGGAATATTGAGCGCACGCCCAACGTCTCTGATCACGCCTTTGGCCATCATTTTTCCGAAGGTGCAGATCTGCGTGACTTTGTCTTTTCCATACTTCTCTGTCACGTATTTAATAATCTCACCGCGTCGTTCCTGGCAGAAGTCGATGTCAATATCCGGCATACTGATTCGGTCAGGATTAAGAAAACGTTCAAAAAACAGCCCGTAGCGAAGCGGGTCAATATCCGTGATTCGGATGGCATAGGCCACAAGAGAACCCGCGGCGGAGCCACGCCCGGGACCCACCGGCACATCATTGTGTTTTGCGTGCTTGATAAAATCGGAAACGATCAGAAAATAACCGGCAAAACCCATTTTCTTGATGATTTCCAGTTCGCTGTGCAGACGCTTGAAGTATCTTTCCCGAACGGCTGCCTCATCATGATCTTTCTGATATTTCATGATGACCGGCATGAGCTTCTCCAGCCCTTCCTTTGCCTTGCGATCCAGATAATCTTCCAGGGTTTCTTCCGGATTTTTGACTTCGAATTTAGGAAGCAAAAACTTACCAAATTCAAATGTCAGATTGCAACGTTCAGCAATTCTGACGGTGTTGGCAAGCGCCTCGGGCGTTTCCGCAAAAAGCGCCTGCATTTCTTCCGGGGAGCGGACATAGAACTGATCGGTGGCCATGGACATCCGGTCGGTGTCTTCAATGGTTTTTCCCGTCTGGATACACAGCAGGACATTGTGCGCCTCGGCATGTTCGATATTCAGATAATGACAGTCATTGGTGGCAACCAGGGGAATAGACAATTCCCTGCTCAGTTCGATCAATCCCTGGTTGGCAATCTTCTGATCGGGAATCCCGTTTTCCATGATTTCCAGATAGAAATTGTCTTCACCGAAAATATTGCGGTATTCAATCGCGGCCTTCCTGGCCTCATCCATGTTGCCCCGTACAATGTGAGAGGCAATTTCGCCGTGCAGGCAGGCGCTTGAAGCAATCAGGCCTTCAGAACATTCTTTGAGCAGCCCCTTGTCCACGCGGGGCCGGTAATAAAAACCTTCAATGTGGGCGGCCGAGGTCAGCTTCATCAGGTTTTTATAACCCTGCATGTTTTTGACCAGAACAATCAGATGCCTGGCGGTTTCTCCGATGGTGGTTGTGCTTTTGTCAAAGCGGCTCCGGGGCGCGACATAAAGTTCACATCCAATAATCGGTTTGATTCCATTTGCATAGGCCTGTTTGTAAAAATCAATCGCACCGAACATATTGCCGTGGTCTGTGATGGCCATGGCCGGCATGGCGAACGACTTGGCCTTTTTAAACAGGTCGTCGAGACGGATCATGCCGTCAAGAAGGCTGTACTGTGTATGAACATGAAGATGAACAAAATTAGCGTGCTGCATTTTTGACTAATCAATCCAGTAATTCGGCGCTTCTTTGGTGATAATGACATCGTGGACGTGGCTTTCCCTTAAACCGGCGGAAGTGATGCGTACAAAGCGCGATTTTTCAATCAGTTCGGGAATCGTTTTGCAGCCAACATATCCCATGCCGGCTTTTAATCCGCCCATCAGTTGAACAATGCTGGAGGAAAGCGATCCGCGGAAAGGCACCCTGCCCTCAATCCCTTCCGGAACGGTTTTTGAGGGGGCCTCCAGATCATCCTGGTAGTAACGGTCCCGGCTGCCCATTTTCATCGCTTCGAGCGAACCCATGCCGCGGTAGACTTTGTAACTGCGCCCCTGGAATAAAATGGTTTCACCGGGGCTTTCTTCAGTTCCCGCAAACAGGCCGCCGATCATGACGGCATTTGCGCCGCAACCAATGGCTTTTACTATATCGCCGGAATATTTGATTCCACCGTCGGCAATGATGGGGATGCCGTGTTTGGAAGCGACTTTGTATGCGTCGCGAATGGCTGACATCTGTGCAACACCAACACCGGCAACAATGCGCGTGGTGCAGATGGAACCGGGACCAACTCCTATTTTCACCGCGTCTACCCCTGCTTCTATCAGTGCCTTGGCGCCTTCCGCTGTTGCCACATTTCCGGCAATCAACTGACATTTCGGGAAATTGGCCTTAGTGGATTTAATGGCGTCGATGACACCCGTCGAATGTCCGTGAGAGGTATCAATTGCGATAACGTCCGCACCGGCCGCCAGCAGCGCTTCAATGCGCGGTTCACGGTCGATGATCCCGACCGCCGCCCCTACCCTCAACCGGCCCATGGAATCCTTGCAGGCATTGGGATAACGTTTGATTTTCTCGATGTCCTTGATCGTAATGAGGCCCTTGAGCCGGTATTCATCATCCACCACCAGCAGCTTTTCAATGCGGTGCTTGTGCAGAAGTTTTTTGGATTCATCGAGCGTGATATTGGATTTCACCGTCACCAGATGATCTTTTGTCATGACATTGGAGACCGGCTGATCAAGATTTTCTTCAAAACGCAAATCCCGGTTGGTCAGAATGCCGACCAGCTTTTCGTTTTTGACAACCGGCACGCCGGAAATGGAGTATTGATGCATCAAAGCCAGTGCGTCGCTGACTTTGCGTTCGGGTTCAATCGTGATGGGATCGACAACCATGCCGCTTTCTGATTTTTTCACCCTGTCCACCTCGATGGCCTGGCGTTCGATGCTCATGTTCCGGTGGATAATG
Source organism: Deltaproteobacteria bacterium ADurb.Bin151 (assembly GCA_002070455.1). Taxonomy (GTDB): domain Bacteria; phylum Desulfobacterota; class Syntrophia; order Syntrophales; family Smithellaceae; genus UBA8904. The sequence goes on from MWDG01000034.1 coordinate 7,293, forward strand.
CCGATGCCGCCCTCCTGGGCCATGCAGATCGCGGTGCGCGACTCCGTTACCGTATCCATCGCGGCGGACACAATCGGAATGTTCAGACTGATATTTTTTGTCAGAAGCGTAGCGGGATCAACATCGCGCGGCAGAATGCTGGATGCCGCCGGCACCAAAAGCAGATCATCAAAGGTCAACGATTCTTTCACGACATCATCTAGCATGATACCCTCCGTAAATTGAGTAGAACTATTGGTTGCGGATTACAAATTTCTGATCATTCAAAAATACATAAAAATCATCCGGGGCATCACCCTCGCGAATATGTTGCGCCAGTTGATAATAACTCTTCCTGCTGAACCGGGCGGGAAAATTCCCTTCTTTTATCCTGCAATACATGACATTGTCCCTGCCTACAGCCAGCGTATTCAGGTCAAGTATCTCCCTGCTGTCGTCGCTTAAAAGAATTTCGATCTGTTCGTGGCCGTTCGATGCATCTTGTGTCTTATAAACCGCAGAAACGACAAAAGCAGTGTCTTCAACGTCCAGATAACAGATTTCCTGGTTCATCTGAACAAAATACCGGCCGCAATCATCCAGATGCAAATTATCAAAGAATAGACACAGAATGTCTTTGCGGAACATGTGCGCTCCGCGATAGTACCAGATGCCTTCCTTGTCTATCTTAATGTCGCTTTCCAGCATTTCCTAATACGTTTTTCTGCTGTCCAGTAACATGGTTACCGGACCGTTGTTGATCAATTCAATCTGCATCATTTCCTGAAATTTGCCAGTGGCCAGCTTTTTTACTTTATGCACGGCCTGTGCAACAAAATATTCGTATAGTTGGTTTGCCCTTGCCGGTTCTTCCGCACGCACAAAGGACGGCCTGCGTCCCTTAGCACAATCGCCAAGAAGAGTAAACTGGGACACCACCATCATTTCTCCCGCAATATCAAGCAGTGATCGATTCATTTTGCCCTGTTCATCTTCGAAAATACGCAAATTGACTGTCTTTTCGAGAATATAATCCGCGTCTTTTTCCGAATCATCCTTTTCAACTCCCAGCAAAACCAGCAGACCATGATCAATGTCTGAAAATAATTGAGAATTTATCCTGACGCAGGCGCGGTCAACTCTTTGAATCACTGCTCGCATGAAGCATCCCATTTAAAAGATTGGGCATGTTAGCAACAATTGCTTTAGTCTTCAAGTTCTTTCTAAAATGTTTTGATTTGATTCTTTTTTTGTCAGGTATGTTTGTTTCAGGTTATTAAACTGTGGATCTCGGGAACATTGGATATCGGGGACATAACACTTAATTCTTCATTATTTTTATTTTTGGGCCTGGTTGGCTGAATTTTATTCTGCTGTGGCACTCACTCATAATGTGTCCACATTCTGATTATTTTTACGGTACGGATGTCTTTCAATACTTGATACACCAAACGATGCTGTAAGTTTATTCTTCTGGAGTAAGCTCCTGAAAGATCCCCCATGAGCTTTTCGTATGGCGGTGGATTTTGAAACGGATCTTTTCTGAGCACATCCAGCAAGCAAATTGGCTGAGGTTTAAGGCCGGATTGCGCGATGTTTTTTGCATCCTTTTGCGCTTGTCTGGTAAAGACCAAGTTCCAACTCACCAGCCGGGCTCCTCTTTGCATTTCTCCACAGGAGTTTTTAAGCCTTTCCTGATGGATTCCCGCATACCTGGAATCGACGCAAGGTATAATGTCTCTTCTATCGCACGCCAATCTTCTTCGGATATTAAAACAGCAGAATTCCTTTTTCCTACAATTTGAACAGGAACATGTGATTCTTTTACCTCGTCCACAAGATTGTACAGTCGTTTTCTTGCTTCAGATGCTGTGAATGTTGTCATTTTTTCACCTCCATAACGTACGTAATAAGGTACGTCATTGCAAGGCAAATGTCAAACGATTTTATCCCAACGTCGCTATTGACAAGTGAACATCTCCAGTTTCTCAACATAATCATGTTCACCTGACTGATGTTGAAATGAAATGTTATTTTCCTACAATCATACAACTTGTCCACCTGATGGCCAATTTTCTGTTGACCATCCGAATCCTTTCACCCACCGTGTGCTTTTGTCATCTTGACCTTGCGTTTCAACGGCTGGGTTGCGCAGCGAAGCGATCCCCCCTGCCCGTTGTGCGTTCCGAAAAACACGCGGTGGACTCTGATGCCCCGCTTTTCGAGCTCGGCCTGAATGTACCGGTTGTCATTGTGCCGGTTATACGACAAAATGTAGTTACGGGTATTGACGGGAACGCCGTTGACGGCCAGTCGCTTAACATCTTCCAGGCGTACTCTGATCAGATCCCAGTTCTTGATCTCATCGGGTAAGCCGTCGACGAAGGCTTCTTCGCAGATGATGGCCAGCCCCCTGCGCGGCACAGAAAGCACGCAATCCAAATGCAGCACACTTTCTATAAGTCGAATGCGTTTCACCTTATATTGATCGCCTAAAATGTTTTTAAGCCACTGGTAGCCGGCCTCATTGGATCCCACGCTGGGATTTTGCGTATTGCCTACAAGAACGGTCTTCCCCAGAACGATGACGTCGCCGCCCTCCAGAAACGGCGTGTCCGCGAGGGCGGGTTTAAGAAGCTCTGTGTGCGGCATGGAAAACCACTTGACCGTCGGGTCGGAACATTTTTCGGACAGAATATTGCGGAATCCGGATATGTCCACCTTGCGAATCGGCGTCCGCAAATTGAACTCTATGACGTTGCTGCCGATCACGGCCATGTTGTCCCGGGGAAAGTCCTGGCTGAAACCGTTGAGCAGCACATCTCCGCCATAATGTTCTTTGATAAAGTCTACTGTAATCTCCGTCGGACGGTATACTTTGACGCCGAGAGACTTTAATATTGCGATGAAAGCCTGATTTTCCTCCTCCAGCATTTGCGTCTCGCTTTTCCCCGTTTCGGGATTGATCATCTCCGTCCAGAGCATCCCAGCTGTCTTCCTGGCGTAATCCGCTTCATCTTTCGGAAGTACTTTAAGCGCGTCGGCAAACCATTTCGCTTCCAGCGACGGCGACATGCCGTACGGCAGACCGACAATCACCTCCTTCAGATCGCCGTATTCGTAATCTACGTAAACAGAAGGTTCCCAAGCGTTTGCGGATCGGGCGCAAACCGGGATCCAAGCAAACGCAAGAACCGCACATAAAAACATGATTATATTTTTCATGACATCCCTCCGGATTATGAGAAAACTGAGCCTGTCGAAGTGACAATACGGTTACAAAATGATCTTTTCAATTTGATCAACATGACTGAAATGCCTGTCCCTTGTCAAAAGGGTGCCGCCATCAGCCATGCAACAGGCGGAAATCCATACATCGTTTATTGGGAGCTTACGGCCTTTCTGCTCCAGATATTCATAAATGAGTGCATATTTGCGGGCCACATTTTCATCAACCGTAATAATTTCCACATGAAATCTTTTGATGAATTGCTCCATTTTGAGTTCGTTTAATTTTTTTCGGACGCTCTTTCGAAACCCATAATAGAGTTCACCCAAAACGATTACGGGGAAACATATCTCACTTCCGCGTTCCGCAATAATATCGACAACCTCGTGATTCCCTTCCGCATAGTCGGAATAGATATTCGTATCCAGTATGAGTCTCATGTCCATTCGCCATCTTCAATTTTTTCAAATACTTTTGTCGCGCGTCGCAATTCTTCAGCTTCCAGGGCGGAAAGCCATCCGGCAAAATCCCGCAATGCTTTTGCCCTGTTTCCAGTCAGACCGAGTTTTTCATCGATTGCTTCCATGACAAATGTGGTTTTTGTTTTTTTCTCTTTTGCCGCGGCTTTTTTTATCATGTTTTCTTTTTGAACAGGGATACGCAAACTCATTGGCATGACAAATCACCTCCTGTATCGCATATAATTTTATTGTATCTCAAATAATTAAATTTGGCAAGTATTTTTCAAGCCTGTAGGTGTAGATACAGAAGCAAGCAAATAAACTTTTTTCTCTGCAGATCACATTCGTCACTGATCGATGAATTCGATTTCCTTTGATACTTTGAAAACATTTGATGAATGTGTTAAGCGTAAAACAATGAGTATAAATATTCTCTTAATCAATCCCTGGATTTATGATTTTGCGGCGTATGACTTCTGGCTGAAGCCCCTGGGGCTTCTCTATCTTGGCGGCCTGCTGCGCGCGAATAATCATCGGATTTCTTACATTGACTGTCTTGATCCCCACTCTGCGCTCATGTCTGAAAAAAGCGGTAAACCCCCCCGCCGCCACAAATATGGCCACGGCCGCTTCTTCCGCCAGGGGATCGACAAACCGGATTGCCTCCAGTTCATGCCCCGCAATTACTGCCGCTATGGCATCGACCCGGATGTATTTCGCACCGAGTTGTCTCTTTATCCCGAAACTGACTTGGTACTGGTCACTTCCATGATGACCTACTGGTATCCCGGGGTTTTTGACGCCATAAGGATCATTCGCGAGACGCTGCCGGGTATACCTATTGTTCTGGGCGGCAAGTATGCCACTCTTTGTTACGATCATGCCGTTGATCATTCCGGAGCCGATTATGTCATCCACGGCCGGGGTGAAAAACAGGTTCTACAATACCTACGGAATCTTTTTGATGAAGAAGCCGTATTTGAGCCGGATGAAGACGATCTCGATGCCCTGCCCTATCCGGCCTTTGACCTGCTTAGCAAAATTGATCAGGTTCCGATCGTTACGTCCATCGGTTGCCCATACCGCTGCAGTTACTGCTCATCGCATATTCTTCAAAAGAAATTTATCAGGCGTGAACCAATTCGCGTGGTAGATGAAATCGAGCACTGGCAGAAGAACTTTGGCGTGACCGATTTCAGCTTTTACGATGATGCGCTGCTGGTTGATTCCGACAACATGATTATCCCGCTGCTTGATGAGGTCAAAAAACGGCAGTTATCCTGCCGTTTTCACTGTCCTAACGGCTTGCACGTAAGAGAAATCGACGCCAGATTAAGTAAAATGCTCTACGATTCCGGATTTAAAACCATTCGATTCGGTTTTGAAACCGCCGATTTTCAACTGCAGAAGGAAACCGGCGGCAAGGTGCAAAATGAAGAACTGCTGAATGCGGTGATTCATCTGAAGAAAGCGGGCTATCAGCAGGAGGACATCGGGATATACCTGCTGTGCGGCATTCCGGGTCAAAAAACAGCCGATGTCATGCATAGTATTGATTTTGTTTTACAATGCGGCGCAAAGCCAATAATTGCCGAATATTCTCCGATTCCCGGCACAAAAATGTGGTCCGATGCCGTTGCCTCTTCCCCATTTGACATTGAGAACGAACCTCTATATCATAACAACTCGCTTTTATGCTGCCGGAATGACGATTTCAGTTATGATGTTTACAGCAGGATCAAAGCAAAACTTAAAAATACCGGCGAAAGAAACTTTTGATTTAAAATGAACGTGCTGATCCGGATTAAAAATATTATTGTCCTTTTGCTGTCGTTTTTCTTCCTGATGTTCGGCATCCATCTCCTTGCGGGATCGTTCAAAATGAAAAACCCACTGGAATTTGTGATGACGCTGTTTTCAGCTTCTTTCATCATATTATTCTGCATCGTGGGTATTCTTTATGCTTTTTTCCGCCTTTTCCCCGGAAAAGCTGACGATGAGAGGAATCATGTTGACACGAAATAAAGTCTTATTGCCGCTTGCCCTGATCATTCTTTTGCAGATATGCGGGCTGGCCCATGCAATCGACCTGGAAAAGAAAATTATCAAAAACAAACTGGACAACGGGCTTACGGTTCTCATGATGGAACGAAAATTCAGTCCGACAGTTTCCCTCTTTATCCGCTATCGCGTGGGCGCCGTTGACGAAACAAAAGGACAGACCGGTGCCGCACATTTTCTTGAGCACATGATGTTCAAGGGGACGTCAACCATCGGAACAAAAAATTTTGCAAAAGAAAAGAAACTTCTTTCGCAAATCGAACAGGTCGGTCAGGCACTGGACGACGAACGGTCAAAAGGCAACAAGGCCGATCAAAAGCGTGTCATGTCGCTTGCCGCGCAGCTTAAAAAATTGCAGGATGAGCACAGAAAATATTATATCCCGAATGAAATTGACAGGCTTTACACGGAAAACGGCGGGGAGAACATGAACGCCACAACCGGCCAGGATATAACAACCTATTTCATCAGCCTGCCTTCCAATAAAATAGAACTGTGGGCACGCATTGAATCGGACCGTCTGCTCAATCCGGTATTTCGCGAATTCTACACGGAACGCGACGTTATTCTGGAGGAAAGACGCCAGCGCGTGGAAACCAGCCCTGACGGCAAACTTTACGAGTCCTTCATGAACAAAGCTTACCAGGTCCATCCTTACGGTTTGCCCATTATCGGTTCCCAGGAGGATATCGTCCTTTTAAACCAGACAGCCATCCGGCAGATTCATCAAAAATATCTGTCGCCGGAACAAATCGTCATTGCGGTAGTAGGCGATATCCATCCGCAAAAAACACTGAAGCTAATCAACAAATATTTTGGAAGGATTCCCGCAGGCGGGCACAAACCTGCCTCCATTCCTGCAGAACCATCACAAACCAAAGAACGAAACGTGGAGGTTTTGTTTGACGCGAATCCTGCAATGATTATCGGATATCATAAACCGACTGCCCCGTCTCATGAAGACTATGTTTTTGATCTACTCGAGACAATTCTGAGCAAAGGCCGGACCAGCCGCTTCTATTCGACCCTGGTCTTAAAAAAGCAAATCGCCGAAAGCATCAGTGTTAACAACGGCACACCCGCCGCACGGTATCCGAATCTGTTTACGATTTTTGCAAGGCCGCGTCACCCGCACACCAATGATGAACTTCGCGACGCCATTTTGCAGGAACTGGAAAACATAAAAGCCATCCCTCTTCCCGAAGCGGAACTGGCCAAGGCAAAAAAGCAGCTGAAAATGGATTACCTCAAAAGCCTGGATTCCAATTCCGAACTTGCTTCCGTTTTATCCTATTTTGAGCTGATGATGGGTGACTACCACTACTTTTCAAATTATCTTTCAATGATTGATAAATTAACAGCCGCCGACATTCAGACAGCGGCAGTGAAATATCTTTCCGCGGAAAACCGCACGATTGCCGTTCTGAACAGAGAAATAAACAAAAACACAAACGCAGGTAATAATGAAAAGTAAATCGCGCTTTATCAGGCATGGCCGTATTCTTTCGGGACCCTTAACTTGCTTAATTATCGCCCTGGTGATTATTGCTTGTTGCGGAATTTTCCCCTCCAGTTCAATGTCAGCCCAACCATTTACCCCGCCTGATAAAATCAAATATCCCGGGCTTGAATTTCGCATACAGCAGGCCGAGCGCATCGAGCTGGAAAACGGTATGATCCTATTTTTCCTTGAGGATCGCGAACTACCCCTGGTTTCCCTATCGGCCCTGGTCAGGACCGGTTCGATGTATGATCCACAAGGCAAAGAAGGTCTGGCCGAGCTGACGGCTTATCTCATAAGAACAGGCGGAACGGAAAAATACTCCAGCGACGAAGTAGATGAGCGACTGGATGCGCTCTCCGCTTCACCTTCGCTTTCCATGGCGCTGGATTCAGCCTCTGTGACTTTTTCTTTTTTAAAGAATGATCTGGATCCTTGTCTGGAGATTCTGTCACAGATTGTTAGAGCGCCCGCGTTTGAAGAAAAGAAACTGCAGCTTGCGCTTGCCTTAAAGAACGAAGAACTCCGCAGGATTGGGGACGATCCCCAGAAGCTGGCCTTCCGGGAATTCAACCGCCTGCTTTATCCCGATGACCCGCGCGGCCGTTACATGACGTCCGGTTCCCTGAAAAATATCCACCGCGACGACCTGATGGTTTTTCACCGTGCGTATTTTTTCCCGTCCAATATGATGATCGCAGTAACCGGTGACATCTCCAAAGAAGAAGCTGTGAAAAAAATCACGCAATACTTTGGTGATTGGGAGCGAAACAGGCGTGCCCTGAATTTGCCGCCGCCGCCCAAAAAAACAAACCGTGGGGTTTTCTATATCAATAAGGATCTTCCCCAATCAACAGTAGTCAGCGGCGAATTTACGGTCAGCAAGAACGATCCGGACTATTACGCCTTCTCGGTGCTTGATTTCATGATCGGCAGCGGCGGATTTCGTTCCAGGATCTTTAGCGCGGTGCGAAATCATGAAGGCCTGGCATACAGCGCCGGTAGTTTCTATCGCGCTCGGTCGAATTACGGGATATTTGGAACGTACGCATTCACCAAGACCGAGTCAACCCTTCAATCTCTCAATCTCATCAATGATATTCTACGCAATGCAGCGTCGGGTGCCATTCAATTGGGTGAGCTGGAATGGGCAAAGAAGTCCATGCTCAACAGTTTTATTTTTTCATTTGAACAGCCTCATAAGATAGCCACACAGCAGATGGTGATCGAATATGAAAAATTGCCCAATGATTATCTCATCAGCTATCGGAAAAATATTGAAACTGTAAGCGCTGAGGATATAAAACGTGTCGCGGCCGCATATCTCAGCGAAAAAAGAAGGCTGATGCTTCTTCTGGGGAACACGGAGCAGTTTGGCAAATTACCCGAAGAATGGGGACAGCCGTCCCTGATCACACCTAATTTATGACACGGAGTGTAAATGATGATTGACGAAAATGCTTTTGAAATAATTTCCCGAAGAATCGACTCCTATCGGGAGGATATGATTGAACTGCAGAAAGAACTGACAGCCGTACCGGCCGTCGGTCCTGTCAACGGCGGTGACGGAGAAATGCAAAAAGCACAGATGCTGAAAAAACGTTTGATGGACATGGGTTTTACATTTTTTCGTCATTTTGATGCGCCGGACACCAGTGTGTCCGCGGGGCTTCGTCCCAACTTCCTGGCGTCTCTTGATGGAATCCATAAAACCCGAAAAATCTGTATCATCACGCACCTGGATATTGTTCCGCCGGGAGAGCTCAATCTCTGGAGTTCCGATCCCTACAAAGCCTACGTCAAAGACAACCATATCTTCGGCCGCGGCACAGAAGACAACCAGCAGGACATGGTGGCATCGATCTTTGCTGCAAAGGCATTTCTGGATGAAGGTATCACGCCAGCTAACCCCATCTGCCTATTCTTCGTTGCAGATGAGGAAACTTCAGGTGGCAAAGGGCTTTATTATGTCCTGGATCTGCCGGAAAAGATTTTTGACAAGAGTGATCTCATTGTGGTTCCGGACTCCGGGAATCCGGAAGGGTCCCTCATTGAAATCGCGGAAAAAGGCATTCTCTGGCTGTGCTTTAAAACAACGGGGAAACAATGTCATGGCAGCAAACCGCAACTGGGCAACAACGCGTTCTCGGCAGCATCTCACCTGGTGACAAAACTGACAAAGCTTCGCAAAGAATTTGATGCAGTGGACCCTCTTTTTGATCCGCCCGTCAGCACGTTTGAACCAACGAAAAAAGAGGCCAACGTGGGCAACATCAACACCATTCCCGGTGAAGACGTCTTTTACATGGATTGCCGCGTGCTCCCGCAATACGACCTTGAAGATGTCCTGAAGAAAATCCGTAAGATCACGAAAAAAGTGGAAGAAAGATTTTCCGTAAAGATTGAGATACGACACGAACAATACGTTCAGCCTGCGCGTCCCACCCCTGCCGATGCTCCGGTTGTCACCGCTTTGCAGGGTGCCATTGAAAAGGTGTATCATCTGCGTGCTCTGCCGGGAGGCGTCGGCGCCGGCACGGTTGCCACCTACCTGCGGAAAAGGGACTATCCAGTCGCCGTCTGGTCAAAAACAAATATGAACGCCCACCAGCCTGATGAAAACTGCCCTATTGACAATATGATTGGCAACGCGAAGGTTTTTGCGCACCTGTTTTTACAATCGTAAATTGTATTGCATTCAATGCTTCATGATGATAGAAAAACGCCGTCGAATGGAAGGTTCCCGATCCCCCATAGTTCATAAAATAATCTGCATCAGGACCGGGTTGAGATGAACATTTTAGAGGCTGATTTTTTGATTAAAGCAACTAAAACCGCCATCCAGGCAGAGAAATTATCCTTTGCGGATTCAAATATCCTGAAGAATCTCTGCGGTGAGCACGACAAGCACCTTCGATTTCTCGAAAAACTCGAGCCGGTTAAGGTAAAGCCCTGGGGCAATCATCTTTCCATCAGCGGCCATGATGAAGCCGTTGGGAAGGTTACCCTTCTGCTCAAACAGCTCTATGGTATTATGGAGAAAGGATGGCTGATTCATTCTTCCGATATTGACTACGCTCACCGGATTTTAACGCAGGATATTCATTTTGACCTGGCCCGCATCTTTCTCGATACCGTTTTCATTTCTTCAAAAAAGCGCATTATCACTCCCAAAAGCATCGCACAGCGCCATTATATCGATTCCATGAGGAAAGCAGACATGGTGATTTCCATCGGCCCTGCGGGAACCGGTAAAACTTATCTGGCCATGGCAATGGCGGTATCCTATCTGCTGGATAAAAAGGTAAAACGGATCATTCTGACCCGTCCGGCCGTCGAAGCCGGCGAACGCCTGGGTTTCCTGCCGGGTGATCTGGCCGAAAAAGTCAATCCGTACCTGCGTCCTTTGTATGACGCACTTTATGATATGGTGGACATGGAAAAGGCCGGTGCGCTCATCAACAAGGGTTTGATAGAAGTTGCGCCTTTGGCATTCATGCGCGGCAGAACTTTAAATGATTCGTTCATTATTCTGGATGAAGCCCAGAACACCACTTCCGAACAAATGAAAATGTTTTTGACACGTCTGGGATTCAACTCAAAAGCCGTTGTGACAGGCGACATCACTCAAATTGACCTGCCTTCCGAAAAATCATCGGGCCTGATTGAGGCGGAAAAAATTTTGAAGAAACTCGAGAGTGTCCGTATTGTTCATTTTTCACAAGTGGACGTCGTCCGCCATCCCCTGGTTGCTAATATCATTTCAGCTTACGATATGTGGGACAGGGAAAAGAAATCGGATAAATAAAATGAACATCATTGATTCGTCGTTTGAAAAAATTAATATTGTCTGGCATAAATTGACAGAAAAAAATAAGATTTCTTTCGATTTTCTGAAAAACAATCTTTTTCAACGATGGGCAATTCTCATTCTCTTAAGCATCGGATTATCTGTCCTCCTGGCTCCCAATCTTTACGTATCCGATCCGGAATACCGCTATGGCATGATTGCGCACAAAAATATCAAAGCGGACCGGGATTTCCTCGTTGAGGACGTGAACTCCACCCGGCAGAAGAAGAAAGAAGCGCCAGAGAACACGCGGCCTGTCTATGATTACGATGCAGAAATGCCGATTACTTTAAAAGCAAATATCATGAATTCCTTCGCGCTTGGCGAAAAAAATTCCGGCAATGAACAACTGAAAGATCTGCTTGAAAAATCACTTGGGATCCCGCTTACCCCAAAGGAATTTTCATTTCTCAAGGCCAATAAGTTTTCAGAAGATCTCCAGCAAAAACTTTTCGCCGCCATTGATTTATTTTATAAAAACACATTGATCACGAAAACTTCCCTTCAAAAACAGGAGGAAGATAAAGGCATCACCATTGTCAACATGATCAGCCGGGAAGAGGAAAACCTCAAGGATGTGTCATCTATTCTCAACATCAAGGCTATTGATCCGTTGCTTTCCGAAAAAGTCAATACCGTTTTTAGTGATGATCCTTCTTCTTTTGCCAGATATTCCTTATCAATCCTGAAAAAACTCGTTCAACCCAACCTGACCTTCAATAAGGAAGAAACGGATAAAAAAATACTTTCTGCGATAGAAGAGGTCAAACCTGTTTATTTTCAGGTCCAAAAAAATGAAATGATTGTCCGTGAGGGAGAAAAAATCGGCTATCCGGAACTGGCCAAGCTGGAAGCATTTTACAAGACGGTGGCGGATAATAAAATATCCGGCCTTTCGGTAATTCTGGGAATTTTCTGCACGGTTTTCTTTCTTTCACTGCTTTTGTATTTCTGGCGCACCCGAAACTGGCTCAAGGCTCCGGCCCGTTCAAATCTGGACTTTCTCGTATTCGCCATCGTGGCTGTTCTGCAGATCGTGCTGGTGAAGATGGGAATCTTTATCTCTGTTGCCGTCAACAGGGCTTTCCCTTTTATTCCGGTTGATGCCGGTTATTTCGCTATCCCGTTTGCCTGCGGCGCCATGATCATTGCTGTCCTCGTGAACCGGAACGTGGCCATGATCATGAGCGTTCTGATATCCTTTCTCATCAGTTTTCTTTTTGAAGAGAAAATTATTTTCCCGCTTTTTTCGTTTATAGGATCTGTTGCTTCTTCTTATCACATTGTCAACAGCCGCCAGCGTTCGACTTTCTTTAAGGTTGGTCTTTTCCTGGGCGTCATCAATATCGCGGCTATTTTTTGCCTGAATCTTTTATCCGGCCATTTTCTGAATGATTTGCCGGTCCGCCTGGCCATGGGTATTCTGGGCGGCATGATCACCGGTGTTTTGGTTGCCGGTCTCACCCCCTTATTTGAAAGTATCTTCGGTTTTATCACCTATATCAAGCTGCTGGAGCTGGCCAACCTCAATCAGCCGATTTTCCAGAGAATGATTATTGAAGCTCCGGGCACGTATCATCACAGTATCATCGTCGCATCGCTTGTGGAGGCGGCGGCGGACGCGATCGGCGCAAACGCACTTCTTGCAAAAGTCAGCGCTTATTATCATGACATCGGCAAGCTGGCCAAACCACATTATTACATTGAAAATCAAACCAACCATGAAAACCGGCATGATAAACTTTCTCCGAAGATGAGCACGCTGATTATCATCTCTCACATCAAAGAAGGCTGTGAACTGGCCGAAAAAGAAAAACTGGGTCAGCCGATCATCAACATCATTCGGGAACACCACGGAACCAGTCTGGTCAGCTATTTCTACGATAAAGCCAAAAAGGACAAGGACGAATCCATTCGTTCTCTTACGGAAAGCGATTTTCGTTATCACGGCCCCAAGCCCCAGACGAAAGAAGCAGGACTCGTGATGCTGGGTGACATTATTGAAGCATCCTCTCGCACCCTGACGCATCCAACACCCGCGAGAATCCGGTCACTGGTCCGGGAGCGGATCGGGCGCGTCTATTCCGACGGTCAGTTGGACGACTGTGAACTGACGCTGAAAAATTTAAGCACGATTGCGGATACTTTTACCAGGATTTTGACGGGAATCTTTCATCACCGCGTCGATTATCCGGAAACATCCGCAAAAGAATCTAATGAAAAAAAAGAGTCGAATGAAAATCCAAATAGAAAATCAGCAGAAACGTATTAAAATCGATAAAAGAAGAATTCGGAGTCAGGTAAACGCGCTTCTGAAACTGCTCAACTGCGCAAATATGGAAATCAGCATCACATTTGTTGATGATGCGGCCATACGGCAAATCAATAAACAATACCTCGCCAGGGACAAAACCACCAATGTTATCTCTTTCCCGCTTCAGGAAGGTGAATTCACAGACATTAATCCGGAGATTCTGGGCGATATTGTCATATCCGTTGACACGGCAAGCAGAGATGCGGCAATGGGCAATCTCAGTTTTGACGAGGAAGTCCTTTTCTTAATCATTCACGGGCTGCTTCATTTAAGAGGCTATAATCACGAAAATACATCTAAAGCAAACACCCGCAAAATGAAAAAGAAAGAAAAAGAACTTTTTTCATTATTAACGCAATCTGCAAGAATCCAATAATGGCTTCGAATAAAAATCTTTACCCAGACCCGAAGATCCTGCGCGAATGTATCGTCTACCAACTGCTTTCGGGGTTTTCATTCATTTGCAGTTGATTCAACATACCTGTCAGCGTTTTGAAGCGATCGTTCTTTTTTTGACGTTTCTGACGGCCTTGCTTTTTTTTGTTTTTCCCTTGCCTCTGTCACAGCTTATTTTCTGGCCGGGGATCTTTATTTTCCGTCCGGCCTTGATAGTATTGCCTTTTAATTTATTCGCTTTCTTCAGTTTTGCCACAGGTACATCAAAACGCTTTGCAATATCATGAAGGGAATCATTTCGTTTCACTTTATAAATCGCAACCGAGTTGTTAGCATTCAGGGACGCAACGTTTGTACTGCCGGGAATTTTGACGATCTGCCCCCTCATTAAACCGTTTTTCCTGTTCAAACGATTTGCTCTTTGAATGGCCCTGACGGACACGCCATATTTGTTCGCGATGGACGCCAGGGTTTCCCCTCGCCGGACACGATGCGTGTCATAGGTTCCTGCTGATCTTGATTTTGAGTTTGAGTTTGAACGGATCGATGCCGACCGCGGTGATTGCGATCGCGCGTAAGTGAAGGTCGGTTTTTCCGTTTCCGGAATGTCGTTGTAGACACTGTTGAATTTTGCGAGCGTTCCTTTGGGTATTCTGATGGCATATTCACGGTCAGGCGTTAACTTGTGCCTCAATTCCGCGTTCAGTACGGTAATGGTTTCTTCGGACACCTCCATTTTTGAGGCGATATCCGATAATTTCATGATCTTATTGACCCTGACTGTTTCGTATTTCAACAAAGAGTCTTTTGTTTTCTGTAAATCAAAACCATACTTGCCGGGATTTTTTACAATGTGCAGCGTGGCCAGAAAACGGGGAACATAGCGTACCGTTTCATTGGGCAATTGCGCGTAGAGATCCCAGAAGCGGTCGAAGAAATTGATCTGTTGTCTGGAGATGGTGCGAAGCACCCTGCCCTCACCGCAGTTATAAGCCGCCAGTACGGTAAGCCAGTCGCCAAACATGGCGTGCAATTCTTTTAAATAGGAGATTGCAGCCTGTGTGGACTTCAAAACGTCCATGCGTTCGTCTATCCATTCGTCACGGGAAAGACCGTACTTATAACCGGTAGAGGGAATGAACTGCCACAATCCCAATGCCCTCGCCGGGGATAAGGCCGAAGCCTTGAATCCGCTTTCCACCAAAGGCAGCCAGAAAAGCTCTTCGGGCACCCCTGCTTTTTTCAATTCGCCAACAATAAGATCCCTGTACTTGTTGGAACGTTCATAGGAAGCAATAAAAAATTCTCTTTCCGGGCCCTGAAAGGAACGAATCTCTTTTTCCACATCCGCGTTCATCAAATGCGGAATTTCACTGGCCTTGCCGAATGTGCGGCTCCGCTTGTGGCCATAAACCGCCATGATTCGCTGAGAGATTAAAAGACGTAAATCATCTTTCTGCCGTGCAATCGCCGGATCACCATCCGCATCCAGAATCAATGCATAGGCCTTGTCCAGTTCATTCAGTGTATTTTCTATGTCACCTTTTTTCCAGTATTTATCGGCCATTTCCAGGTATTCAAGAGCATTTTCCATCAGTTCCTGTTCTTCATTTTCTTCACCGTTTTCATCATCGGATGAATTTGAATCCCCGAAAAGCATGTTTTTGAAAGCCTCAACAGCGCCGACTGATTTTTTTTGATCTTGTTTCTTCTCAACGTCACCCTGTCCGGATACAGTGACCTGATTATTCGTATTTTCTGCATTTGCCTGAAAGCCGCTTACGAGCAATACGATCAGACTCAAAACAACGATCAGAAAGATTGATGAAACATCCTTTTTAAATTTTAACATGTACTGTGTCTCCTGACTTCTTTTTCGGTTACTGATCAAAACAGCATTTTATTTCTGACTGCAGATCTGTTCGTTATAGGTAATCTAATCAACACCATCCATCATATTTTGAATTATATAACACATTATTCCTAATATCCCAAAACAATAATGACAATTTTAAATATTATCGTTTGCTTAGTTTACCGTCGAAGAGGGGTTTTGCCCCCTGTTACCAACATACATCAGATAAGCCTGGATAAAATCATCAATGTCACCATCCAGCACCTTTTGCGCGTTTCCGTTTTCCAGATTCGTCCTGTGATCTTTTACCATTTTGTAGGGATGCAAAACATAGGAGCGAATCTGGCTTCCCCATGCTATGTCTTTTTTCTGTTTGTTCTCTTCATCGATCTTTTCATTTTTTTGCTGCAGTTCTCTTTCATACAAACGTGACTTTAAATACTTCATCGCCATGGCCTTATTTTTATGCTGAGATCTTTCATTCTGGCACTGCACGACGATACCGGTCGGCAAATGGGTAATGCGGACAGCGGAATCGGTTTTATTGACATGCTGTCCCCCCTTGCCGCCCGATCGGAATGTATCGATCCGCAAATCATCTTCCTTGATATCAATTTTTATTTCATCATCCACCTCGGGGTAAACAAATACCGAAGCGAAGGATGTATGGCGCCGGCCCCCCGCGTCAAAGGGAGAAATCCGGACAAGACGGTGAATCCCGATTTCGGCTTTCGTGTATCCATAGGCATAATCACCCTCAATGGTAAAAGACACACTTTTGACACCAGCTTCATCCCCCGGCAGATAATCAATAATACTGGTTTTGAAATTTTTCTTTTCCGCCCATCGTAAATACATACGCAGCAGCATTTCCACCCAATCCTGCGCTTCCGTTCCTCCCGCTCCTGCATGAATGTTCACAATCGCGTTCATCGGGTCCTGATCGCTGGAAAGCATCATCTTGAGTTCTTCACCCCGGACATCAGAAGACAACTGTGCAAGTTCGGATTCGAGATCGCTTAACACCTGCTCATCGTTTTCTTCAGAAGCTATTGACCAGAGGGTTTCGGAGTCCTCAATCTGCTTATGAAATTTTTTCCAGCTATCGAGTGCGGAGGACAATTTTGTTTTCTTCTGCAGAAGAATTCGTGCCTGCTCCGGATCATCCCAGAAATCTTTTTTGGCAGACAGGATTTCCAGGTCCTTGACTTTTAATTCCAGTTCAGGAACGTCAAAGGCATTCCCCGATATATTGAATTCTTGTTTTCAGATCATTGATCGATTCACGAATGCTTTCTTCTGACATTATCGTCCCCTCCTTACAAAGCCCCACAGAAAAAAAACGGCCAGGCATAAAAAACCGGCCCCCACCGGCCAGTCGCCGAATTTCGCATAGATGGTTGGCAACTGAATATATTTGATTCTACCGTGGATTATATCTTTATGGAATATTCCGGTTTTTGCAATAATTTTTCCGGTCGGATGTACAATCGCCGAAATGCCGGTATTGGCTGCTCGCACAAGATAAAGTCTTGTCTCGACCGCCCGGAAAATGGTCATGGAAAGGTGCTGATACGGTGCCGATGTTTTTCCGAACCAGGCATCGTTTGTGATATTCACCAGCAATTCGGCATCGGCGTTTTTATACATTCTTGCCGCTTCAGGCAGGATTCCCTCATAACAGATCATCACCCCGATTTTTCTTTTTCCCATTTCCAGGGGATAAAATCCTTTTCCTTCGCCGAAGTCTCCAATTCCCTCTGCCAGTTTACCGACAAAAGGAAACACCGTTCTCATTGGAACATATTCACCATAGGGGACAAGATGCACCTTGTCATACCTGCCCCGGATATCTCCCAAATGCGAAAGCAGAAAGGCGCTGTTGTAATAATCCGTAGTGCCGCCGCGGTCCCGATAACTTGTGGAACCGAAAACAAACCAGTTTTGAGTTTTGACGGGAATATCCTTAACGCGGCGTTGCAAGTCGGTGTCGTCCTGATAGTGAAAAGGCACCGCCGTTTCCGGCCAGACAATCAGACCTCCTGCGTCCGGTGGTCGCGACAAAGACAGCTCCTCATAGATGTTGATGGTTTCTTGTTGATAATTTCTGTTCCATTTGATCGACTGATTGATGTTACCCTGGACCAGCGAAACTTCCATCCCCTGCACGTCTTTCAGAAGTTCATTAATTTGAGCGATTCGCCCAATGCCATAAAAATAAATACCCGCCCAAAGCAGAAATACAACGGAGGCCAGCGCAAATGACTTTTTGAACTTCCCTGTCATGAAGGAATAAAAAGTGGTGTTTAAAAGGACAATTAAAAAAGATAATCCAAATACCCCGATAACATCGGCAATCTGGATCAGGAAAAGATTGTTAAACTGGGAATACCCCAGGTTCTCCCAGGGGAAACCGGTGAATGCCTTCGACTTTACATATTCCAGGCACATCCATAAAACCGGCGCGGAAAGATACAGGGGAACCCATTTTTTCAAACATACGATTCCGGCGGCAAACAGAGCCGTGTAAAAGCTCAAATAAAAGGCCAGAAGCAGCATGAGGAAGATTCCGAGATACAGCGGCAGATGGCCAAAATTCACAACGACGTGCGTTATCCAGTACAGGATTCCAACACAACCCGTCATCCCCGCTATCCATCCCAGAAGCAGCGAACGCCATACTGATTCGACGTCCTTCAGGGCAATAAACAAAGGAACAAGGGCAAACCAGGCAACAACCCCCAGGCCAAATTTCGGGAAAGATAAAAAAAGCAGGACTCCGCTTAAAACTGCAAAAAAAATACGGTATACATTAAGTTTGTTATCGGAGAGTTCCTGTGTTGCCTGCAGGTCTTTATTCTTCATGGGAAAGAGTTTCATCCACTTTTTTTATTTTCACTTTTTTTA
Organism: Deltaproteobacteria bacterium ADurb.Bin151; assembly: GCA_002070455.1. Taxonomy (GTDB): domain Bacteria; phylum Desulfobacterota; class Syntrophia; order Syntrophales; family Smithellaceae; genus UBA8904. The sequence continues at coordinate 25,846 of MWDG01000034.1, forward strand.
TGCTGCGTTCGTCCGCATTTTCAATGGTGATGTCCATTCCTTCGATCTGAAAATTTTCCCCCCGGTGCGGGATTCTCCGGATTGTGTTTAAAATGAGTCCGCTTACCGTTTCGTATCGGCCTCTTTCCAGGCTGATCTGCAAATGCTCTTCAATGTTTTCAATCTCGGTGCGTCCTTCCACAATAAAGGTACCGTCGGGTGCCTGAATGATATCGCCGGAGTCAGGGTTCTCTTCGTGTTCATCAAGGATATCCCCGACAATCTCTTCTAGCAGGTCCTCAAGAGTAACCAGACCGGATGTCCCCCCGTATTCATCGATGACAATGGCAATATGTTTTTTGTTGTTTTTAAACTCATGAAACAGAAGGTGGGCGTTTTTCGTTTCGGGGATGTAATAAGGCTTGGTCAGACGGGATAAAATGTCGGACGTTGTTATGTTCTGCGGCCAGGCATCCAGCAGATCTTTAATGTTCAGAATGCCGATGATATTGTCAACCGATCCCCTGTACACGGGCAGCCTGGTATGGCGGGATTCCGCAATCTCACGGATCATCTCCTGGGGCGTGTCGTCCACGCTGATGGCAATAATTTCCGTCCGGGGAATCATGATTTCCCGTACCATGGTGGATGTAAATTCCAAAATATTTTCAATCATTTTCCTGGATGCTTCGTCAAAGACTCCACTTTTCTGCCCCTTGGCCAGCATCGTTAATATTTCTCTCCGAATATAGTCGGGCTTGCGCCAGAAAAACCATTCAGATATTTTTTTCATATCCGTCTTCATTTCTCCCGCGATTACAGTCCTCGCAAAAATTCGGGGCGCAACCTGGTGACATCGTTTTCTTCTATGACTGCCCGCATCATTTTTAGTATCTTTTCTTTTTGGCCGGGAAGTCGCGCTTTGATCGGCAGATAATTTGACGCGTGATTGGATGTAAAGTAACAGTTTGTAAAATTGGCGTTGGCGATCATCAGATAAAGCTCCCGGATAAAGCCGATTTTGTCAGGCAGAACAAACCGCCCTGCCAGGTAGTCCTCGTACATTTCCGTCTGCGGCACAAGCATGAGAGTCAACGCGCCCACATAGTCCGGATCCATCTCCGTCAACAGGCTAGCCGTATCCATGGCATGCTCGATGCTTTTTTCAATACCGCCAATGCCCAGAATGACCGTCACCGACAGCTCAATGCCTGCTTCTTTAACCCGTTTGGCTGCTTCCGCCATTTTTTCCCGTGTGGCACCTTTGTTAATCTTTTTCAGCAGTTCAGCGTTGCCGGTTTCCATGCCCAGATAAAGGATTTTCAACCCCAACTTGTTCAGTTCCTTCAATTCATCAACTGATTTTCGTAAAATGCTCTTTGCATTGGCATAGCTTCCGATCCGCTCTAGTCCCGGAAGATACCGGTTAATCATCTGTAAAATTTCCACCAGACGCGGTTGCGGAATAATTAACGAGTCGCCGTCACATAGAAAAAGCCGGTTAACAGGTCCATAAGTTCTGGCTTCCCGCAGATCCTGTTCAATTCGCTCCAGGGGTTTGATCTTAAACTTTTTCTGCCGGTAGGTGCCGCAGAACGTGCAGCGGTTATGAGAGCAGCCGACCGTAACCTGTAAAAGCAGGCTGTAGGCTTCACTGGGCGGACGGATGATCAGTCCTTCGTAGTCCATGGTATGCGATTACCTCTTTTTCAATCATTTCAAGATGATGTTCGTTTCGCAGGATACCCTGCCATGACTTAATTAAACATGCTCCATCAATTATGTCAATCACCTGTAGTGCGCTCCCGGGGACTTCCTGATAAAAAAAGGGAGCCGCAACAAGCAGGCTCCCTTCGATTTTCTGGCGGGGCCGATGGGACTTGAACCCACGCCCTCCGGCGTGACAGGCCGGCGTTATAACCAACTTAACTACGACCCCAAAAAATCTTTTTATTCTTTTGGTCCTCATCTGGTAGGCGGGACAGGGCTCGAACCTGTGACATCCACGGTGTAAGCGTGGCGCTCTTCCAGCTGAGCTACCCG
>MWDG01000035.1 GCA_002070455.1 Deltaproteobacteria bacterium ADurb.Bin151
TTGATTTAACTGGTGCCCCTGGGGCGATTCGAACGCCCGGCACACGGATTAGGAATCCGTTGCTCTATCCTGCTGAGCTACAGGGGCAGCCATGATTTGGCGACAGGATGCGGCGGTTTAACATTCTTTGAACGGACTGTCAACCGGTCAGCACTTCACCCGATTGAAAAATCTTTGAGATGCTTTTCCAGAAGGCACCCCTCATCAAAATTGACCAGTTTCAGTTTCTGAGGTTTTGTGCCCGTAAAAGCGCATTTTGGCGCCAGTCCAATCAATTCTGATTCCAGAATTTCAACACCGCGTTCAGCTGCCAGTTTCTCCACCTTTTCATAAATCATTTTGAGCGGCGTCTCTTTGCAGTTGGTCAGGTTCATGGAAACCTGCGCCAGATTCCTGCTTTTTAAAACGACGCCGATGGCCCGCACATGCTTGAGCCCCCCGTTTTTTTCCCGGATCAGGGATGCAATTTTTTGAGCCAGTCTCAGGTCACTGCAACTCAGATTGATATTATAAGCCACCAGCGGTTCGCGCGCGCCCACAGCTGTTGCACCCGAACGTGGATTGAATTCAGTGTTTCCGACATCGGGCAGGTCGTCCGGATTCTTCATTTTTTCTTTCAGCGCTTCATATCCACCATGCCGGACATGGGCCAGCTCGCGGCGTTCGGGAACCAGGGCGGCTTCTCCATAATAATAAACCGGTACGCAGAACCGTTCATATAATTTGCGGCCAAACAGATGAGCGATATCAACAGCGTCAGCCATTTTTGTTTTTCCAAGCGGAATGAAGGGGACCACATCAACCGCTCCCAGCCGCGGATGGACGCCGGCCTGACTGCGCATGTCAATCAGCTCCAGTGCCTTCCCCGACACGGCCAGCGCAGCTTCCAGAACATCCTCCGGTTTCCCCAGAAACGTAAAGACACTCCGGTTATGATCGCAGTCACCGCTGTAGTCAATGAAGTGAACATCGGGAAAAGACTTCAACACACGGGCAATGGATTCGATTTTATCCGGATCGCATCCTTCGCTGAAGTTCGGCACGCATTCGATAATTTTCATGGTTACACCTGATAAAATTTCAACGCCGGCAGTTCCACACAGGTAAGACTGCCGCCATAAACAGCTCCCGTGTCGATACCGATTTTATTGTCTTCAACGAGCGGCTCACTGAAATGAGTGTGCCCGAAAACAACCCTTTTTCCAAAATCATCATCAGAATCGATAAACGTCTGCCTGATCCACTGCATGTCATAGAGAGACTGCTCATTAAGCTCTCTTCCGGGAATCAGGCCGGCATGGACAAAAATAAATTGATCCGTTTCATAGTAAGGCAAAAGCGTCTTGAAAAACTTCAGATGATCCGGGGGAATTTTCTTCTTTCTCACCTTCGGCGCATCCGACCGCGATATTCCGTATGCCTTGAGCGTTGCAAAACCGCCGTTGGCCAGATAGATATCATCTTCCACGCCATCCAGAAACCTGAGCAGCATGGATTCATGATTGCCGCGAAGACAGATCACGTTCTGAAAGGTCTTTTTGAGCTTTAAAATATAGTCCACAACATCCCTGCCTCCGTCCGCGCGGTCGATATAATCACCGATAAAGACCAGGGTATCATTTACGGGATCGGCTTTAATCTCCAGGATTAGACGCTGCAGTTTGTCGAAACAGCCGTGTATGTCCCCGATGGCGAATATTTTGTTCATTTTCCATTGCCGTGACCGACAGCATTTCAGTCTAACAGAGCTGCCGTGAAATCCCTGCTGTCAAAAACCCGCAAATCTTCCAAACCCTCTCCAACGCCGATAAACCGGACCGGAAGTTCCAGTTCCCCGGCAATGCGAACCACAACACCGCCCTTGGACGTCCCGTCCAGCTTTGTGAGAACGATGCCTGTCGCCCCGATGTCTTCCTTGAACATTTTTGCCTGCATTACGGCATTCTGGCCGGTTGTGGCATCCAAAACCAGCAAGATCTCGTGCGGCGCACCCGGCAATTCCCTGCTGATCACCCTTTTGACTTTTTTGAGTTCCTCCATCAGGTTGGTCCGGGTGTGCAGGCGTCCGGCAGTATCCACAATCACTACGCCCTGAAAGCCCGCTTTAATCTTGCCGACCGCGTCAAAAACAACGGCGGCAGGATCAGCATTCATTTTCTGCTTGATCACGGGCGCATTGACGCGCCTGCCCCATACCTCCAGCTGTTCGATGGCGGCCGCCCGGAAGGTATCTGCCGCTACAAGAAGAACCTCATGTCCGTCATTGCAGAGCAGATTTGTCAATTTACCGATGGTGGTTGTCTTTCCGCTTCCGTTGACTCCAATGGCCATGATCACAAAGGGCTGATTTTTCGGAATGACAAGCGGTTTTTCCATCTTTTGGAGAATCGCGATCATTCTTTCCTGCAAAACTTTTTTAATCTGCGACGCATCCTGCAGCTCTTTGCGTTTCACCCGCTGCTTGACATCATCAATCAAATCATAGGTAAACTGCGGCCCCATATCCGCCGAGATCATCAATTCTTCCAGTTCTTCAAACAGGGCCTGGTCCAGAACCCTCTTCCCGAAAACAAGATTGTCCAGATTTTTTGTCAGGGCATCGCGTGTTTTGGTGAGACCCGCTTTTAATTTGTCGAATAAACCCAATTGACTGCAGATTCCTTTCTGTGTGAAGAATTATTTATGAATGATTCCGGTTACATCCATGAAAATAAACCCGAATGAAAACGGCCCATAGCTTTTACTACGCATTCATAACGATTTTTTTGGCTAAAGTAAAGGAATGGATTAATTTAGACTGACGGAGACCAGAGAGGATATCCCCTGCTTCTGCATGGTCACGCCAAAAAGCGTATCGGCAACTTCCATTGTGCTCTTGTTGTGCGTAATCATGATCACCTGAGAATGATTGGCGACATCCTTGATCAGCCGGTTGAAAAGGTTGGTGTTGGCGTCATCGAGCGCCGCATCCACTTCATCCAGAATCAGGAAGGGGGACGGCCGGTACATCAGGATGGCAAAAATGAGCGCGATGGCCGCAAGCGACTTCTCACCGCCGGATAAGAGGCTGACGCTTTGCGCTTTTTTGCCGGGAATCTGAATATCAATATCCACGCCGGTCTCCAGAAGATCATTTTCATCGGTGAGCAGCAGCTTCCCCCGGCCGCCGGGGAAAATCTTCGCAAATACGTCCTTGAAACATTCATTGACGGCGGCGAAGGTTTCTGCAAACCGTTCACGGGATATTTTATTGATCCGGGTGATCGTCCTCTGCAGAGAAGACAGCGATTCATTCAGATCGGCAAGCTGTGTCGTCAAAAACTGGTTGCGCTGATCCAGTTCAACATATTCGTTGAGCGCCAGCAGATTCACCTCACCGAAATTATCAATCGTCTGCCTGTCTTTTTCCAGCATGGTGGAAAGTTCGTCAACTTTCTCGTCATCGACCATGATGAAATCCACCATCATGGCCTTAAGGTCAACACCGTGCTTTTCATTTACTGTCCTTTGGAGATTCTCAAGGTTTAAAGCCGCTTCACGGCACTGCATCTCCAGTTCGTTTGCCTGCTTCTGCAGATCATCAAGATTCCTCTTGATGTCACGGATCTCATTTTCCTGCCCCCTGAGCCGTTCATCTTCAGCGGCCCTCTTTTCTTTCATTTCCGTCAAAACGGTTTCGCAGGATGTCAGTTTGCCATAGAGGGACTGCAGCATTTCCTGTTCCGCCTCAACGGCAGAGGCCAGGTCCGTCATTTGTGTTTCGCAGGCGGTGATCTCTTCCCTTTTTCTTGCAACTTCAATTTCATTGTGGCTGATATCATGCTGCAGCCTGGCAATGGTTCTCAGATCCGCTTCCTTTTTTTCCGCCAGAGAAGCCAGCAGAACTTTTTTCTCTGTCAGGGATCGCTCCTGCGCGTCAATGGACGACCGTGACTGCTGCCTGCGGTTGTTGAATGAAGAAATAATTTCGTTGAGTTCTTTTTCAGCCGTTTCTTTCAGGAGAATATTATCTTTCATCTCCAGCAATTTCTGTGCGGCCTGGGCCTCTTCCGTTTTGATATTCTGACGGTTGTATTCAAGGACAGCGATTCTCTGCTTCAACCTTTCTGATTCATCTTCAAAGCGTTCCAGATCTTTTTTCCGGCCGTTGATGTCAATTTCCAGACGGTGCACCCTGTTTTTCAGATCGGCAAGTTCTTCGTCCCGGCCGGCAATCAGGGAAACCCGTTTTTTCTTTTCTTCCATCTGATTTTCCAGTTCGACGGAAAGCCTTCTGACATCCGCTTCCAGTTCCGCGATTTCTCTTTTGGTCGCCAGCAGACTTTTTTCCACCGCCGCTCCGCTGCCGCCGGTCAACACGCCATTTGGACTGATTGTATCCCCTTCCGGCGTCACGAATGTCCCCCGGAAGCCGTTTTTCTTCCACAGATCAATCCCTTTGGTGATTGATGGCGTCAACAAAACATCGCCCAGGAGGCAATCGGCAATCTGATGGAATTCTTCTTTCACCACGACTTTATTTCGAAGAGGTTCCGCTTCCTGAAGATGCTCGGCACTGTATGTTTCCGCCTTATTGCCGCGCAGTTCCACCGGCACAAAACTGCCCCGGCCCAACTGAAAATTCTTTAAATAATCGATGGCACGAAGGCCCTCTTCCTGGTTCTTCACCACAACATACTGCAGCTTCTCGCCCAGTACCGCTTCCACGGCGGATTCATATTCGCGGGGCACATTGATGTGATCGGCCACAACTCCGTAAAACCTGTCCTGATCCCCCTGCGTTTCAATCACTTTCTTCACACCGTCACTGGACCATTTAAAAGCGGCCTGAAATTCTCCCAGGGATTGCAGACGCGATGACTTTCCGCCCGATTCTTCTTTGATTTGCATGATCCGCTCTTCAAGGATCTGAAGATCTGACCTGGCCCTTTGCAGTTCGTCTGCGATCTCCTCTTTCTGCCCGGCCAGTTTCCTGATTTCCTCTTCTTCCGCCGCCTGATCCGAAGTGAGCGATTGCAGTTTAAGCGCCAGTTCATCAAACCTGCTCTTGTCCTGCTCAATTTCGTGATTTTCCCTCTCTTCGCGCTTCTTGAAATCCTCCAGGTTTTTGTTGAGGGTCGCAATCATATTGTTGAACTTGGCCAGATCCTGCATTACATCAATGTAGCGGATTTTATGTTCTTCCAGACGGGAGTTGATTTCCCTGTCATTTTCCAGCAGCCCCTCAACTTCCTTCTGCCCGGCGTCCAGCTCATTCTGAAGCTGGGTCATCCGGTTCATAGCTTCCTCCGCCTTTTTATGCAGATTATCCATTTCGACCGCCAGAGATGACTTTTTTTGCTCCATCAAATCTATTTCAGACTGATTTTTTTGTTTGCGCTCTGTCGCTTCGGTGATCCGGCGGCGCGAAAACTCAATATTTTTTTCCTTGATGGTGATAGAATTTTTGATTTCATAAAGTTCGGTTTGGCGGGCGCTGATTAGTTCATCGCTTTCCATCAGCTTCGCCTTCATTTCTTCCAGCGTGGACTCCCTTGCCTCCAGTTGTGCCCGGATGCTTTCAGACTGACCGGAAAATTGAGACCGGGATTCCTGCAACGCATCGCTTTTGCCGGCGAGTTTCGCAAAATTCTGCCGGGCAAGAATCAATTCAGCATCCTTGATTCGAAGCTTGATTTCCTTGTATTGTTCGGCTTTTTTAGCCTGCCTGGCAATGGCATTGAGCTGGGATTTTACTTCTTTGTGAATGTCGTTGAGGCGGAGGATATTCTGCCTGGTTGCTTCCATTTTTCGAACAGCGGCATCTTTACGGCTTTTGTATTTGGATACCCCGGCGGCGTCTTCAATAAACAGGCGGCGGTCTTCCGGTTTGGCCTCCACCATGGTCGCCACGGACCCCTGTTCCACCAGGGAATAAGTTCTCGCACCTACGCCCGTGCCCATGAAGAACTCTTTGATGTCCAGCAACCGGCACGGAACACGATTGATGCAGTATTCGCTTTCATCGTCCAGAATGACTCTTCGTGAGATGGATACTTCCGTCAACTCCCCGTATACGCCGGGAAAACTTGTCCCGTCGCTGGACAGCGTCATGATTACCTCAGCCATGCTCACAGGAGCGGCATCCTCACTGCCATTGAAGATGACATCGTCCATTTTCTTGCCGCGCAGTGCTTTGACGCGCTGCTCCCCCATCACCCAGCGGATTGCGTCAACCACATTTGATTTTCCGCAACCATTGGGCCCGACAATCGCATTTACGCCCTGAGAAAAATCAATGACGATCTTGTCGCGGAAAGATTTGAAACCTGATATTTCTAGCCTTTTAAGCTTCATAACGTCTTTTTAATCGAACTGTATAAATTTTGAAAAAGCCTAACAAAAGAAATTTCCTTTGTAAAGTGAAAATACAACAAAATGTATTCAGGAAAAAATAATACCACAACATATAGTGCTTTGATCATGATAACAGGTAAAATTGAAGTCGATAAAACAGGAGGCAAAAAATGAATTTGGCCAAATCGGGACCAAAATTTTATCGAAGGTGTCCATTGAACTGTTATTTATCAGAAAGCCTTAAAAAACACCCTCCAGTATCTTCCCGCATCCGGGGCATGAACTTCCCGACAGGTAGTTGGCAATAATTTTGTAACCATAACGATTAATTAGCAAATTTGAGCAATTTGAGCAATAGGTATTTTCACCCTCGTCTCCCGGCACATTACCGCTGTAAACATACCACAGCCCTGCTTCTTTTCCGATATGACAGGCCCTGTGGAGTGAGGAAATCGGTGTCGGTGGCGTATCGAGCATCTTGAATTGCGGATGAAACCTGCTGATATGCCAAGGAGTTTCAGGACCAAGGCTGCGGATGAACCCTGCGATGTCCCTAAGTTCCTCTAGTGAGTCGTTTAAGCCGGGGATCAGCAGCGTGGTAATTTCCAGCCAGATACCCCGCTCCTTCATGGTCTTCAAGGTGTCCAAAACGGGCTTTAGCTTCGCTCCACATCGTTTTTTATAAAATTCATCACGAAAAGATTTCAAATCAACATTGGCGGCTGTTAGATAAGGGGAAATCATTTCAATGGTTTCCCGAGTCATGAACCCGTTTGTCACAAAAACATTCTGCAAACCTTCCCTGCACGCAATTTTCGCGGTTTCCAGCGCGGTTTCCAGATAAACCGTCGGTTCTGTATACGTATAGGCAATGGTTTTGCAGGCACTTTTTTTTGCGCGCTCCACAATGACCTCAGGGGCGGTATCTTCACCAGTAATCATCAGCGTGGAACGGGGCATTTGAGATATTTCATGGTTTTGACAAAATTCACAGCTAAAATTACAGCCGACCGTGGCTATGGAATAGGATCTTGTTGCGGGATGCACATGGAAAAAAGGCTTCTTTTCAACGGGATCGACGTGCTCGGCGATCAGAGTTCCAAAAACAAGAGAGTATAAAACACCATCTTTATTTTCCCTCACGCCACAGAGACCCCGCCGACCGGGATTGATTTTACAGCGGTGAGCGCAAAGAGCGCACTGAACGCGTCCTTCATCCAGTTTTTCATAAAGCAGTGCTTCCCGGATCATGGATCACCCTCCTGCAGCATGCCCCGAATTGCTTCCGGAGCCGCGGCCGCTGATTTTGATTTCACATCAAATGAATTCAATATGGGACTCTGGACCGTTCGATACGTATAGTGTACAGCAAACGACATCCCGACAAAAGCACCCAGAGGATTTCTCTTCATTGGGAAAAGTTCCTCCAACTCCGAAAAAAAATTGTAAACCGGAGCGGGAAGAAAAATTGCGGATCCCCATGTGATCGAAGGAGATGACATGGATTCGCGGATAATGGACTGCATTTCACCGATCGTGAAAAAGCGTACTCCGGAAGTGACGGGGAAACCAAACAGCTTTCGGACAGATTGGCGCGTTCCCACAAAGGAATGCTTATTAAAAAAACCGATAAAAACACGGCTTCGGCTTACACGGACAGCTTCCGCAATGATTTTTTTCGGATTATCCAGCGTACGCAGATTATTGATCAAAGTAACGACATCAAATTCATTATCGGAAAAAGGAAGATCAACAGCGCTTCCCCTCACAAGCTCGCAACGGTGACCAAGTTTATTCCTTGCCGTAGCGAGGGCAGCTTCTGACGGATCAATTCCGGTCAGGGAACATTTATTTTGCGCAAACAGGTTCAAATAATTTCCAGACCCGCACCCCACATCGAGCACCGATTCACCGGCGGCAGGGCGCACCAGGTCCATAATCAACTTTTCCTGCCTGGAAAATATATAACGTCCCAGTTCGGTTTCCAGCCAGTGGTCCTGTGAGACGGCCTGTAGCGGATCAAATAACATCTAGACACCCTTTTATCAAAGACTGCAGAGCTTATCTTTTCCTGGAACAGGTGGCCGCCTGCTCCCCTTTCAATGTCAACAACAAAAATTATGTGATATTATACTTCATATTCAGATTATTGCATCAACAGAGTTTTACCCGCCAATATCCGACATATCGCGGAGACATTTTTTCAAATGTCTGTCCGTGCAATCGATATCGTGCTTCGCGGGCTTCAACAAAATCGCCCTGCGGATCAGACCTACTAATTCATCATCACTGCAATGTCGCCTCAGCGCCTCTTTCAAATCAAGTTCCTCTTCTTTCAGGAGGCAGACTCTCAGTTTTCCGTCGGCGGTCAGCCGCATACGATTGCAGGTGGCACAAAAATGATTGCTGACAGAATTAATAAAGCCGATCTCTCCCCGTCCTCCCTTGACTTTGAATATTTTTGCCGGACCGTCTGATTTGTGTTTCTTTCCGTTGATTGGTTCAAGCTCAAAATGTTTGCCGATAATGTTCAGCATTTGGTCTGCAGCCAGAAACGACTGTGGCTGAGAAATATTCACCTCACTGATCGGCATGATTTCGATAAAACGGATCTGAAAAGGTTTATTCATGGCCAGCTCCACAAACTTCAGAACTTCATCGTCGTTGAATCCTTTCAGGACCACTGTGTTGATTTTAATGGGATCAAAACCGGCCTTTTCGGCGGCAGCAATTCCCCGGAATACGTCGTGAATATTTCCCCCGCCGGTGACCTGAAAATATTTCTGTTCATCCAGAGAATCCAGACTGATATTGATTCTGGAAATTCCCGCATTGAATATGCCTTGAGCATATTTATCAAGCAGGATGCCGTTTGTTGTAAGGCTGATATCCTGAAGGCCCTGAATTTTTTTCATGGCGGCAGCAAACTCGACAAACCCGCGCCGGACAAGCGGTTCGCCGCCCGTCAGACGAACCTTAATAAATCCCATTTTCACGGCCTGAGAAACAACGCGAAGAATTTCCTCATAGCGGAGAATATCATCATGTCCCTTAAGTGAAAAACCTTCCTTGGGGCGGCAGTATGTGCAGCGCAGGTTGCACCGGTCGGTGATGGAAACCCGAAGATAATTAATGTCCCTGTCATATTTATCGAGCATAGCGATGAATTATGTTTCCTTTCCACGTATATGACTGACGTTCATTAACATAATCTGCCTAACAAAACAACTTATGCCTGATCAGTTTATCGCATCATCATTAAAATATTTACGTCTCACATGTGCACGGAACGAAAAATGAAATGTTGCTTGACAGGACGCTTCTTCTCGTTTAGAGATTATGAAAAAGACGTTCCTGCCTGTTGATCAATCACCTCGCAGCAAGCTGTCGGGGTATGAAATGTAAGTTAAAATTTCGCAGCAAGTTCAGGAGAATCAACCTTCGTCCCGCGTAATCGGGATAGAACAATAGAGTCACGTCAGAGCATCGAGAACCTGTCTGGAGTATTTATGGAAAAGGTACCTATTACGAAAGAAGGCTTTGAGAAATTAAAAAAGGAACTGGATAACATCAAGAATGTTGCCATCCCCGAAAATATCCGGGATATCGAAGTCGCCCGATCTCATGGCGATCTTTCTGAAAATGCGGAATATGCGGCCGCAAAGGAACGCCAGTCCTACCTGCATGGCAAATCACAGGAACTGGAAAACAATCTGGCGTCCTGCAACATCATCAATATCACAGGAATCGGGAGCGACAAAGTGGTGTTTGGAAGTTACGTGACCATCGCAGATATTGACAGCGACGACGGCGAAGAAATCAAGTATCAATTGGTAGGTCCGTTTGAATCGGACATCAGTCTTAATAAAATTTCCGTTACATCACCCATCGGCAGGGCGTTGATCGGCAAGGGCATTGACAGCGAGATCATCGTAAAGACACCGGGCGGAGTGCGAAAATTTCAGATTATCGACATTTCCTGTGAATAGCAGCCGCACATCTTATTAACAAACATAAAATTTAACAAAAAAAGCAGCTCTATATAGAGCTGCTTTTTTTATCATTTATATTGCAAATAACTAGCCTTGCGTCAATTTATCAGCAACGCTGATCCTGTTGATCGCACGGACAAGCGCCAAGCGCATTTTTTCGTAGTCTTCATGCTCCTTGTTGAGCTGCGCTAAACTCGCCGTTGCCGTTTCTTTTGCCTTGATGGCCCTGTCTTTATCGATGGCATCGGCTCTTTCCGCCGTTTCAATCAGGACGGTAACCTTGCTTCCGGTCACTTCCGCATAACCGGTATTCACAGCATAATAGTATTTTTTCCCACCGGTAAGGAAGTAAAGCTCTCCGATATCCACCGATGTCAGGAACGGCTCATGTCCGCGTAATACACCAAACTCACCTTCTGTTCCAGGCAGAGTGACTTCGTCAACCTTCCCGGAAAATACCATTTTTTCAGGCGTTACTACTTCAAGAGTTATTTCTTCCGCCATGGGAATCCTCGCTTATCTTATAACGAAAGCTTCTGAGCTTTTTCTATTGCTTCTTCTATGCCACCAACCATGTAGAAAGCCTGTTCCGGCAAATCATCGTGTTTGCCTTCCAGGATCTCTTTAAATCCTCTTACGGTATCGGGCACGGAAACAAATTTACCTTCGGTTCCTGTAAACTGAGCGGCGACGAAGAACGGCTGAGAAAGGAATCTCTGAATCTTTCGGGCACGGCTGACCGTCAGCTTGTCCTGTTCAGAAAGTTCATCCATACCCAGAATGGCGATGATGTCCTGCAAATCTTTATATTTCTGCAGGGTCACCTGTACCTGCCGGGCAACCTGATAATGTTCGTCACCGATAACGTTCGGATCAAGAATACGTGATGTTGAATCCAGAGGATCCACAGCGGGATAAATACCCAGTTCGGCGATGGGACGGGACAAAACGACGGTTCCGTCCAGGTGGGCAAATGTTGTTGCAGGAGCCGGGTCGGTCAAGTCGTCAGCGGGCACGTAAACGCACTGAACGGCTGTAATCGAACCTTTATTGGTTGAGGTAATACGTTCCTGCAATTCACCAAGGTCGCAGGCCAGTGTCGGCTGATAACCGACGGCCGAAGGCATACGTCCCAGCAGAGCGGAAACTTCAGAACCGGCCTGTGTGAAACGGAATATGTTGTCGACGAACAAAAGCACGTCCTGACCTTCCACATCACGGAAATATTCCGCGTTGGCCAAAGCGGTCAAAGAAATTCTGGCCCGGGCTCCGGGCGGCTCTGTCATCTGTCCGTAAATCAGAGCGGCCTGCTTGATAACGCCTGATTCCAGCATTTCACGATAAAGGTCGTTTCCTTCACGGGTTCTTTCACCCACGCCTGCGAACACGGAAATTCCGCCGTGGTGCATAGCAATGTTATGAATCATTTCCATCATAACGACTGTCTTGCCGACGCCTGCGCCGCCGAACATGCCCATTTTACCGCCACGGGGGAAAGGAACCAGAAGATCAATAACCTTAACGCCGGTTTCCAGGACGTGCACGGATGTATCCTGCTCAAGGAAAGTCGGTGAAAGTCTATGAATCGGCATCTTGGTTTCAGCATTAATGGGTCCCAGACCATCCACGGGACGACCCACAACGTTCTGAATTCTGCCAAGACATGTTTTGCCGACGGGAACGGTAATCGGTGCTCCCGTATCTTTGCAGTTCATGCCGCGAACCAGACCGTCGGTAACATCCATGGCGATACAACGGACAACATTATCGCCCAGATGCTGCGCCACTTCGACAACCAGGTTATCTTCCTGATCGTTGATCGCGGGGTTGGTAATCAAAATTGCGTTCAAAATGCTGGGAAGTTTCCCCTCTTCAAAAGCCACGTCAACAACGGGTCCAATAACCTGAACAATCTTTCCGATATTCATAACTATCTCCTTACAAATAGTCGCATTAATATATTTTACATGCGGCTGTTTGCCGCAGAAAAATTAACCTTTTGCCAGCGCTTCGGTACCGCCGACGATATCCATCAGCTCTGCCGTAATGGCCGCCTGTCTTGCTTTATTCATCTTCAGGGTCAAACTGCTGATCAGTTCTTCGCAATTGCTGGTCGCGTTGTCCATGGCGGCCATCCTCGCACCGTTTTCGCCGGCGGATGTTTCCAGAAGAGCACGGAAAACCAGAACGTGAACGTACATCGGCAGCAATTTGTGCAGCAATATTTCATCCGATGGTTCATAGACATAGTCAAGCCGCTTGTCTGGCTCAACATCCGTATCCGGGCTGCCGATGGACGGCAAGGGGAACAACCGGACAACGGTCGGCTTTTGAACTGATACATTGACAAACTGATTATAGATTAAATAAAGCTCATCATATTCTTCTTTCATGAAAGCCGGAATGACCTCATCGGCAATGGAAACCGCCAGAGTCATATCAAACTTACTCAAGACATCCGTCTTTTGTGCAATGACGTTGACTTTTTTCCGGAAATAATCTCTACCCTTACGGCCGACATTGATGAGAGCGATCTCTTTCCCTTCCTTGTCTTTCTCCCGGATAAATTTTTCCGTCGTCTTAATCAGGTTTGTATTGAATCCACCGCAAAGCCCCCGATCTGATGTCATGCAAATGACCCTGATTTTCTTGGGATCACGAACCGCCAGCAGGGGATGAGACATTTTTTCCACGCGCAAGGCCAGACTATTCAGAACATCCATGAATTTTCCGGCGTACGGCCTGAAATTTTCCATCTTCAATTGCGCCGATTTAAATTTCGACGCGGCAACCATGTTCATGGCGCGCGTAATCTGCTTCGTCTTTTGAACGGCGCCAACTTTTCTTTTTATGTCTTTAAGCGAGGCCACCGGAGATTCTCCTCAACTGTTTAATGTAAAATGTAATCTTCGTCCTTGTACTCAGAGTTTGATCACAAAATTCTAATTTTATATTCTATCTATTCCGCCACAAAAACGGAATCAAACTCCGTCAGTGCGTCCTTCATCTTCTTTTCCAGTTCGGGAGAGATGATTTTTTTATCTTCAATTTCTTTCAGAATGTCAGGATGCTTGCTCTCGACATAGCTCAGTAACTGTTTTTCATAGATCTGTACTTTATCGACATCGATTTTATCAATGAAGCCCCTCGTTCCTGCAAACAGGACGACAACTTCCTGCCCCAGAGACATCGGCTGATATTGCGGTTGTTTCAGCAACTCCACCAGACGGACACCACGATCCAACTGAGCCTGCGTTGATTTGTCCAGATCGGAACCGAACTGGGCAAATGCCGCCAGTTCACGGAACTGGGCCAGATCAAGTTTCAGTGTACCTGCAACCTGTTTCATCGCTTTCACCTGTGCGGCGCCGCCGACGCGGGACACGGACAGACCGACGTTGATGGCCGGACGGATACCGGAAAAGAACAAGCTCGGTTCCAGGTAAACCTGACCGTCGGTGATGGAAATAACGTTTGTGGGAATGTAAGCCGACACGTCGCCTGCCTGGGTTTCGATAATCGGCAATGCGGTCAGTGAACCTCCACCCAACTCCTTGCTAACACGTGCTGAACGCTCCAGCAGACGGGAGTGATTATAGAAAATGTCGCCGGGATAAGCTTCACGTCCGGGGGGACGACGCAGCAGCAGAGAAATCTGACGGTAGGCGACAGCCTGTTTGGAAAGGTCATCATAAATAATCAATGAATCCTGGCTTTTATCTCTAAAATATTCGCCAATACTGCAACCGGCGTAAGCTGCAATATACTGAAGGGTTGCGGGGTCAGAAGCGCATCCGGCAACAACACACGTATACGACATGGCGTCATGCTGTCTTAATTTTTCCACAACCTGCGCCACGGTGGACTTTTTCTGGCCGATGGCAACATAAATACATTTGACGCCTGTGTCTTTCTGACGAATGATCGCGTCAACACAAATGGCCGTTTTACCAATCTGGCGGTCACCAATGACCAGTTCGCGCTGAC
Source organism: Deltaproteobacteria bacterium ADurb.Bin151 (assembly GCA_002070455.1). GTDB lineage: Bacteria > Desulfobacterota > Syntrophia > Syntrophales > Smithellaceae > UBA8904. The sequence goes on from MWDG01000035.1 coordinate 14,316, forward strand.
CGCGTCCAATCGGGGTCATGGCGTCAATGGCCTTCAGACCTGTGTACATCGGCTCATTAACAGGCTGGCGGGCGATAACACCGGGGGCCACCATTTCAATACGGCGGAACTCGGTGGCTTCGATGGGGCCTTTGCCATCCAGCGGTGCGCCGGTCGCGTCAATAACGCGTCCAAGCAATCCATCACCTACCGGAACCTGTGCAATCTTACCGGTCCTTTTTACGATATCACCTTCTTTGATGTGAGTAACTTCTCCCAGAACGGCGACACCGACGTTGTCTGCTTCCAGGTTGAGAACCATGCCCAGGATACCGCCGGGGAACTCAAGAAGCTCCATGACCATTGCGTTTTGCACACCGTAAACTCTCGCAATACCGTCACCGACGGACAGGACTGTTCCCGTTTCGCTTATATCCAGCTTTTTTTCATAGCTTTTAATTTGCTCAGAAATAATTTGACTGATTTCTTCCGCCTTGATCGATTCCATGTCTTATCTTGCCTCCCCTAAGAGATTCCTCATATTATTCAATTGGTTTTTGATGCTGCCGTCGTAAAGCGTATCACCAACACCAATGACTATGCCACCCAAAAGACTCTTGTCGTCTTCCACGGTCACTTCCGCTTCCCGGCCTGTCAATTTTTTCAAATTCGACATGATGTATTGCTGCATGTCAGCCGACAGGGGAAATGCCGTTTTCACCGTCACTCTCGTTTTTTGAAGCGCTTCATCCATCATCAGCCTGTAGCAGGTGTCGATATCGGGCAGAACATCAATCCTGTTCTTATCGACCAGCAACTTTAAGAAATTGACTGTCATCGGAGAAAGCGTCACCTTGCCGATAATCTTTTCCAGTACGTTTTTCTTAACATCCTGCTCAAAAATCGGGTTGGCTAAAAACCCTCCCAGGTCTTTGTTCTCTGCCATCATGGAAGAGAACTGATGGAGTTCATTGTAATACTGCTCCAGCTTTTTTTCTTCCCCGGCAATTTCAAAAAATGCGCGAGCATATCGTTTTGAGATATTGCTGATCAATTTTTGGTCACCACCTTATCCATATATTCCTTGACCATGCCTTCATGATCCTGTGTTGTAACATTCTTCTTTAATATTTCTTCAGCCATTTGCACCGAAAGAGCAACCGCTTCGTTGCGCAACTGCGAGGAGGCTTTTTTCAGTTCCTGCTCGAGACGCGCCTGGGCATCTTCTTTCATTTTCTTGGCAACTTTTTCGGCATCTTCAATAATTTTCTGCTTTTCCACAACGCCCTGGGCCTTGATCATGTCAAAGATGCCATCAATCTCAAGGGAGGCTTTGTCGATTTTTTCTGCATATTCCCGGTACTGCTTTTCCGCTTCAGCCTTCTGCACGGCAGTCGTTTCCAGAGATTCCTTGATTTCCTGTCGCCGCCCGGAGAAAAATTCCTTAATTTTCGGCGCCAGCATCCAGGCCAGAAATCCGATGATGAGGACCGCGTTTAACGTTTTAAAGGCAAAACTTTTCCACTGGCCGGAAGAATCATGCCCCCCCTCGCCTCCACCGGAAGCGAAAGCGACACATACGGAAACAAGAACAAATAAAAGGGAAAGAAGAAGTGAAAAATGAATGGATCTGGTCGATGATTTCATTGGATTCTCCTTCCCAGGACCTTTTCAGCAATTTCCAGCGCGAGCGAACGGGACTGACCATGCAAAACCTTGCGGGCCGCTTCCATTTCGGCATCCATCTTTTTCTGGGTTTCCTGAGCCATTAAAGGTATTTCAGCCCGGACGGCATCCAGAATGCTTTTGGCCTGCTGGTTGCCTTCACCGATAATTTCTTTCTTCATATCGGAAGCACCGGACTTGGCTTTGTTGAGCTTTTCATCATATTCGGCCGCTTTCTTGTTCACGGACTCCTTGAAGAGTGTAATTTCGTTCTGAAGCTCTTCAAGTTGTTTTTTACGGCGATTGATGATGGATAAAATAGGTTTATAAAGAAGATAATTGAGGATAAAAACCAGGGCTAAAAAATTAACCATTTGAACTACAAGCGTTAAATCAGGAATTACGGTAACCACAACTTACCTCGTCGATTCTTTTCAGAGCTGATTGCCTCGAAACTCACGTTCGTGATGAAGCAATTCAGCGTGAATTTATTTTTCCCTACATGTCAAACAGCGCACTCTCTGGCAGTGATTATTTTTCCAAGGACTAAAGCTCAAACCGGGTTGATGCTGAACCTAGCCACACCGCGAGGACGGTGTCTATTAATCATACCCTTGACCGGTTGTCAAGCTTTTTTATGACTGACGGTCTAATTTTATTAAATCAGCTGTTATGCTAGTTGAAATAAGTATTTACGTGACATTAATCCACTGAGCGAACAATATTTTTTTGCTCTTTGAGCTCCTTCATTTTTGACGTTCCTTCAAAAAGCGCCCCCTCTTCCATAACAAAAACGGGCGTCCGCACGTCGCCGGTTAATCTTCCTGTGGCATGGATATTTAATTTATCTTTTACGTCAATTTTGCCTTCCACTTCACCGCCGACATAGACACTGTGAACATTGATATTGGCCTTCACCACAGCGCCTTCTCCAATATCCAGTGAACCCTCCCCGAAAATTTCTCCCTGAAAATCCCCATCGATGCGCACATTGCCTTTAAAAATGAGCTTGCCGCTGAATTCAGCCCCTTTTCCCAGAAAAGCTTTCGTATCTTCAACATGTTTATCTTTCTTCCACATGACCTTTTCCTTTCGATAATATCAGAGAATCTTTTCAACGCTGCAGAATGAATCTGCGCACGCTGACATTCATCAACAAGCCGATCGCTCCCAGCAGCGTAAACATTGCCGAACCGCCGTAACTGATGAAAGGCAGCGGAATGCCTACAACCGGCATCATCCCCAGAACCATCCCCAGGTTAATGACCATCTGCCAGGCAATCAGCGAGGTAATGCCAAACGCCAGTATCGTGCCCAATAAGTCTTTCGAATGCAAGGCAATTCTCAATCCCCAGATAAGTAAAAATAAAAACATGATAACCAGCACCAAACCCCCGACAAATCCCCATTCCTCGGCAAACACGGAAAAAACAAAATCGGTCTGCTGTTCAGGTAAATACTTCAGTTGGGTTTGCGAACCTTTTAAGAAACCCTTCCCCAGAAAACCTCCGGAACCAATGGCAATCATGGATTGAATGATGTGGTAACCGGTGCCTAGGGGGTCAGTCTCCGGCGAAATGAAAGTCAGCAACCTGTCTTTCTGATAATCTTTTAAAAAAAACCAGGCCACGGGCATCATGGCTAAGATACCGGAGGCGGCAATCAAAATAGACTTCCAGTTCATGCCGATAAACAAAACCATCGAGACGGATACAATGAGAACAATGAGTGCCGTTCCCAAATCGGGCTGTTTCAGAATCAAAACACAGGGAATCATGACCAGGATAAGAGGAACAAACAATTCCCGCAGCAGATATGGCTCATGGGACTTATGATCATCAAAATAACGGGCAAGAACGATAATAATGGTCACCTTCATGAGTTCTGATGGTTGAAACAAAATAAATCCGAAGGAAATCCACCTCTGCGCACCGTTGGCGATATGACCGAATAAAGCCACGTAGATCAAAAGTGCGATGGAGACCGCGTAAATGAAATAGGCAAAACGGTTGATCATCCGGTAGTCAATCAGAAATGCAAACAGCATAAACGCCAGCCCCATTGCCATCCACTGAAGCTGTTTCAGATACAGCGGCGACTGATTGTCCCCAAGGCTGAATCCGGTGGAATAAATGTTGATGATCCCGATAGCGCAGATCGACATCACCAGTGCAAGGAGCGTCCAGTCAAAATTCTGGAAGATGCGACGATCATATTTAAAAAAAATCATTTGCCCTCTTCAGAGATGGTGCCTTCACGTGCCAAATTTACTCCGGAGTGACTCCATTTGCGGAAACGCCGGCCGGCAAAGGATATACAGCAACCTGCGGTGCCTTGCTCTTCTGTTTGCCTTCGAAATACGCGTTAAGAATCTGCCGGGCAATCGGGGCCGCCACAGCACCGCCTCCCCCGGCATTTTCAGCGATCACCGCCACGACAATTTCCGGGCTTTTCATGGGAGCATAGCAGGCAAACAAAGCATGGTCTTTATGAATGGCCGATAATTTTTTCAGTCGGCGGATTCTTGCATCCTGGGAAAGACTGACAACCTGTGATGTCCCTGTTTTCCCGCATACGTCGGCATTCGGTATTCGTGCTCTAGCACCAGTGCCTCCCGGCTCATTCACAACCGCCCACAAGCCTCGATTGATGGCGTCCATGGTGCGACGGCTGAAGGCAAGTTCCCCCGTTTTTTCCCGTAAATATTCCTTTTCGACCGTACCGTCAGACAACTCGATCCGCTTCACAAGATGCGGCCTCCAAAGGGTGCCGCCATTGGCCAGAGCACCATATGCCTGTGCCAGCTGAAGCGGAGTGGTTAAATTGAATCCCTGGCCGATGGATATCGATATGGTTTCCCCAAGCTGCCAGGGTTCTTTCATTCGCGCCTGCTTCCAATCCCGCGTGGGGACAATCCCCTTCTTTTCATGGGCAAGTTCAATCCCCGTCAGGTCACCCAGGCCGAAGCGTTTGGCATATTTTGCTATGGTGTCCACTCCCAGCATTTTCCCGACCGTATAAAAATAAACGTCACAGGACTGCACAAGCGCCCTGTGCAGATTCACCGACCCGTGACCATGCTTATTCCAGCAATGATAGACTCTGTTGCCCAGTTGAAAAGATCCGTTGCAGTTTATCGTGGTTTCAGGTTTGACAACGCCTTCTTCCAAAGCGGCCGCCGCCACAATCAGCTTGTAGGTGGAGCCGGGAGGATACTGCCCGGAAATCGCTTTGTTGGACAATGGATTCAATGGATTTTTCAGCAGTTTCAGCCATTCATCGCGTGCAATGCCGCTGTTGAACACATTCGGATCATACGAAGGCAGGCTGACCATCGCCAGAATGGAACCGTCACGCGGATCCATCGCGACAGCCGCACCCGAAAGATCCCCGAAAGCTTCCCAGGCCGCCTTCTGCAACGCCAGATCAATCGTCAGCACAACATTGGAGCCGGCCACTGGATCAATCCGTCCCAGGCTCTTGATGACCTTGCCGCGGGCATTGACTTCAATCAGCTCGTTTCCCCGGCGTCCGCGGATGTAGGTGTCATAAACTTTTTCGATACCGGACTTACCCGTAATATCGCCAAATGTATATTCTTCCGACTTCTCCAGTTCCTCTTTGCTGACCTCGCCCGTGTAGCCGATAATCGGAGCGAGGAATTCTCCTTCCTGATAAAGCCGGATCGGAGTCACATCCACATAAACACCCGGCAGATCCACGGAATTCGTTTCCACCAGGGCCACCTTCTCCATACCGACATTTTTTTCCAGCCGAACGGGCAGATAGGATTTGAAACTCTTCGGAAAAGGCTGATCGGATGAATAATCAACCGACCGGGTTTTATATATGTCCTTTATTTTCTGCACGAGCGCTTCGGGATCGACACCTTTTGTAGGCATAAACAACACATCAAAGGAGGGACGGTTCTCAGCGATGACACGGCCGTTGCGGTCCATCACCAGGCCCCTCAACGGCTGGATTTTGCGAAATCGAACCGCATTGTTCTCCGACCGCTGCTTGAGCTCATCCCCCTTGATCACCTGCAAATGCCAGAGGCGAACCGTCAAAACCAACAGAGCCAGGCTAACCAGCACCATGATGATGTTAAGTTTTTGGCGAAACTCCGCCGGTCCAGGTCCGTTGCGGAGCTTGTATTGTTTTTCCATATCGTAAACCTTCTGTCCTGCTCATCACATAGAAAAAGCCGACGGAGATAACACTGGTCAGCAAAGCCTGTAAAACCAAAACGGGCAGCACATCGCCCGTCAGATCATGTTGAAACACAAGGGCATAAAGCAAAACGAGCACAAACGATTCCAAAAGAGAACAAACCAGGCTGACGAAAGCGATAAGATACAGCTTTTCCGACGTAATACGCAATGAAACAAAAAAAACCAGCAGGAAAATCAGCAAATAAAAAAGGGTGAACGACCCCGGCACAGCCCCGGACAGACAATCAAAGGTCAATCCCATCAGGCATGCCAAAGTGATCCCCTTCACGAAATCCAGCCGGAATCCGGCATAAATCACGGCAACCAGCGAAAGTTCAAGGGTCAGCCATCCGGAAAAAAAGATATCGGACAGGGTGATTTGCAAAACCACCAGCAAAACCGCGTTCAAAGGCAACAGGATATAATAAATCATTCTTCCTTCTTCTTCCGCTGCTTAGGTTCCTGCTTCTCGGCCGCTAAAACCATCACTTCCTCTACGGAAGCCAAATCGGCAAAAGGTGCTACATAGATTTTTGAAAACAATCCTGCATCCACACGGTTTACATAACTGACCTTGCCCACCAGAAGACCCTTGGGGAAAAGATTGCTCAGCCCCGATGTCACAACCACATCACCTGCTTTGACATCCTGAATTTTGGGGACGTACCTGAGCACGCAGCCCCGTGATCCCGCGCCGCGGGCAATTCCCTGCACACGCGTCCGCTGTATCAAAACATCCACATTGGAATTTTCATCCACCAGCAGCAGAACTTTTGAACTGTGCCAGGTAACATCCGTCAGTCTTCCGATCAGTCCGGTCGAAACAAGAACCGGCATCCCGGACACCAGTCCGTCCTTTTCTCCCTTGTCAATCCAGAGCGTCTTAGAAATCATTGACAGTTCCTTGCCAATGACCCGTGAGGCGATGAAACGGTGAGGATACGTATCCTGCAGCGACAGCAGTTTTTTTAATCTCTGCGCCTCCAGGTTGCCTTCTTTGTAAAGGTTCAATTCCTCCTGGAGCGCGTTTATTGTCTTGTTCAGTTTCCGGTTTTCTTCTTCCAGTCCCACCAGGTGAATATATCGTCTCCAGGCGTTTTCAACGGCTTCGACAGAAGCGCTGAACATTTTCTGAACGGGCTCAGCGGCCTCCATGACAATCCTTTTCAAGACACTGGTGCCTGTATCGTACCTTAAATTATACGAAAGAAGAATAAGCGCTGCGGCAATAATTGCACCAACAAAGATGACGGTCCGATAATTTTTTAAAAACATTTTCTACCTGATATCTTCCGCCAATGAAAAAAATGAAAAGCTGTCTGACAAGCGAGATCACACCGGAATCGTTACATTTCTGAGTACATTCAGCTGATCCAGCGCCATCCCTGCACCACGGGCGACTGCAGAAAGAGGATCATCAGCGATGGTAATGGGAAGGCCGGTTTCTTCCCGAACCAGAACATCGATGTTTTTCAGCAGAGCGCCGCCCCCGGTCAGCACGATGCCGCGGTCGACAATGTCACCGGCCAGTTCCGGCGGAGCGTTTTCAAGAGCGTCTTTTACAGCGTCAACAATCAGCGTTACCGGCTCAATAATCGCTTCCCGGATTTCTTCAGAGTTGGTTTCGATGGTCTTGGGAATGCCCGAAATCAAGTCGCGCCCCTTGACGTCAATTGTCTTGATTTCGGTCATCGGATAGGCACAGCCGATCTGCGTCTTGATGATTTCCGCGGTCCGGTCACCAATCAGCAGACTGTATTTACGCTTCATGTACTGGACGATTTCCTCATCGATCTTGTCTCCCGCGACGCGCACGGATTTGGCGTACACAATTCCAGCCAGAGAGATAACGGCCACTTCCGTCGTGCCGCCGCCGATGTCCACCACCATGGAACTGGTTGGCTCGGCAATCGGCAATCCCGCGCCGATGGCCGCCGCCATGGGTTCTTCAATCAGATAAATTTCCCGGGCTCCCGCCGACTCCACCGTTTCGCGAACCGCGCGGCGTTCCACCTGCGTAATGCCGGAAGGCACGGAAACAATAATCCGGGGACGAACCAGCGACTTTCGGTTATGAACGCAGAGAATAAAGTGTTTCAGCATCGCTTCCGTGATATCGAAATCCGCAATGACCCCGTCGCGCATGGGACGGATGGCAACAATATTTCCGGGGGTACGGCCAAGCATGCTCTTTGCTTCATTGCCCACCGCCAGAACTTTTTTCATTCCGCGGACGTCCATGTGAACCGCAACGACGGAAGGTTCATCTAAAACAATCCCCTTTCCCTTCACATAAACCAGCGTATTGGCGGTTCCGAGATCAATCGCCAGGTCGTTGGAAAATTTTCCCAAAATATAATCGAACAGCATGTGTCCTCCTGTTTTATCATCAATGTATCTTATTTTTATGCATTTTTGCGTCTATATCGTATTTCAGTTGACTAGGCAACGCATTTTTAAAATGTATTTGCATTTTGGAAATGACTGTAATACTAACGGCATAGTTTTACAAATTACAGGTTATCCCCTATTCATTTTCGAGGTGATTTTATGCTGAAGTTTTTCAGGAAACACGCGCGGGGCTGGTTCATGCTGATCTTCATGGCCATCATCATTTTTGTTTTTGTCCTTTATTTTGGCACAGACAGAGGGGCCCAGATGGCCAATACCCTTGCCGTCGTCGACGGTGTAGTCATCAGCGAAGCCGATTATTACAACGAATACACAAAACTGACGGACATGGTCAGAGAACGATACGGCGGCGCCGTGACGGCGGACATGCTCAAGCAGCTGGATTTGAAAAAGACGGCTTACGACAATGTGATCAACCGCCAGATCGTCGTTGCCAAGGCAAATGATTTGAAGCTCAAAATTACCGATGACGAGCTGAAAGAATTTCTTGCGAACATGCCCGCGCTGCAGACCGACGGGAAATTCGACAACTACAAATACAAGCAGCTTCTGCGCTACAATAAAATGACCCCCGAGGCATTTGAGACGGGACAGAAAATCAGCTTGGCCGCAGCTAAGATTGAATCCATTATCCGCGAAGGCATCAAGCTGTCGGATCAGGAAGTGCTGGACCTGTATGCACTGCAGAATCAGAATATCAATCTTAATTTTGTCCAGATTTCCGGGGCCGATGTAACCGGACGTGTCAAACCGACAACTTCAGATCTCGAAGACTATCTCAAGAAGAACAGCAGTGTCTTCCGCGTTGCCGAACAGGTGAAGGTAAAATATCTGTATTTTGATGCCGACCGGTTTTTTACAGGTGAAATCACTCCGTCGGATATCCGGGATTATTACAACCGAACGAAAGATAATTACAAGGACAAGGACGACAAACCCCTGGGGCTGGAAGAAGCCACGCCGATGATCATCAAAGAGATCAAGAAAAACCGTGGAATGCAAAATGCCTATGCCCAGGCGAAAACAGCGCACGATACCATCTATCAGGAAGAAAACTTCGACGCCTATGCAACAAAGAATAACCTGAACATTCAGGGAACGGATTTCTTCCCCCTCAACCAGACGCCGCAGGTCTTCGCTTCTGTAAAAGATCTGGCAAAAGAATTGACGGGACTGGAGAAGAAAGACATCAGCAAAGTTCTGACAGCCTACAACGGCTACTATGTCATTCGCATGGAAGATAAAAAAGCGGCCTACACGCCTGCACTGAAAACCATTGAAAGTGCCGTTATGCAGGCCTATCTGAAAGACGAGCAGGACAGAATCGCGTCTGAGGATGCCAAGGCGATGCTTGCCAGGCTCCAAAAAGGCGAACCCCTCGAAAAAGTCGTCGCGGAAAAAGGCTACCAGATTCAGGAAACCGGATTATTCCCACCCGGCAACACCATTCCTGGGCTCGGCTCGCATCCGGAAGCCATGGAAAAACTGCTGTCCCTGTCGCCGGGTCACCCCTATCCGGAGAATCCGATTAAACTCGACAACGCATACGTGATCTTCAAACTCAAAGAGATCAGCCCGCTGGACATGAAAGACTTTGAAGCCAAAAAAGAGACGTACCGGAAAATGGCGATGAATCTGAAGAGAGAGGAGACCATCAAGGCGTGGATGGAAGGAAGCAAAGCAGAATTAATCAGGGGAAAAAGGCTTAAAATCAAAAAGGAAGCAAAAGATTTATAGCCGCTTTGCAAAATAGCCTATTGTGTCATTTCGCAATGACATTACGACACAATCTCCTGGAGAGGCGCAGGGGAGTAATGTAGGGCGTGTTTGCCAAACGCGCCGCTTCGGACTGCTCGGGGAGCAGTCCCTACAATCTCTAGCTCCGCTGGCGGAGCATAGAAAGCAAAGCTATTCCATATTCCTTGCCCCTTTGGTCGCTGAGCCTGTCGAAGCGACCCTTGCACCTTGCTCCTCGAAACGAATGACCTGCAAGGCTGTGACACAAAGGGAATTATGCACCTATGAAAAAGCATTTTGTCAATAGAAATCTTTTTTGCTCGACCGTAGCCGGACCATACATATCCGGCGGAGGGAGAGCAAAAACTCTTTGAATATGGGCTCATCGCCACACACCTATTCGTGCTCACTTGATAAAGTGTCACATTATCATTCGTTCGATAAACGGCGTCCCAATCAAAGCTACGACCTCACATGGTGTGGGTCATGCACAACTTCGGGTTAGCCGCAACCATTATATTCCTCCAAATACGGAGTTTGATTCTTCCATACATAATAAACAATTTGTAAAATCTTATGAGCTGTTGCCGTTACAGCTTTCGCATATCCGGATCGGATGATCCTTTTGCGAAAAAAGATGTTCAGTCTGCAGCTCTTAAGCCGCGCAATTACCTGGGCACTTTCAACCAAGGCAGTCCGCAAATAGGGTGATCCTTGCTTGGTAATACGGCCCGTTTTTTCTTTGCTGCCACTTGAATCCAGAGAGGGAACGAGTCCTGCGTAAGAAGATAAGTTCTGATAAGATGGGAAGCGCTTAATGTCTTCGACTTCAGCGACGATAATCATAGCAACCAGCGGACCGATGCCGGGAATCGTGGTTAGAAGATTTGCAACCGGGTCTATTTTTGCCATAGAGTAAATCCTCTTCGTTAAATGATCCACTTCGGTCTTTATACTTTCATACAAAGAAAGATACGTTTTGAGCTGTTCACAATGATAATCAGGTAAATCAATATCTTCATAGAGAAAGGATAGACCTTTTTTTCCGAAAAGATCCGAACATGGTTGTTGCAGGTTATTCTTCATCAAAAGTGCATGTATTCGATTCTTCATGCGGCCAGTGTCCCGAACCAGTCGGCTTCTGTGGCGAAGCAATTCTTTGAGCTTCCTTGTGTCCATACTGCTTACATGACTTTCTGGAATTAAATCAGCTCTTAAAAGCTGCGCCAGCATATGAGAATCCACTTTGTCATTCTTAATCTTTGCGGATGCGATGGCTTTGGTCTTCACAGGATTGGATATGGTAACCTTCAATCCCTTCTCTGTAAGAAGATCGTAAAGCCAATACCAGGAAGACATGGATTCAATCACAACCCTAGTGTCATCAACCAAATCGTCAAAATAATTTAAAATTTCATTCGTTACGTTTTTTAAATTGGCCCTTTTAACCACTTGCCCTCTTTCATCAATGGTTGTGATAAAAGATGTTTTCTTATGTAAGTCAATTCCTGTATAATACATCTCGGCTACCTCCTTTGTTTTTATTTCCCTGGGTTCATTTTACTACAGAACCCGAAGGGAGGTAGCTTTTTCATATGATCAAAGCTCTCTACGTGTAACTGAAGGAGCGGAGCTGTATCATCAAAAAGAACAGGGGTGAATGTCTCTCAAATGGAGACCTCTGAAAAATGCTATTATACCGTCATTCCCGCGAAGGCGGGAATCTAGGAAACAATTGAAAAGAATGGATTCCTGCCTTCGCGGGAATGACAAAATTACTGGTTTTGTTTAGTTATGCACCTATGAAAAAGCATTTTGTCAATAGAAATCTTTTTTGCTCGACCGTAGCCGGACCATACATATCCGG
>MWDG01000036.1 GCA_002070455.1 Deltaproteobacteria bacterium ADurb.Bin151
CACTACTGTCCGGAATAGAATTATTTAACATCATTTAACATATAGATATCATTTATCAAAGATGCCAATTACACGAGTTACCGACTTGAAAATATGTTGTCAGTTTGAGCATTCTCCTGTGATCCAACAGGAGGATGTGAAACATGTACACTGGCAAACTCGTTTTCTCACAAGTTCTGGACTTTATGCCGCTGCATACATTCCGCCGCTGCGTTGCCCGGTATCAAGGCGATTACAAAGTAAAGAAGTTCACCTGCCTCGATCAATACCTCTGCATGGCCTTTGCGCAAATCACCTATCGCGAAAGTTTGCGAGATATCGAAATCTGCCTGCGTGCCCAGGAACAGAAACTTTATCATATGGGCGTTCGCGGCAAGGTGTCACGATCAACGATTGCCGATGCCAACGAGCAGCGGAACTGGAAGATCTATGCCGATCTGGCTTATGCGCTGATCCATACGGCTCGCATACTATACAGCGACGAACCTTTCGCTTTCGAACTGGAACAAACAGCCTATGCTCTCGACGCCACAACCATCGACTTGTGCCTGTCGATGTTTCCATGGGCCAACTTCCGAAAGAACAAGGGAGCCGTCAAACTGCATACGTTACTGGATTTGCGTTGCAGCATCCCGACCTTCATTCATATCTCCGACGGCAAACTTCACGAAGTCAATACGCTCGACATCGTTCCCTACGAGACAGGATCCTTTTACGTCATGGATCGCGGGTACCTGGACTATTCCAGATTGTACACGCTCTCACAGGCCTTGGCCTTCTTTCTGATCCGGGCGAAATCCAATCTTCAGTGCCGGAGAATCTACTCGCATCCCGTGGATCGCTCAACCGGCCTGATCTGCGACCAGACCATCCTGCTCACCGGCTTCTATCAAAAAAAGGACTATCCGGAAAAACTGCGACGCATCAAATACCATGACGCCGCAAACAATCTTACTCTTGTATTTCTGACCAACAACTTCAATCTGCCGGCCCTGACCATTACAGAGCTTTATCGCTCACGCTGGCAGGTGGAACTCTTTTTCAAATGGATCAAACAACACCTGCGTATCAAAAGCTTTTACGGAACATCGGAGAATGCCGTCAAGACGCAAATCTGGATCGCCATCTCCGTTTACGTTATTGTGGCTATCCTGAAAAAACAACTTCGGCTCCCTTACAGTCTCTACAGTATTTTACAGATTCTCAGTGTCTCTGTTTTCGAAAGAACGCCACTTTATCAACTATTTACAAGAACCAATTACAAAGCGGAAAACCCTATGTCGTGTAACCAACTAAATTTATTTGACGAAACAACCGGACACTAGTGTAATTGAATATGAAATCTTGTAAAGAATATTTCACCCCATTTAATTATTTTCGTTCACGAGTCATGACAGAGGACCCTTCCTCATTGCCGTAATGTGAATCGACATTCACTTTAAAAAGTCCTGCCGCAATTCTAATCATGAAAAGCCGAATAAGGTTCATGAAATCGTTTGATATACAGCAATATCCTTGCAAAAAAGGTATCAATTTAAGCAGGAATACATATTATTGGCGATTGTCGAACGCTTTACTTAACCACTTCATCATCACCTCAGCAATAACTTGATGACCGATCTCGTTTGGATACCTGGAATCTGATAAAATCAAATCGTCGTGACAAAGATGATGTTCTTTAAGATAACCAGCCCAGTAATGGTCTACCGGAATCAATTCGCAACCTAAATCAGAAGCAACAATACGCAAAGAACGGTAAAAGATATTAACGGCATCCATATCGTAAGGATCCTCAAAAATGTGGGAAGTAGCCAAGAAAATGACAGGACTGAATCTTATCCGTGCAAGCCTGATCAACTGAACAAAATTTTCCTGAAATTCAGATCGATAAACACATTGGAAAGCATCATCAACACCGAAATGAAGCAGAAGGATGTCCGGTTTGAAAACTTCTATATCTTCGTTGAATGTTCGGATGCCATCAAAAGACGTTTCTTTGAATCCTGATCGGTTAATTACTTCAATTTTTTTATCGAGCAAGTGTCCTGTAAGTATATCCGCATAACTCTTTGTCACACCATGACCAGCAGCAATACTTCCACCACGGATAAGCAGTTTCATCAATCTCCCTCTGCCCGAAATACACACCAGCAGATGAATAAATGGGAAGCTTTAATCCAGCTTTTCTTGCAAAACAGACAGAGGAACGCTCAGTCTTTAGGAATCATGTGTTGATAGAAGGGATTGTGCCACTCTCACTTCCCGCCGGCAATCCTTGCCCATGAATCTCTAAGGGCCACCACCCGATTAAAAACCGGCTTCCCAGGTTGTGTATCCAAATCAACGCAAAAATACCCCAGCCGCTCAAACTGATACTGGCTTCCCGGCACGGTGTCTTTCAGGCTTGCCTCTGCATAACCTGTACTGAGAATTTCCAGCGAGCCCGGATTCAGATGCTGCAGAAACTCTTCTTCCCCACCCGGATCCTGAATGGTGAAAAGCCTGTCGTAAAGGCGCACTTCTGCCGTCACGGCATCCTGCGCCGAAACCCAGTGGATTACACCCTGCACTTTTCGTCCGTCGGCCGGAGGTCCGTTTTGGGTTGTCGGATCATAGGTGCAATGCAGCTCGACCACTTCTCCGGCCTCATTTTTTATCATGCTTTCATATTTGATGACGTAGGCATTGCGAAGCCGCACTTCCCGCCCCGGTCCGAGACGATGGTATTTTTTGGGCGGGTCTTCCATAAAGTCGTCGCGTTCGATATAGAGCACCCTGGAAAAGGGAACCTGCCTCGAACCGAGCTCCGGACGCTGCGGATGGTTCTGAATTTCAAAATGTTCAGTCCGGCCTTCAGGATAATTGTCGATAACAACCTTCAGGGGGTGCAAAACACACATCACCCGGGTTGCTTTTTCATTCAAATCCTCGCGGACACAATGCTCCAGCAGGGACACATCAATCAGGTTGTCGTTCTTGGCCACGCCGATTTCGGCACAAAAGTTCCGGATGGCCTCCGGCGTGTAGCCCCGGCGACGCATTCCCGTCACGGTGGGCATACGTGGATCATCCCAACCCTGCACATAGTTTTTCTTCACCAGCTCAATGAGCCTGCGCTTGCTTAAAACCGTGTAACTTAAATTCAGACGGGCAAACTCAATCTGTCGCGGACGGTTTTTCTCAACCAGTTTTTCCACGATCCAGTCATAAAGGGGGCGGTTGTTTTCAAACTCCAAGGTGCAGATGGAATGGGTAATACCTTCCAGTGCGTCGGAAAGACAGTGGGCAAAATCGTACATCGGGTAAATGACCCATTGGTCTCCCGTCCTGTAGTGAGGTTCCCGCTTGATCCGGTAAAGCACCGGATCGCGCATGACAATATTTGGTGACGCCATGTCGATCTTTGCCCGGAGGGTATGAGCGCCGTCAGCAAACTCGCCCTGCCGCATGCGGGTAAATAGGTCCAGATTCTCTTGTACCGAACGGTCCCGGTAGGGGCTTTCCTTCCCCGCTTCGGTGAACGTTCCCCGGCTCTCCCGCATTTCGTCGGCGCTGAGGCTGCATACATAGGCGTTGCCGGTTTTGATAAGCTCCACTGCAAAAGCATACAGTTTTTCAAAATAATCTGAGGCGTAAAAAAGACGGTCTCCCCAGTCAAATCCCAGCCACCGGACATCGCGGATAATGGACTGGACATATTCCATGGACTCGCCCAGCGGGTCCGTATCATCCAGCCTCAGATTGCAGGTTCCCTGATATTGCGCGGCAATGCCGAAGTTGAGGCAAACCGACTTGGCATGTCCAATGTGGATATAGCCATTGGGTTCGGGCGGAAATCGCGTGGCAACGCGTCCTTCATGTTTGTTTTCCCGGAGGCCTTCATCGATGATGTCCCGGATAAAATCGGTTGGACTGGGGTTTACCGGTTGTGTCATAATGTAAAAAACTCCTTGTACCGCTCAAATTCTTAGGAACCCGGGACACCGATCGGATGCCCCGGAACTATTGTCTATCAATCGTCTTGGATCAAATCAACACCCGATTGCTTTTTTCAGATGATCCATCTCCATGTTGCCGCCGGACATAATCATGACCACTCTCTTGCCGGAAATCCTGTCCCTGATTTTGTAAGCTGCCATCAACGATACGGCTCCAGCGGCTTCCGCCAGATTATGTGTTGTGTTGAGTGCCATTCTAACCCCTTCGAGGATCTCGTCTTCAGTTAAAAGAACGACATCGTTGATGGTGTTTTTCAGGATCACATAGGGCAGATGAAACACCGTTCTTGCGGCAAGCCCGTCGGCAATTGTACGGGCTTCATCCAGGGTTACAATTTCCCCTTTCTTCCATGAATGATAGAAAGACGATGCATTTTGAGCCTCCACGCCGATGATCTCGATATCCGGCTTAATCGCGCGTGCGGTCTTCAAAAGCGATGCGCATCCCGCTCCCCCACCGATGGGGCAGATGATAATATCGGCCTGGGGCAGGTCTTCCAGGATCTCCAGCCCCATGGTGGCAAGACCATTTAAGATCTCCGGTTCGTTTCCCTGTTGGACATAATAATAACCCGCACTGTCCACCAATTCTTCACAGTATGACTGGGCGTCGTAAAAATCTTCACCGTGAACGATGACCTCCGCACCATAGCTTTCAATGATTCTGTTAGTCTCCGGATTGTTGTTCTCCGGCACTACCACAGTACAGGGAACATGAAACCATTGTCCGGCCCAGGCCATTGCCAGGCCGTGATTGCCTCTCGTCGCCACAAGGATTCCGGTTTCCAGTTCTTCCCCGGACATATGATGAAAAAAATTCAGTGCCCCCCGAATCTTGAACGATCCGGTCGGATTGTGGTTTTCATGCTTGACAAATGCTTCGCAGCCAAGAAGCCGGGAAAGTTCCGAATAGCAGATCAGGTTCGTCCGGTTGAGATATTTGGAAATAACCGCTTTCGCCATTAACGTATTTGTCAGATTGACCTGCTCGCTCAGCGCCTCGTATTTTTTCAACATACGTTTATCCTCCTTGAACATTGCCAGCTTATCTTTTTTACACCTGCTTTTCCACCGCCATCTGAAGGACTTTTTTCACCTCTCTGGAAGAAGGTCATGCCAGGTGCCTGATCATCATTTCCGCGTAGCGTTGGGCGGCCCCCATGTTGGCAAGAACAACAGCCCTGCCCCGTTCACCCCGTTGCCGGGCGTCCTGCGGATCGGCCAGTATCTGTAGCATACCCTCGGACAACTCCCGGGCATTGCGAATGCGAATGCCGGCCCCGGCATCTTCCAGAAGCGCCGCCTCCTGACCGAAGTCTTCCATGGACGGCCCGTAAAAAATCACCTTTCCCCAGGCAGCAGCTTCCAGAATATTCTGGCCGCCTTTCGGAACCAGCGAACCGCCGCAATAGACGATCGTCCCCAGCGAATAAATCTTGAACAGTTCGCCAATTACATCAACCACAATTACCTTTTCATTCCGACGCGGACGTCCTTTACGGATCTCCGTAAAGGTGATGATATCATCCAGTCCCGACTGATGCAAAACACCGATCACGTTGCCGGTTCGCTCGATGTGTCGCGGAACAAGAATTAATCTGAATTCGGGATAACGCGCAAGCAGTTTTTTATAGGCCTCAATGACAGCGTCTTCTTCTCCAGGGTGCGTACTTCCCGCAACAAAAAATTTTTCATGATCCTGAACTCTTAAACGGCCTGCAATTTCTTCATGGAGAGCGGGTGACGCCATCGCTGCCAGGGCGTCATACTTGGCGTTGCCCAGAATCTTGATTTTTTCAGTAGACATTCCAATGCCGGCAATTCTTGATGCGTCAATATCGGATATCATTCCGGCTTCTGCAACATTATCAAGAATTTTTCGCCAGAAAAATCCTGTCGCCTGATATTTGCCAAAGGAACGGGGGGAAATCCTTCCGTTCACCATCAAAGATGAGATGCCGCGCCTGCTGCAGGCAGCCAGAAAATTCGGCCACAGCTCTGTTTCCACCAGGGCAAAGACATCCGGATGAACAAGATCCAGTGTCTTACGAACAACAAACGGAAAATCCAGCGGAAAATAGATAAAGACATCCGCCTCCTTGACCAGTCTTTTGGCCATATCCTGACCGGTTTCCGTGGATGTTGAAAAAACTACCTGCACGTCCGGCCTTCTTTTTTTCATGGAAGCAACAATCGGGGCGGCGGCCGTCACTTCGCCTACGGAAACGGCGTGAATCCAGACTCGCCTGCCTTCCTTCAGCCCGGCCAGGATGGCTCCCTGCCTCCCCCCAAACCTCTGGATGAAGCTGTTGCGGTATTTGCCGGTAATCAGCATTTTCAAAGGGAAAAAGATAAGTCCGGGAACAGCGGCAATCAGCAAAAGAATATTGTATAAAAATCTCATGTGCGCATATTCAAATTTTTCTCAAGCCGTGTCAAGCAGAAAGGATAAGGAGGCTGGTAGGCTGTAGACTGTTAGACTTTTAGGCTGTTAGAATAATTTGTAAGGCGCTTTGCGCCCATCCCTTTTCACCTAATAGGCTAATAGCCTACAGCCTAATCGCCTAATTGCCTCTATCGGTTGACAGTTGCAGTGCTTTGGTATATTTATTTAAAAATAGAGGAGAAAATTTCATGAAACTGATTGCCCCTTCGATCCTTTCCGCCAACGGAGCAAAACTGGGCGAAGAGATTGCCGCGGTAGAAAAAGCCGGTGCGGACTGGATTCACGTTGATGTCATGGACGGCCATTTCGTCCCGAATATTACCATGGGGCCGGCCATTATCAGCGCCCTGAGCAAATCCACCAGGCTGCCTTTTGATGTGCACCTGATGATCAAAAATCCGGACATGTATGTAGAATCCTTTGCGGATGCGGGAGCAGATTTCATTACCGTCCACACGGAGGCGACCAATCACCTTCATCGAACCGTGGAACTCATCAAAAAAACGGGGAAAAAGGCGGGTGTTTCTTTAAATCCGGCAACGCCGCTTTCGCAAATTGAAGAAATTCTTCCGGATATTGACCTTTTGTTGATCATGTCGGTCAATCCTGGATTCGGAGGACAAAAGTTTATCAAAAGTTCCCTGGATAAAATCAGGCGGGCAAGCTCGATGATGGCGAAGCTTCCTCAAAAGCCCCTGCTGGAAGTGGATGGCGGTGTCAACCTTACGAATATCGCCGCAATAGCAAAGGCCGGCGCGGATGTTCTTGTCGCGGGTGCAGCGGTATTCGGCACTGCCGACTACGCACAAACCATCGCCGCCCTCAAGGCTGCGGCCAATGAAAGTTGATACCTTTTTTTCTGCATAAAAAAACGGCGGCCCCGTTTGAACGATGACCGCCGCACGATTCATTCATCTTTCGTTATTTTTTGCTGTAGTCATAGACACCGCGGCCGGATTTTCGCCCGAGGTTGCCGGCGCGAACCAGTTTCCTCAAAAGAGGCGACGGCCGGTATTTATCCCCCAGTTCCCGGTGCATCCCTTCACAAATCCGAAGCTGCGTATCCAGGCCAATCAGGTCGCCCAGCGCCAGTGGCCCGATGGGGTGATTGCAGCCAAGCTGCATCGCCTTGTCAATATCCTCCGCCGTGGCAAGACCTTCATCCAGCACAAAGAAAGCCTCATTAATCATGGAGCATAAAATCCGGTTCACGACAAAGGCCGGTGCTTCATTCACCATGACGACTTCCTTCCCGATTTTCTTGCCCCAGGCCCTGGCGATCTCCACCGTTTCGTCCGATGTCTGCTGTCCGCGGATCACTTCCAGCAAACGCATCACCGGAACGGGATTGAAAAAATGTGTGCCGATAAAACGATCCGGCCGCTTGGTGATCGAGGCCATTTCCGTAATGCTCAAACCCGAGGTGTTGGTGAAAAACAGGCAATGCGAGGGAACGACTGCTTCGAGTTCTGCATAGACTTTCTTCTTCAGGTCCATCAGTTCGATGACAACCTCCACAACCACATCGGCGTCCGCGGCTGCTTCCTTCAGATCAAGCGTGGGTTTGATGCGGCCCAGGATTCCATCCATCTGCTCTTTGGTGATTTTGCCCTTTTCCATATCCCGGTTCAGGTTCTTCTTGATCGTGTTCATGCCGCCGTCGATGAACCTTTGCTCAATGTCTCTGAGGGTAACGTCAAAACCTGCAGCGGCGCAAACCTGTGCGATTCCATTTCCCATCAGGCCCGCACCCAACACACATATTTTTTTAATTTCCATAAAAGCCTCCATGTTATTTATTGTCAAGCGGACTATTCCCGCCTAGAAACCACAAACAGGCCGAGCAAAAAGGACCCTTGAAGAAAATGCGCAGATTGTGTGGCAAAACGTATGGAAATTGTACGTCAGCATGCCCAAATCCCACAGCAGCGCAGAAGATCAGCCTTTTCAACAGCGAGCCGAAGATGTTGGACGGTAGCAGACAGACAACCGTCAAGTCAAGAAAAATACCAGAATTTTTTATTGATCCAAAAGCGGCAATGTGTAAAAATTAACTATGCATATTCTCATTGACGGCTATAATCTGATCCGGCAGTCCGTTGACCTTAAGCGTTTTGAACGGCAGAGCCTTGAGGCGGGTCGCAAGGCCCTGATTGACTGGCTTTCCCGCTACCGTCAAAGAAAAGGTCACCGGATTACCGTTGTTTTTGACGGCTGGGTCAGCGGCTCACCGCAGGAGGAACGGGACTATCATTCAGGCATTCAAATCATTTATTCGAGCCGGGGCGTCAAGGCCGACGATGTTCTGAAAAGAATTACGGCCTCCACTGATGAGGAAATCCTTTTGGTCTCTTCCGATCGGGAAATTACCTCTTACGCCACACGCAAGGGCAAGGCCACATTATCATCCATTGAATTTGAATCGATTGTGAACCGGCAGCTGACCGGGCCTAATGACGACTTTCAGGAAGAAAAAGACACGGACGAGGAAGAATCTGGACGCCCGGCCGGTAAAAAAGGGCCCGCCCGCAGGCTGTCCAAGGCCAAAAGACAAGCCCAAACGAAGATCAGGAAACTTTATTAGTACAGGCTTTAATCAAAAAGTTTTCTATAAGCAGCTGCGGATCTGTTGACGAAGACTTCATGGCCCTGTCTATATTGACTAAATCATCCAGATAATTCACTAAAACGGGATAGGGAAACCGGCTGCAATGGCGAAGGGCATTGTAAATCACAAAGGGATGCTTGCTCACCAGCAGATCTTCTTTGCGTGACCCATCGGAAGCAAGGCCGGCCACAACAGGATAAATGTTTTTCTGAAATGTGCCGTATTCCATATTTGCACTGAATTTGGGAAGTTTGCCGGAACGGATCAGCAGGGATGCCTGCAGAAGCATGCGTATTTCGCGGCTGATCATGGTCAGAATCATCAAATGGTGCATTCCCTGGTCAAGCATTGCCTTCAGGGCCAGAAGCGCGGTCTGTGCATTTTTTTCCGCCAGGGCCGTCGTTAAATCGAAAATCGAATCCTCCTTTGTTTTTCCTACGACATCCTCCACATCTTTTTCTTCTATAACAGAACGGTCACCCACGAAAGAAATGAGTTTCTGCAACTCATTCAATGAAGGACGCAGCTGAAATCCGGTCTTTTTCCCGAGCGCTATCCAGGCCGAGGGAGTCAGGGTCTTACCGTTACGGCCAAGGATTTTCTGGGCTTCAAGTCTAAAGGTTTCTCTTGTGGCCGATTCTCCTTTTATTGAGCCAAAATGAAGGACAATGCCTGCCTTGTCGATCACCTTGAATATCTTTTTTCTCTTGTCAACTGCCTCAGCGGTCAGAATCAGGCAATTCCCTGCCGGAAACCCCTGCTGAAGGAGCTGTTCAAACTGCTCTGAAGGATCAGTAAAATCACCGGTTGTCCATCCTCTGTTGTTGCATATGTCGATCATCCGGGGCAGCCATTTATTCCTGTCTTCGCCCGGATCATCCTCGACCGCCTTGCGCCACTGCTCATCGGTGATTTTCTGCCACCCGGCATCCTGAATATCTTCCCAGGCAAAACCGGACAGTTTCAGAAAAGCCAGAAAATATTTTGCAGCTTTATCGGGGTTTGCATCGATGTTGTCACGGATTTTTTGGATCAGAACACTCAGGTTTTCACGCGATTGAAAAATCGTTGTATTTTTGACGACAACAACTTTCGGACCGCCTAAAAGCGACGGCGCGAGAAGATGGCTTTTCAGAAGATCAATGTCTTCATTTCCACCGTCAATAAAAAAAAGACCGAAATCACGGTCGGCCGCAGGGACAATCATGTCGAGGATTTGCCGGAGCGCTTCGCCAAGCAGATATTCTTCTTCCCCGTATAAAAGATAACAGGGTGCAAATTTCCCCTTCTTTAAGCTGGTAATTGCTTTTTCCAGGTTCATCGATGACTCTCGTGGGGGAGGAAAAATACTGAATTTTAAATAATGACGTACTTTTTGATGTGCCTGACAACTTCTTCCGGTTCGTCAATCAGCTGAATCATTTCAAGATCAAAAGGAAGGATCATGTTCCTTTGCACCATGCTGTCCTTCAGCCAATCCAACAATCCCTTCCAGTATTCTTTGCCCATCAGGATGACCGGGAAGCTTCTCACTCTCTTGGTCTGGATCAGCGTCAGGGCTTCAAAAAATTCGTCCATCGTCCCATAACCGCCCGGCATGATCACATAGGCCACGGCATACTTGATAAACATGACTTTACGGATGAAAAAATATTTATAATCAAGCTGAAGATTCGCATAGGGATTAGGCTTCTGTTCAAAAGGCAATTTGATATTCATCCCGACGGACATGCCTCCCGCTTCCGCCGCGCCTTTGTTACCCGCTTCCATAATGCCGGGCCCGCCGCCGGTAATGACGGCAAATCCTTCCTGCGCCAAAAGCATCCCCAGTCTTTCAGCCATTTGATAGTAGGGATCGTCCGGCTTGAGGCGGGCCGATCCGAAAATCGTCACAGCGTTATGGACGTTCGAAAGAATCTCGATGGATTCAACAAATTCCGCCATAATCCGGAAAATACGCCAGGATTCTCCTTTGGACAAATCGTCGATCAGGTATTGTTTTTCCATACTGCTTATTCTCCTGCGCCGGGCACACAAAAAAATTAAATATTACCGATCTGTTATTCCAGAAGAAAATTAATTACTGCGGCGGCGTTGAACCTTGGCCAGTCTTCGGCGTGCTTCGATTGTTTTTCTTTTCTTTTTGACCGAAGGCTTCTCGTAGGCCCGTCTGACCTTCAATTCTTTGAATAATCCGCTTTTCGAAAGTTTGTTTTTCAAAATCTTGAGTGCTTTTTCGACATCGTTATCAATAACCTTTACTTCCAATTTTTTTCCTCCTCCTGCATTGTTACAAACTTTATTTTGATATCTCTTCGACTTTTAGACGCAAAAAAAGGGTAGTACGACACAGGGAAAATTGTCCTGCATCGTCAACTACCCTGAAATTTCCAATAAGTTTAAATCACTCTCCCTGCCTGGAAACCAATTTTTATGGAATTCTAAATTTCCAAATGATTCCCGACGGTTACCCGTTATCAAACTATTGTCCGTGACAAATGTTTCATTTTGAAAGCAATGCCCCGAACAATGATGCACTCCTATATGCGATCTGAATAAAAATTGCAACAAAAATAAATATTTTTATCTGTCAGCGGTCTTTCCGTATTCACGGCAGTCCTTTTTGGCTGGTATTAAATTCATTTTCATATTAGCAATTTTCTTGAACCAACAGCGAAATCAGCAGGAATATCTGTGGAAACAGCACCACCGGCCAGATAGCACCATGATATTATGAATGAACCTGTGAAATGCGTTTCATTTTTCTCTCCAGATTCCAGGCATCACTTTCATATTTCTTAGCGAGTCTGCGGGTCAAATCCGCTTCGGCCGGAGTTAATGCTCCTTCCGTGATTTCGATATTCAGTTCATCAACGAATCCTTTTTTCAATGCAAAACAAAGTTGCTCTGCAGAAACAGGCGATGGAAGCAGTTCATTCACTGCTGTAACGGACCTCTTCAGTTTTGCATGACACTCCGGTGCATCGGACGACAGAATCATGGCGGCTGTTTGGACCGGGTCAAAGCTCATCAGCATGGATCCGTGCTGCAGAAATCCTCCTCGTATTCTTGTCTGCGCGCTCCCGCAGATTTTCCTGCCGGCTGCCATCAGTTCATTGCCGGCGGGGACCGAAAAGCAGCAAGTGTCGAAGTCTGGCCTCCCGTTTGCCCCGACAGACGAGGTTTCAGCCAGATTCGCATCGATCCCCAGATAGGCAAGCCCCCTTAACAGGCAACGGCTGATGGTTTGATAGGTTCCGGCAACATCATCGGGGAAAAGAGCTGTTGAACCGGCTGCCGCGACAGAATAAGTGATTTCGTCTTCGTGATATACGGCCTTACCGCCGGTGATCCTTCGGACGACCTTCACATCCGATAATTGGCAACGCTCATAATTAATCTCTTTTGGTAATTCCTGAAAATAGCCGATAGAAACCGCCGGGCGGCTCCAGCCATAAAACCGTAATGTTGGTGGCTTGTTGTGTTGGATCGTTTCCAGAAGAACAGCTTCATCAATGGCCATATTTTCACTGGCGCTGTATGACCGGTAATTAAGAAGACGCCAGATCATAAAAGAAATTAATCGGTTTCCTGCTGCATGACAAAATCATGATAACCCGAAGCATCCAGAAGATCATCCAGCTGTTCCATGTCGTCCATCTCAATCACAACCAGCCAACCGGTGTCATGAGGATCGCTGTTGATGATGCCGATGTCGTCGTTGATGTCTTCATTGACACTGACAATGGTCCCGCTTACCGACGCAATGAGGTCCACAACGGCCTTGGTGGATTCTATGGAGCCGAACGCTTCATCGCGTTCCACATAGGTATCAATTTCAGGAAATTCTATCGAGAGGATTTCTCCCAGGCATTCCTGGGCATAATCCGTAATCCCCAGGGTCGCCATGTCTCCGTCAACCCTTACCCAGATATGCTCTCGACTGTATAGTAGGTCTTCTGGAAATACCTTCATAACAGAATAACCTCTGTATTTATTTGATGACGAGCAGTTTTTTATTCATCTTTGTGATTTTTTCGCAACTGTTTTTTTTCACAAAAACAGTATCCTCAATACGAATACCCCAGCGACCCGGATAATAAAGGCCGGGCTCCACCGTGACAACCATGCCGGCTTTTAAAACATCTTTTGACCCTGGAGCCAGACGGGGCGCCTCGTGAACCTCCAGCCCGACACCATGGCCTGTTCCATGAACAAAAAACCGGCTGTATTGGTCCCCCAGGACCCCGCGAACTAAAGCATCGACATCTGCGGCGGCGGTTCCCTCCCGGATGCAGGCTATGGCTTCATCGTGAGCCCGCAGCACGGCACGATAAGCATTTTTTTGATCACCTGTCAATTCCCCAATTGCGAAGGTACAGGTTTCATCGGAACAGTAGCCGCGATATTTAACGCCAAAGTCAACCACCACAAAATCTCCCTCTTTGATCTTTCGATTTGAAGGTCTTGCGTGAGGAAGAGCGGCATTTTTACCGGAAGCGACGATTGTTTCAAACGAAACCTGTTCGCCTCCTAACCGGCGTGCCGTCATTTCCAGGTGCAGGGCAGCCTCGCGTTCCGTCCAGCCGGGTCGAATTTCTTTTGAGAGGATGGCCAGCGCCTTTGATGCAATTGCCGCAGCCTTTTTCATTACGAGGATTTCGTGACGATCTTTGCATGCCCGCAGCATTCTTAATTCATCACCGAGCGGAACCAGTTTTGATTTTCTCAATCTTCTCATCAACGCCTGATACGTATCCACGCAAACGTAAGAAGCCTCAAAACCGATTCTTTTAAGACCCAAATCATGAACCGTCTGTTCGATGGCCTGTATCTTATTGGAATATTGGACAACAGGAATCTTTCGCACTTCCCGAACGGCCTGTACAGTATAACGACCGTCAACAAGCAATATGGCACCGTCAGTCCCCAAAACCAGGGCACCGTCACTCCCGGTAAATCCTGACAGATAGCGAATACTGCTCATGCAGGAAAACAAAATACCATCAACCTGAAAATCTGGAAATTTATCCCGCATGGAATGGACCCTGGCAAGGGTCGTATCATCTGTCATTTTCGGCATGCGTCCTGATCCTTTGAATATTTTTCAGCCAGCCTGACAGCGTGCGGATCGCGTATTCAGATGAAAGATCCTTGTCACGATCTTCTGTTTTTCCTTCCGCCTCTTGAACACCCTGCAGGATTTTCGCATCGGGGATCGATTCCTGAGTGCTGTGAAGGGAAGGATTCAAAGCCATGAATTTCTGAAAACAAAACTGCGAATCCTTTTCATAACCTTTTTCCGCGTACAAGTTCCCCAGCCGTGTAAGCACCAGGGTCATTTCGGATATTTTCTTCTCTACCGTGAGGACGAGTTCACGAGCTTCGTCCATGAGATCCAGCGCAATCAGCGTTTCACCGATCGCCGCATAGGCATCGGCATCAGCGGGGATTTTCTTTAGTCTTTCTTCAGCGAGGGCAAGCGCGTCAGGGTACTTTTTATTGTACAACAACTGATGATACTGCTCGAGAAAAACAAGACGCTCTTTTTCGAAGTTTTGATTTTCCATATAAATTAAGTATTATACAGGGCATGTTAACAGAAAAGAAAAGCATCGATGAAAAGCATTTTTGTTCAACGGATTGCTTCCTGTTGCCGGTCACCTCAAAGACTGCAGATACTCTTTTGCCTTTTGTCCAAAAGGCGTCTCCGGGGCAAGCTTCATGACTTGTCTGAATGAGCTTTTGGCATTTTCATTGTCATGAAGTTTCATATAGGTTTCTCCCAGGTAAAAATGCGCATCATAAAGCGATGGATTTAAATTTACCGCTTTTTCAAGATGCACTTTTGCCTCGGAATAATTCGATTGCTTAAGATAGATTAAACCGACATTTTTTTCGATCCTCGGATGCAGACGGCGGGTCGGATCCTTAATCATGGCCTGCTGATACTGAGACAATGCCTTGCTGTAATTTTTGAGATTGTAATAGGCCCAACCGGAATTATAAAGAGCCAGCGAAGGGGTTTCGTAAAGGTAATTCTTTAAAGCTTGATCAAACGCGGCTATTGCCTTTTCCCACTGGCCCATATCCATGTATATGACGCCGATATAATTATGGGCTTCTGAGTAATCCTCTTTCAGGGAGACCGCCTTCTGAAAACGCTCGAGCGCCATGTCTCTCATTCCCCGACCGTTGTAGGCAATCCCGAGATAATAATTTGTAACGGGATCATCGGGGGCATCCCTGTCGGCATCTAAGAGCACTTTGAGCGCACCGAGGTATTGTCCCGCTTCCAGGAGAGCTAATCCCGTCTTTTGATTGGCTTCGGCCTGTGCTTTTTGCTTAGCCATCATGGCACAGGAGGATACCAGCAATAACTGGCAAAGCAAAACGGATGTGACGATTAAATTAACGCGCTTCATGACCAGATGAACTCAATAAAAATTGTTAAACTCCAATGAATACATTGAAAAAATCCCTCCGCGCATGCCAACGCAGAGGGATTCCGTTATGTTCACTTCCTCTTATTGCCAGCTTCGGCACTTGTCTATATCATCAAGGCTCGTATCACATGCATCTTCAATTTGACCGGACCCCGCCAGGATCTTCGGTGTGATAAAGATCATCAATTGCCTTTTTTGCTGTTTGAGATTTTCCGTTTTGAAAAGCCAGCCGAAAATCGGAATCTTTAAAAACCAGGGCACACCGCTGTCTATTTTATCATCCTGAATCCTGGACACACCACCAATAACAACCGTGTCCCCATCCGATACAACAATTTTTGATTCCACTTCGTTTTTACGAATGGGCGGATTGCCCTGAAGCTTCTCTCCCTGCGCATAAT
The DNA here is from genome assembly GCA_002070455.1 of Deltaproteobacteria bacterium ADurb.Bin151. Lineage (GTDB taxonomy): Bacteria > Desulfobacterota > Syntrophia > Syntrophales > Smithellaceae > UBA8904. The sequence goes on from MWDG01000036.1 coordinate 15,900, forward strand.
CGGGAGTGTCATTCGTCGCTTTGATTTCCATGGAAATCCGTCCGTCATCCGTGATTTTCGGAGTTACTTCCAGACGCAATACCGCTTCCTTAAAAGTGACCGTCGCAGGCGACGTCCCTGAAGCGGGCGTTACATACGGAACATCATCACCCTGCTTGATAACGGCTTTCACGTTATCCATTGTAACAACCTTAGGGGATGAAATTACCTTGCCCTGTGTTGTCGCCTCCATGGCTGAAAGCTGAACCTCGATGAAACTGCGGGCGCCGCCAAAAACGAGACCTAAAGTCGGTCCCAGAACACTCGAAGGGAAATTAACCGCCGCCATCTCCAGCAAATCGGTGGTGCCGTATTTTGAAAACGGAATCTCCGCAGGATAGGATAGAGTTTTCGCATTGGTCTGGGTAAGTGGATTGGTGCCTGCCGATAACCCAAGACCATAATCCCCGACGGATGAATGGTTGCCGACTCCCCATTGCACGCCCAGATTCCGAACAAATTCTTCTGAAACTTCCACAATTTTCGCTTCGATCATAATCTGGCGTAATTTTCCTTTTTCAACATCTGATTTCAGTGCTCTTGCCCTTCGCTCTTCCTCAGCTTTATACTGCTCGGCATCGGCATCTTTTTTGTCTTTTTCATCTTTTTTCTTTCTTTCCAGCGTCATGACCGTAATGACATTTCCCGATTGCTGTTTTGTCAACCCGTGAATCTTCAGGATGGACTCCAGCGCCTGATCCCACGGCACATTTTTCATGTTTAAGGTGACATTACCCTTCACATCATCACCGGCAATAATGCTTTTGTCGCCATACTCCGACATTAAACGTAAAACACTTTTAATATCAGCATCCTGAAAATCAAGCGAAATGTTTTTCCCCGTGTATTTTTTTGTGCCGTCGCGCTGATCGGATCGTTCCATCTCTGTCTGCGCAAGACTGCTTCGTTGACTTCTGTCAACCAGTTTTGATGCCTTCTTCAGCTTTGCTTCGACTCCGGAAATATTAAAATCAATGACGATAATTTTCCCGTCCTGCCTTATGGTGTAGGGAACGTTTTCCTTTAATCTGATTCTCAAATTAACCCACTGCCTGCCCGCCTCCGTCTGCTGCTGGGCCGAAACACTGGCTACATTCAGCAAGCGCCCTTCGCCGACACTGTTTCGCATGTGTTCGGGAGCAAAAAGATCATCCAGACGGATCAGGAGGTTCCCGTCGGATTGTATGGAGGGAGGAGCAACCTGGGGCTGTTGAGATACGACAAGGCTGATTCTTTCCCGCCCGGATAATTTTTCAAACAATATATTTTCCAGGTAACCCACACCGGAATCGTTATTCTCATCTGCATTTAAATTCGTAATCACCCCGGCCGGCAAAAAAAGAAACATCGAGATGATGATAAAAGCAGGGATTACTTTGGATAAATATTTTTTCATGATTTTACCTCGTAGTATTTTTACGCAGTTTCAAAACAATTTTTCTTACCTTATTGTTGTCATCCAATTCGTCAATTATTACCTGATCTGATAAAATACCAGTCACTTTTCCCTTACGAGTGCCAATGTGCGACCCGACAAAAACGGGATAAAACTTTTTGTTTGCATCCTGAACCACTGCTGCTCTCTTTGATGAATCACCGACAATCCCCACAAGTGTGAAACTGTCAATCTCAGCCCTCTCCAGTGGAAAGATGGATTCATCTTTTTTCTTCTGCGCGGATTTAACATCCACGTCAACAAACGGTTTGAAAGGATCCGGTTTACCCGCCGGATTGTAACTGTATGCACTGGCGGATGCAGGCGCAGAAGGAGATGAGAGAACCGGCGTCATGGTGCCCTGCGCAGAGGCCCCCGGCACTTGAGGTGGCGATGTAATCTGAGGTGAGGAAGGCGGTGTCTGTGTTGCCGACGGCATGTTGCTGGCTGCGGGTGTTGACGGCTTCGCCTGTGGGACGGGATTGACCGGTTCAGCACAGTGAACACTGAAAGCCGCCATAAAAAGAATCAGCAAATTACACAAAATGATCATTTTAATTTTTTTCATTTTTCTTTTCACTTGTCTGCTCTTTTTTTATCTACAAACATGTACGTTTTCACGGTACAGGATGTAGTAATAAGATCTCCCCGGCCTTTCACATTCTTTCTGTCACCCATGGAAATATCGGAAACATTGACAATGCGCGGCAGTTTGGCCACTTTTTCGAAAAAGTGGACTGTATTTTGAAAACTGCCTGTCACGGTCACTTTTACCGGTATTTCCTCGTAAAAAGGTTCCGGCTCCTTTTTCTTATCACCGGGTTTGTCCTTAACCGGCTTCTGGGCATCCGCCTTCTGCGCTCCTTCCGGTCTCTGATCGGATGGTTTCAGCATGGCTGAAACTTTCGGTTTTGCGGCCTCCGGCATGCCTTTCGGTATGGCAGGCTTCGGCTCAAACAATGAAAATTCAATGCCCGCATCCTTACCTGCCAGAGAGACAGAATGAAAAAGGCCGGGGATTTCCCGCTGGTCGGGAAGTTTTAACAAAGCCACTTTGTAGTTATCTGTCAGTTTGTCAACCTCACCCTTGTACTTATTGAGTTCCAGGGCTACTTTTTCTTTTTGTTTAATCTGAACCTGAATGTCCTGATTTTCTTTTTCAAGAGTTGCCTTTTTCGCTATGAGATCCGATAAAAAATAAAAATAATAAAGATAGCCAATGACCAGAATAACCACAATGACGATCAGGGCCTTGGCCTGCGGAGACAGTTTTTTGATGTCGTTAGCTGTTATGGCCATAAATTAAAATCCCTTTTTCATTTTGCAGGAAAAGATAAACTGCTGGAAAGTCATGTCGGCAATCACCAGCTTTTTTGAAGAAACTAAATCCACAGACTGGATCGGCTCAAACTTTTCAATGGTTTTCATAAAATCTGCGGCAACAATATTGTCCCGGCCGACTCCCTCTATTTTCAAAATATCTTTATCCTGCGTGATCTTTGTAAGCCAGATGTTCTGCTGCGGAACAAGCAGGGACAAGTCATCAAGCGTTTTCACCGGCAGCAGACGGTTTTCCTCCAGCGTGCCAATTACTCCAAGTTTCAACTCAAGCTCCGCTTTCTCCTGCTTAAACTTTTCCAGATCGCCTACTTTTGCCTCCAGGGCTTTCAAGGTTTTCTGCGAATCTGCAAGTTTTGTTTCCAGATCACTCACTTGAGAAGACATGTAGAAATAACCCCAGGCAAGACAAAGGAGAAAAAGGAGAAACAAACCCGCAATGATCGTTACCTGTCTTGCAAGATTTTCTTTCTTTTCTTTTTCACGGTAAGGTAAAAGATTAATTTTAATCATTTATCACCTATTTTTCTCAAACCCAGCCCAATGGCTACAGCACCGATTGTCTTGATGCTCTCGAGCTTGCCCGCATCAATATTTTTCTTGTTGTATCCAATTTTCAAGAGCGGATTGACTAAATCCGTCTCGATACCCAATCTCTGGGACAAATTGCCGCTTAAACCGGAGATTCTTGATGACCCGCCGGAAAGATACACATGCTTGATGTAATCGGCACCGAAAGTTGACCGGAAGTAGTCAATGGATCTCTCAATTTCCGAACATATCGGTTCTGCGCAATCCAGAATGGCATTTTTCAGTTCCATGTTGTCCTGATCACTGCCCTGAGGTCCTTCTGTTTTCATTTTTTCCGCTTCTTCCGACGACACCTTGTATTTTGCCTGCAAACCTTCAGTGATCGTGTTTCCGGCAACGGTAAAATCTCTGGTGAAGATGGACATTCCGCCTTTAATGACGTTGATATTGGTCAGGGTTGCCCCAATATTGACAATGACAATGATTTCATCCTCTGCAAATTCATAGTTGGTTTCATACATGGTTTCCAACGCAAAAGAATCCACGTCCATAATCGTAACCGTGAGACCGGCTGCCGTCAGCGCATCCAAATAGCTGTTGACATCGGCTTTCTTGGCGGCGACAATAATCACTTCCATTTGATTGGGGTTATATTCATTATCCCCCAGAATCTGGAAATCGTAATTCACATCATCCATATTATCAAAAGGAAGATATTTACCGGCTTCATCGCGGATCAAATCACGCAGATCCTTTTCTTCCATCTGGGCAAGAGTGACTTTTTTTACAATCACCGAACCACCGGAAAGAGAAGTGACGATCCCCTTTCCCTTGCATCCGGAATTGTGGAAAAGTTCTTTCACCGCAGCTGACAAAGCACTCGTGTTCTCCACGATACCGTCAACAATCACTCCGGGAGGAATGGGCATTTGACGAAACCGGTTCAAAACATATCCGTTGGATGTGCTCTCGATTTCAGCGAGCTTCAAAGAGCTTGAACCGATGTCCAGGCCAACAAGTTTCTTTTTCCCTGTAAATAATTCTTTTAAATCCATTAAAGCACCGTCAAGTTGTTTTTAACGTGAAAAAATGCTTTTCATCACTTTGCCAGCCGGTAAACAACGTCACCTTTTTTTACCATTCCAAGTTCATTGCGCGCAATCGATTCAATATATGCAGGGTCTCTGCGCAACAGAAGTATTGTTTTGCCAAGCTCCTTGTTTTGCCTTGCCAGCTCATCATTGTCCGCTTTCAGCAGCGCCAGTCTCTCTCCCATCAAATAATTATCAACGACTCCTCGATTGCCAAAGGTGATTAAAAGTGTCATTAAAAATAAAAAAGCGATCAAATACCTGCCTATCTTCATTTACAAAAAATCCCTCGGGGCCCGATATCGAAAAATAAAAATTGCCCTTATTGAGGAAAAACTTCTTCATGTTTTTTCTGCAGTGCCTTGGCAACTTTCAACTCCGAATTCTTTCGCGTGGCGATGCCCTTTTCCATTTTAGCAATCGTCTGCGGCGTTAATTCCGCTTTGCGGGCAAGTTCGGAAATACTCAGAGGAATAGATTCTCGATACTTTTTTACTCTATTTTTCCTGATTTTTTCCATAGCGATTTAAAGTAATACCTTTTAGTTTGTATCTAAAAAACTATATTTCAAAAGGAAAGTCAAGAAAAAAGTTTAATCATCATAAATATTCTTTAATATTCTTTAATATTCTTTAATAAAAAAGTATTTTATTGGCTTTTTAACTTCCTGTTATTTCAGTCAATATTAATTTTTGTAAGGTTGATTTTTATATACAATATTGAAAATGACAAGACGACCCTGCAGCCGTCACAACTTTATGAAACAGAAGCATCCATTCATCAACTGACGCCGGGCAGATTCTGCTGCGATTCACCGAGCAGAAATTTCCCGGCTTCAATCCAGTCTTTCAGGATATTTGCAATTTGGTTTGCCTTATAATAACTGGACATCGGCGCGGTAATGACTTTCTTGTTGTCAATCATAATCACTCCGCTTCGCAGGTCCTGATAACTGACTTCCGCCAAAGACACCGGACTGCCCTTGGGATAGTCCATACTGTAATCGTACACCTGAGTATAAATATCCGCGTCTTTCACGGCGGTATACCGCGCCATTTCTTCATCCAGAACGGGAATGGGAATACCCACACCGACAAACAATGAAGTGCCATAGCCTAAAATACTGGCACCGGTCAGCCATTCCGGACTCATCTCCTTTAAATTGCCGACAACGGCCATGGTACCCGCACCTTCCTTGGGCACACCATTGGCCCCTCTGACGACATGGGGATGATGCTGCGTTCCAGGCCAGGCCACAAACCCCTGAGCGCCTCCCAAAAATATCCTTGTTCCAACACCGATCGTACGGTAGAAAGGATCGTTAAACAGGGGGCTCAACTGGCCCGAAGTCGAATAGGAGGCGTTGGCCATCCTGGGTCGCAGCATGCCCATATAGGTATAAATCGTTGTATCTGATAGATTTACGGCACAATTGTAGTTTTGATAGGCGTTGCGCGGATTGAACAAGACAGCATCACGCAAATCTTTGATCGTGATATTTTTTTCAAATTTACGCGACGGATAGCAATCGGTCCCATAACCTTCCGCCCTCAATTTTACCACGTTACCGGAGACCAGATCTTCTATCACGTGCCCGCCGCCGTAGTTGAACTCTCCGGGATAAACGCTATTGAGCGGGTCACCTTCCACCACTTCCGTAGCACCCAGATAACAGTCAACCGCCGCAATTCCGCCGTAGGCGGGAACATCGTTCAGCCAGACCCTGGAAGCCCTGATCTTCGGTGAGGTATGCCCAAAATTCAGAAAAGCGCCTGAGGAACACATAGCACCGAAGGTACCTGTCGTTACAACGTCAATCCGGCGCGCCGCTTCCACATCGCCATGCCTTTGAACCACATCAATCATTTCTTCAGCGGTAACAACGACAGCTCGTCCCTTTTTGATCTTTTCGTTGATTTCCTGAATCGTTTTTTTGACTTTGAATTTTTTCATAAACCCTGTCGTATGGATACAATTTATTTATTTATATCACTGTTTCAGAGTAAATGCAAAAAACAACAGGCGAAATTCCGGCAGCATCTGCATTTTGAATAAACGGTCTGTTGCCCAAACAACTTCCTTTTGAGTGGCCATTGAGAGTGTTTTGTTCAATAATTGAAGGTCTCTGGCCTTCCCGGTGAGGAATGTACCGATGATTGCGCTTTGCAAATGCTGCGCGCTTCCGGTCTTTACGAAACGAAACATCCGCAACGTGCTTGTGATGTTTAATCAGGTATGTCCGAAACCGCCATTGCCTCTTGCTGTTTCATTCAGATTGGGTGAGTCAACCCATTGTGCGCGGCAGACTTTTGAAATCACCATTTGCGCCAGACGCATTCCCCTTTGCACAGAAAAAGGTTCTTTGCCGTGATTGATGACAATCAGGGCGATTTCCCCGCGATAATCCGCGTCAATGGTTCCGGGAGAATTCAAAAGCGTGATTCCCTGATGAATCGCCAATCCGCTTCGCGGCCGGATTTGTGCCTCATAACCTTCAGGTAACGCAATGGCGATCCCCGTCGGGATTTTCCTGCGCTCGCCGGGAAGAATTGTTTCATCGGCCTTTACGGCTGCAAAAATGTCCATTCCCGCCGCCTGTTCGGTCATGTACTTCGGCAAGGGAATATCTTCATTTCCCAAAATTCTTTGAACGTAAGCTTTTACTTTTTCCATTTTCCCGGGAATTCAAGGCACAAGCAGGCAGGGGCAAATGGTCATTTGCCCCTGCTCAAATTACTGCAAACTTTAAGAAAAGCATGAACTAAGCGGTTTCGGCACCCAGTGCTTCCTTGCGGCTAAGGCGAATTTTGCCGGACTTATCGACCTCCAGTACCTTGACCATGACCTCATCGCCTTCCTGCAAAACATCCGTCACCTTGGCGATTCTTTCCTTGGCTATTTGCGAAATATGCAACAGGCCTTCCGTCCCGGGCAGAATTTCGACAAATGCGCCAAAATCAACGATTTTCTTGACGGTGCCGCGGTAAATCTTTCCTACTTCCGCTTCTTCGGTCAACCATTTCACCATCGCCACGGCACGCGCTGCTGCTTCCGCATCAGCAGAAGCAATCGTCACCGTTCCGTCATCTTCCACGTCGATGGTCACACCGGTTTCACTGATGATCTGGCGGATGTTCTTGCCACCGGAACCGATGACTGTACGTACCTGATCTTCTTTTACCTTGACGGTGGTAATGCGCGGCGCATAAAGCGAGATATCCGGTCGCGGTGCGGACATCGTTTCACGGATTTTTCCGATAATGTGCATTCGCCCATCCCTGGCCTGAGCCAGCGCCTTGCGGAGAATGTCCTCGGTCAAACCGTCGATTTTAATGTCCATCTGCATGGCGGTAACACCTTTTTCCGTGCCGCAGACTTTGAAATCCATATCACCGGCATGATCTTCGTCTCCCAGAATGTCGGACAGAATGACAACCTCGTCGCCTTCCTTGAGCAGCCCCATGGCAATGCCCGCGACAATGTCCTTCACCGGTACACCGCCATCCATGAGACAAAGAATTCCACCGCAGACCGTTGCCATGGAAGACGAACCGTTGGAAGAAAGAATCTCTGAAACAATCCGGATCGTATAGGGAAACTGTTCAGCCGGCGGAAGCACGGGCACCAGAGCTTTACGGGCCAGCGCACCATGGCCGATTTCTCTCCGGCCGGGACTGCGCAGCGATTTGGCTTCGCCCACGCTGTAGGGAGGGAAATTATAGTGCAGAAGAAAAGAACGGAGTTCTTCCCCGCCTACGTAATCCATGCGCTGTTCATCTGAAGACGTTCCCAGGGTAAGGGCCGTCATCGCCTGCGTTTCACCGCGATTGAACAGAGCTGAACCGTGGGCGCGCGGCAGCACGCCTACCTCTGAACTGATCGGGCGGATGTCGGTCGAAGATCGCCCGTCAATGCGCTTTTTTTCCTGAATAATCATGTCCCGAATGATTCGGGATTCAAGATGTTCAATAATCGCTGCCGCTTTCTTGGCCAGCGCAGCATCACCGGCGCTAATATTTTTTATGACAGTTTCCCGGACTTCGCCGAGTTTGGCGTACCGTTCCAGTTTGCGCGGCATGCCGTAACCTTCCTTCAGGCCCGGCAGAGCCTCTGCGTTGACGCGGGCAATCAGATCTTCATCCGGCGGTGCTTCTTCCACGGAGCGCTTGTCCTTGCCGACCGCCGCGCGCATCTGATCCTGAAGATCAATGACCGGGCGAATGGCTTCCAGACCGAACTTGATGGCATCCACAATAATGTCTTCCGCAACCTCTTTCGCTTCACCTTCCATCATGACCAGTTCTACATCATAAGGCCGTCCTGACCTGCCCGGTGTCACTTTTCGCCCCACCAGAAAAAGGCTCATTTCACTGTCCTGCATTTTTTCCGGTGAAGCATTCGCAACCAATTCCCCTTCGATCCGGCCGATGCGCACGCCGGCGATCGGACCCTTGAAAGGGATATCCGATATTTCCAGAGCGGCAGAGGCGCCGATCATGGCGGCAACATCCGCATCGTTTTCCTTATCCACGGAAAGCACCGTCGCGACAATCTGGGTTTCCGAATAATACCCTTTGGGAAACAGGGGGCGAATTGCCCGGTCAATAATTCGTGATGTTAAAATTTCACGTTCGTTGGGACGTCCTTCTCTCTTAAAAAATCCTCCGGGAATTTTGCCGGCGGCAAAGGTCATCTCCTGATAGTCCACGGTAAGAGGCAGAAAATCAACGCCTTCTCTCACACTTTTCAACGACACTGCTGTCAATAATACGACGGTATCGCCATAATACACCAGCGTGGAACCGTCCGCCTGCGCGGCCACGTAATTGGTCTTCACTGTAAAATTACGCCCCGCAAAATCCGTACTGAATTTGTTACTCATTCAATTTCCTCCACTTTTTTGGGTTGTTGCCCGGGACAGGAAATGGAAATTTTCCGCCCGATTGCGCGGGAAATTATCGATTTTCCAAGGAAAATACAATTTCGATACCCAATCACTCAATTCCGGGAAAAAGCCGGAAAGGCGTTTGCTACCGAATTCAAGGGCGAAACGCAAAAGCCGATTGACGCAGGCACATCTCAATACTTGTCCAATCGGTTGTCCTTTTGCCTTCCGCCCTTGAACGGATTCTGTTATTTCCTGAGGCCCAGTCTTTTGATTATGTTTCTGTAACGCTCTACATTATCTTCTTTAATGTAATTGAGCAATCTTCTTCTCTGGCCGACGAGTTTCAGCAAACCCCGACGGGAGTGATGATCCTTCTGATGTGCCTTAAAATGCTCGGTAAGATATTCAATTCTCGCACTCAAAAGGGCAATCTGAACTTCAGGAGAACCGGTATCTTTCTCGTGAAGCCGGTAGTCCTCGATCAATGCTTTTCTCTTTTCCAAAGTCAACACGCTTTTTTCCCTCCCTCTAATATTAATTCCTTAATAATTTCAATTTATTATTGGCTTATATCATTAAACACTCTAAGCATCCTGGCCGTCTGGCTTTTACCATCCTGTCCGGCCATTGCGCTTTGGGGCAATAACATTTCGGCCACGGCCACCAGATCACCACGGTGATTCACAAACTTTACCATATCTCCCACCGCAAGAAAAGGAAGAACATTGGGCCGCATCATATCCACATCCGGCTGAAACCCGTTCTTTAGCTTCTCCGCCATTGCTTCGCTGACTTTAATTTCTGTAAACTCCGGCAGAGATTCCGCCATTGTCAGCATTTTTGTAAGCAAT